>JAKEIB010000075.1 GCA_022614705.1 Planctomycetota bacterium | reverse complement strand
GTGCCTGACTGATTCGACGACGGTCAGGCACAGCCTGACCTACGCGAGTGTTAATTCGACCAGTTCGCCATCGCTATCGGCATCGCGGGCGGCGGGTCGTCTTGCGGCGCTGGGCGATTGTTGCTCTTTGGCGCAGGCGTCGCCGGCCGGCCTGCCGATCGGACAGTTGGCCGATTATTCAGCACCGGCGCCTTGAACGTTGGCGCTGGAGGGGGATCCAGTCCTCCCATCGGTTCATCGAGCGGCACGGCTGTCGGCGGCGTCTCGCCTTCGCTCGGCGACGGCACGAGCGGCGCAACGCCAGGCGATTCCTCGGGTCCGAACAGCGACTCGGGCGATGGCAGGCCCACCGGTCCGCCGGACGGCTCCGCCGGTGCCGGCGACGTCGTTTCTTCTGGACGCTCTCCCGGAGCGGGTGCCGGCGGCGTCCCAACTTCAGCTTCGCCCGGTTGCACGCGCGGAGCGCTTGGCGGCGGCGCGCGACGATCTTCTTCTTCGATCGGCGGCAACGCGAAGGGGGGCACGTCCGGCCCGAGCGGCCGGGCCGGCAGTACGCCTAGTACGCTCGGAGCTAGTTCAATGTGTTCGATCGGCCAACGACGCCAACGCGTGGCGTAATGGCCCCAGGTCGTGCAATTCGGATAGCATATGCCATCCGCGCAGCAGGGTGGCGGCGATGGCCGGCCGGGCGCCAGCAGATTCGGCGGCGTTTGCTCGCAAAGGCCCTCGCAGCAACAACCCGGCGGGTGACCTTCGCAGCCGCAGTCCGGCGACTGACACGTCTGACAAGGCACGGGCTGTGCGATGGCTTTCGATGCGAGCGCGCAACTAAGCAATGCGCCTACTGTAATCGTGATTCCGAACTTCATAGTTTACCCCCAGGATGTAGCTGAATTTGCAAAAATTCAGCCGATCGTGAAGCTTCTGAATTCTTGCGAATTCAGCTACGTTTTTTGGTGCCGCGTCTGCCGTGCGATTACAAGTTGCCTAGACCGAAACGCGTGATCCGGTTGAGCGTGGACGTACCGAGCGCCACGAAGCCGAACAACCGTTCGAACGGCCGCGTGTATTTCGTGAGCAGAGCGTCGAACTTGATGTACGGATCCTCGGCGATGTACAACCGGTCGCGCGGCAGAATCTGGTAGTTTGTGGCGGTCGATGCGCCGCGGCTGATTTCGTCCCAGTTGACCGGCAGAATCTGCTCGCAGCCGACGCCGTTCGGCGCGGGGCGAGCAATGAAAATGCGCGTCGAGGAAACGGGCGAGATGCCGCCCAAGTTGGCGATGGCATCGAGCACCGTTTCATTGCCCGTGATGGGAAACTCGGCGACGTTGTCGCCGTTGCCCGCGCCTTGCGTGATGACGTAATACGTTTTGCTGTTGTAGGCGAAGACGTCGACCGCGACCTGCGGCTTGTCGAGATACTGCGACAAGTGCGCCTCAATCGCCTGGCGCGCCTGGTCCAGTGTCATGCCGGCTACGTACACCGAACCGTAGGTCGCCAGGTTGACTCGCCCATCACTGCCGACGAGGTGCTCGCCGGTGATTTGCTGTACGCCGGCGGACGCCGCCAGCGAGACAGAGACCTGCGGATCTTCAATTAATTGCGCGAGGTGTCGGCGAATCGCCGCTTGCGCTTCTTCCGTCGTCATGCCTACGACCTTCACCTTGCCGTACGTCGGGCCTAAGTCGACGTTACCCTCGGGGTCGATGAAGAACGCTTCGGCGATCGGTTGATCGGCAAACGCGTTCGCGACGCGGATCAAGATCGCGTCGAACGGTTCGAGGCGATGTGGCGGCTTCGGCACCACCCTCACCGCCTGCAGGAACAGAATATCGGGCGGTTCGATCACGTAGGGCGGCAGCGAAACCATGTCCAACTCCCGCGGAACCGTGCTCAAAGGCGACGGTTCCGGCGGCGTGATCGGGTACGGCTCACGCGGCTCGAGGAACGCCGTGCAACCGCCACTCGCGGCCACGGCCGTGGCGACCAACAACAGTGCCCGGACAGCAGCGATTCGTCTGAAAAGCGTCATGGCGTGTCTCGATTCACGTCGGTTGTGAAATGGGGCCGATCCACCGCGCTTGCCACACAAACGTGGGACGAGCGGTACCCGCGGATCAACCGGCATAATCTCTCTAATCGGAAAAGCTTCGCAGCAACTTTGCCTTTGGCTGGAAAACATCCGCCAATCGGCCCAAATTGACCCGCAAAGGCGTTAATTTGGGAAAGATTAGTAGACAGCGTTAGGAGTCGCTACATGCACGGCAGACCAGTCGTTGCGGGAGAAGCAAATTCGACTGCCTTCAGGCCCAACTGGCCGACAGTTAATAGCCAGGGGCAAAAGCCCCCGGGATTCGGTAGCGAGGCGGCGGCAAAGCCCCAACGGGGCGGAAGTAACGTGGACGCGAGCTATCGCCCCGCTGGGGCTTCAATGGTCAATCCGCCCGTGATAAACCCAGAGGCTCGCGCCCGTGCTATTGACGACCGTCGCGTTGCGGCTGAGGACGAACAAAGCCGCCGATTGCCGCGTATAGCGCCGGGTGCCAGCGCAGGTTGCAGAATTGGCATGTTGCGCGCGACCGTCACGTTGCACTACACCGTCGTTTTGACGACGTTCGGCGCAACTTCATTCCAGTTAGGCAAAATGGCCGGGTGGCGGGCCACTTTGCGGGCGCAAATCCGGGCCGGGTCTAAAGTTGCGTTTTGGCCAACCGTTTGACAGAATTTTCGCTTCCGCATATTCTCGACATTTAGATGCGCGCCGCGTTCGCTGTGTCGGACGGCGGTTCGCAGTAACGATACAACGCGTCCGCGCTCACTTGAATCGCGCGGTGCGAGACATCGGCGAGCCCCCGGGGGCCGTGTTCCCCACGTGCCCAGAGGCTGCCGCACTTGTCACATGCGTTCCGCGCCGGCAGGCGGCTGCACGGAACGCCCACTTGGGAGCAGAGACTTCACGGCACGGCATGGATCGTCGCCCGTTGTGCGCGAACGGTGCGCACGAGGCGATTTGATGTAGCTGAACTCGCAAGAGTTCAGAAGTTTGCGACGTTGACTGAACTCTTGCGAGTTCAGCTACATCCAGTATCAGAGCAATCGCGCCACCACCACATCACATCACGCATATAACGACACTGAGGTTTTCGTTCAATGAGTAGTAACGTTCCGCCGCTTCCGAAGGGTCCCTCGCGAACTGTCGGCACGCCACGTCCGGTTGGCGCTCCAGGTCCGCGCGTGGCCGCGGCCGTTGCGCCGCCCGTTTCGATCACGGATCCTTCGCAGCGTCTGCCGCTTGCGATTTTGGGCGGCCTCGTTGTGCTGCTGATAGCCGCCTATTGGGACATGCTTTCGCTAACCCGCGCGGCCTGGAGCGAAGGCCTTTACTCGCACGGCTGGATCGTGCCGCTGTTTGCATTGGCGCTGTTGTGGATGAGGTGGAAACCGTTTGGGCCGGTGCCCGCTTATGAGCGTTGGGTCGGTGTGCTATTAGTCGCGGCCGGCTTGGGATGGCGCTTGTTTGCAGCCGAGTATGGCGTCAATACCTTCGATCGATGGTCGTTCCTCCCATCGATTTTCGGCATCTTCATGATGGTTGGGGGCACGTACGTTATTCGTTGGGCATGGCCCGCGCTAGCTTTTCTCTTCTTCATGTTTCCGTTGCCCAACATGTGGGAACGCCCGATTCTGGGCGGGCTGCAGAAACTCGCCAGCATTTGTAGCACGTTTGTGCTGCAGACAATCGGCATGGCCGCCTTCCGCCAGGGCAACCTGATCAGCATTCCCGGCAACGAATTGAATATCGCCGAGGCCTGCTCCGGCCTGCGGATGGGCACCATCTTTCTCGCCATGGCCGTGTTCATGGTGTTCATTATCGAGCGCCCCTGGTGGGACAAGTTCGTGATCTTGCTCAGCGCGATCCCGATCGCGCTGCTGGTGAACGTCATCCGCATCACAGTCATCGGCCTGCTGTATTGGTTGGTCGGTCCCGATAACCACATTGCGCAGAAACTCGGTCACGATTGGGCCGGCCTGTTCATGATGCCTTTGGCCTTGGGCTTTTTGTGGCTCGAGCTGCAGATCCTGGAACGGCTGACGATACCCATCGATACGGTGCAAGTCCGGCCCGTTGGCGGAGCGCGCGGCGTCAGCCCCGTGCCGGTGCGCTAGGCCAGCCGGCTCGCAACGCGTGTTGAAAAATGACGACAGCGGATGACAAAAAGCAACGGGCCGCAAGCGGTACAAGATCGGACGCTATGTCCAACGCGTTGAAATACGGCCCGTTTGATCCGCCTGGCGGCAGCCGAGCCGTGTTTGGCGTGCGACTTGCGGCTTCGCGTTCGGCCGGATTCCTCGGCGGACCTCGGAATGACAGCGCCGGCCGATTGCCGGCAACCACCTCCTCGTAAGAATGGTTTCATGATGCATCGCGACGACGACTCTTCTCGCCCTGGTGATTCCCAACACGCGATGATTGGCGGACCGCTCTCGCCGAGCGACGCCCTTGTCGTTCAAGGGAATGGCGCCCCCAGCGGGCTGGCCATTCCGACCGCGCCCACCATCGCCACGCAAGACGTGTTGCGCGGCGGCATGGACGCGAACACGTTGCTTCACGCGCTGCGCCGGCGTTGGCTCTTGGCGACGTGCGTTGGCCTGGTGCTCGGTCTGCTGACGGCGGCCCTGCTATGGTTCAATTTCCCCGCCTCGTCATCCGCGACCGCCTTGTTCCGCGTGTCGAACCAGCAGGAATCGATTTTCATGGACATTGGCCGGCCAAATCCACAAGCCTACGAAATTCTAAAGAAGACGCAGTTGGCCTCGTTGAAAAGCTGGTTCGTGCTCAACGCCGCCGTGCGCAAGCCGGGCGTCGCCAGTCTCAGCGTGTTGGCGGGCGAGGATCCGATCGAGTGGTTGACGGAGAGACTCGAAGCTACTTACCCCCAGCAAGGCGAGTATCTCAGCATTTCGCTTTCTGGTAACGAGGAGGATAGCGCAGACCTGGTGCGATTGGTCGATGCCGTGGCCGCGGCTTACAAGGACGAGGTGCTTTTCAAGGAGAAATCGCGCCGCCTATCAACGCGCGACATGTTGAACCGCAGTCTAACGAGCGTGAACGATGACATCACCAATAAGTGGGATGAATACATTGACATTGCCAAGGAATCGGAGCGTCCGCAGGCCACCACGCGCGATGCCACGACCGAGCTGTTGATGCAAGAAATTAGCAGTCTGCAGAAGCAGCGAGTCGCGTACGAACAACGCATGTACCAGATGCAGACCGACTACGCGCTGGTCAAGGGCCGGCTCGATGGCCCGGCCGCCGTCGAGATGCAAGTCGAGGAAGCTTTGCAGACCGATCTCGCCTATCAAAACCTGCAGTCCGCGCTGGCCATGGCACAAGCCAGCCAGTTGCAGGCTTCGGGAAGTGGGAGGCGCTCCCGGGCGACGGCCGGCATCGAACGCCGAGTGGCCGATCTTCAGAATCAAGTTGACTCGTATCGCAACGCCTTGAAGCAGCGCATTCAACGCGAACGCATGAGCCAGCCGAACCCGCTGCTGCGGCAATACACCAAGGAGTTTCAGACCGGCCTCAACGCCCTCCGCATGCAACATGCCGGGGTCGTCAGGAGTCTTCAAGCAGCGATGCAGGCCCTCAACAAGCGGATGGAAAGGTCCGTCGCACTGGATACGCTGGGTGTGAAGCTTGAACAGCTTCAACAAATCGCCAACGACATGAGCATGAAATCTCAAAGTCTGGAGATCGAAGAGAATGCGCCGCAGCAGATCGAACAAGTGCAGCAAGCCGTTGCTTCCAAGACCAGCAGCGCGATGCAGCAGTACGCGATCTCGACGATCGGCGGCCTGGCGGCCTTCGCGCTGGGCTGCGTCGCGGTCGGGTACTTGGAGTTCCGCAGCCGCCGGCTGAATGGGCCGGAGGAAGTCAATGAAGGTTTGGGCATCCGCGTCATCGGCACGTTGCCATCGCTGTCGTCGCGACATGCCCTCGACCCGGCCCACCCGATCGTCGCGCAGCTCACCGAATCGATCGACGGCGTGCGGACGATCCTCATGCACGACTCCACGTCGAAGCGTCGGCAGGTGGTGCTGGTCACCAGCGCGGCCACGATGGAAGGCCGCACGACGGTGGCCAGCCAGTTGGCCGCCAGCCTGGCTCGCGCCGGTCGCCGCACGCTATTGGTGGACGGCGACTTGCGCCGCCCCGCCCTGTACGCCTTGTTCGACGTGCCGCTCGAAGACGGCCTGTGCGAAGTGCTGCGGGCCGAGGTCGACGTGGCCGATGTCATCCGGCCGACGCATGCCGAAGGTTTGTGGCTGCTCACCGCCGGCTATTGCGACATCGACGCGATTCATGCCCTGGCCACCGAGCAGATGCAGCCCGTGTTCGACAAGCTGCGGAACGAGTACGACTTCGTGATCATCGACGGAGCGCCGGTCGTCGGCATGTCCGACGCGCTGATCTTCGGCCAATACAGCGACGGCGCGATCCTTTCGGTCCGCCGCGACCACAGCCAGATGCCGAAGATCAACCACGCCGCCGAGCTATTGCGCGACGTCGGCATCCGCATCATCGGCGCGGTGGTGAACGGCGTGCCTGCCAAGGCGGACGACCGCATCATCCAATTGCGGCTGATTACGCCGAAAGCCGAGCGCGAGCTGCAGCCGACGGGTTGATTCGCACCACCTACGGGCTCATCATCGAGTCACGGCACCGGCTCAAAAGCCGGTGCCGTTTTTTGCATAAAGCCGCGACCGCTGGTCGCGGAGAGGGAGTCGCACTCGTGAAACGGCGGTAGTTTCTTGTGAGATAGCGCATTTTCCGCGACCGGCGGTCGCGGCTTTATGCGTGCTGGCGCGGGTCGCTCGGATGACGCTTCGGGAAAACTGGTCGCGCATCGACCAGTTCCGGGAAAATTTTGGCTTGCAGCCAGTTTTCAACCCGCCCATCATTCGTTAGGATGTCGGGTTCCAGGCGGTCACCGCAGTCGGCTCGGTCGACTGCAGCGGACCGCCTTTTTCATGTCAGGTGAGTACTGTAGCTGGGGTCTGTGACCCCGGCCGCCGCTCAGGCGCTCGGCGGTCGACCTTGTCCAAGGCCAGCTACAATACTCACCTACTCACCCTTCTGGTATTGGAGACATTCACTCATGGCAGCAATGACCCCTCAAACGGTCCTGGCGATGTGCCGCGAACGGGACATCAAGGCAGTCGATCTGCGATTCATGGACTTCCCGGGCATCTGGCAACACTTCACGATTCCTGTCGACAAGCTCGACGAGGAAGTGTTCGAGGACGGGCTGGGCTTCGACGGCTCCAGCATCCGCGGCTGGCAGGCGATCAACGAAAGCGACATGCTCCTGTTGCCGGTTGCCGACACGGCGTTTGTCGATCCGTTTACCGAAATTCCGACGCTGGCGATCATCTGCAACGTGCAGGACCCGATTACGCGCGAGGATTATACGCGCGATCCGCGCAACGTCGCGCGCAAAGCGGTGAATTATCTCAAGAGCACCGGCGTGGCCGACACCTGTTACCTGGGGCCAGAAGCCGAGTTCTTCATCTTCGACGACATCCGCTACGACCAGACGTCCAACAGCGGCTTCTACTACATCGACAGCGAGGAAGGCCAATGGAACCGCGGCACCGATTACCGGGCCAAGGGCATGGGGCCGAACCTGGGCTACAAACTGCGCCACAAGGAAGGTTACTTCCCCGTGCCGCCGGCCGACGCCCTCATGGACATCCGCAACGAGATGATGCTCACGATGATCGAGTGCGGCCTGAGCGTCGAGGCACAACATCATGAGGTCGGCACCGCCGGCCAGGCCGAAATCGACCTCAAGTTCGCTGATCTCGTGAGGATGGGCGACAACATGTGCTTGTACAAGTACATCATCAAGAACGTCGCCAAGAAGTACAACAAAACGGTGACGTTCATGCCCAAGCCGCTGTTTGCAGATAACGGCTCCGGGATGCACACGCACATCTCGTTCTGGAAGGGCGACAAGCCGCTGTTTGCCGGCAACGGCTACGCCGGCCTCAGCGAGATGGGCTTGTTCGCCATTGGCGGCATCCTCAAGCACGCCCCAGCGCTCTTGGCGATTTGCTGCCCCACCACCAACAGCTACAAGCGGTTGGTGCCGGGCTACGAAGCGCCGGTGAACCTGGCGTACTCGCAGCGGAACCGCTCCGCCTGCTGCCGCATTCCGATGTACAGCCCGAGCCCGAAGAGTAAGCGCGTCGAGTTCCGCTGCCCCGACCCGAGCTGCAATCCGTACCTGACATTTGCCGCTCTGATGATGGCCGCGCTGGATGGCATCCAGAACAAAATCCATCCGGGCGAGCCGCTCGATAAGGACATCTATGACCTGGCGCCGGAAGAGCTGGCCGAGGTGCCCAAGACGCCCGGCTCGCTCGGCGATGCGCTGACCGCGCTGGCCAAGGATCACGAGTTCCTCTTGCGCGGCGACGTGTTCACCGAGGACGTGATCAACACCTGGATCAGCTACAAGAGCAAGAACGAAGTCGATGCGATGGCCCTCCGCCCGCACCCGTACGAATTCTGCTTGTACTATGACATGTAATCGATTGGCATAAAGCCGCGACCGCTGGTCGCGGTTCCGATGCCAATAGCCAGCGGCGGGGTTCATCCCCGCCGCTTTTTTGTCGGTCCCTCAATCGCCAGCGGCAAAATCCTTTCAATCCAGCCGCGGCGCAATTAGAATCGGACCATACCAGCGGTCGATCGATATTGCCCACCGTAGGACGATGCCCCGTCCGGCAAGAGACATCCACTAGGGTATGCTCATGACTCAGGCAGTCCGCGCAGCGTTGATCTTCTTGGCCATAGGAATGTCGAGCCCCGCCGCTTGCGCGGTCACGTACACCGCAACGCTGCTGAATTCACCAGGTATCTTGTATTCCGCTGCCTTTGGAGTTGCGGGCTCGAGCCAGGTCGGCAATGGTCGCGGTCCGGCGACTGGCAATAATACACGCGCCTACTTGTGGAACGGCACTGCGGCGAGCGGGGTCGACTTAACTCCGCCAGGTTTTTGGGTGACCAACGCCTTTGCTACCTTCGGATCACGCCAGGTGGGAGACGGCTACGGCCAAGCGACTAGCTTTCGCGATCATGCGCTGTTGTGGAACGGTACCGCAGCGAGTGTGGTCGACTTGCATCCGCCTGGCTTTGTCGGCACATATGCCACCGGTATCTGGGACGAAAGCCAAGTGGGTTATGGCGATCGGATTGTGGGCAGCGGCTTTCAAAGGCACGCGCTGCTTTGGAGAGGCAACGCGGCAAGCTTCGTCGACTTAAATCCTGCGGGGTTCACCACGTCGCTCGCCAACGATGTCTGGGGCGCAGCTCAGGTTGGTTACGGTAGCGGCCCGGTAACCGGAAGCAACTATCATGCGTTGCTGTGGAACGGCACCGCGGCCAGCGCCGTCGACTTGAATCCGGCAGGCTTTAGCAACTCGTATGCGAATGGCGTTTCAAGCGCAATCCAAGTCGGTTATGGCCTTGGACCGTCAACCGGCGGCAGTGAGCACGCCTTGTTATGGAGCGGTAGCGCGGCCACAGCCGTCGATTTGCATCCGGTCGGCTTTCTTGAGTCCCGTGCTGAGGATGTGGCAGGCACCAGCCAGATCGGTTATGGCCGCGGTCCAGCGACGGGCGACAACATGCATGCCCTGTTATGGAAAGGCACCGCGGTCAGCACCATCGACCTGCATCCGTTCCTGAGCAGCACAGGGATCACATTTACATCGTCCTACGCTTACGATATTTCCGCTGACGGCAACATCGTCGGCGCGGCCATTGATGCAAACTTCCTGCCATACGCCGTCCTCTGGACACCCATCCCGGAGCCATCCAGCTTGGCCCTGCTCGCCTCCGCGTCGGCGATCATGGCACTCGCTCGCCGCGGACGCAGGCTATCCGACTACGCCGTACACCCCCGGTCGCGGCTCTAGGAATCAACAAGCGAGCAGCGGGTTTCATCCCCGCCGCTTTCGTGTCTGGTCATCCAATGGATGCCGCCGGCGAAGTCCAGGCCAGCGGCCAAAACCTCGGTCGGCGGTCACCAACTCCGCGCCAATCTCGATGGCTGTGGCCGCGAGATAGGCGTCGCTTACTAGACCGCCGCGAGCATTATCGGCGTGTCAGATGGCCTGCCGACGCTCATCGACAATATGACGCTCGAGGTGCCGGAGCCCGCCTCGCTTGCGATGTTTGCGATGGCCGGCTTGTTCATGTTGCCAATCCGGCGGCGACGTCGTCGTGAGCTGTAATGGTCGCTCTCTCTTTGCGACAATTTACTGAAACGCCGGTGCGGGCAGATAGACGCCTACACATCGATGCGTTGCCATGCATCGTGCCGGAATCGGGCAATCAGCAGGCCGCAGCGGACGACAATGTCGATCACCGCGCCGTACCATGCGCCGACGACGCCCAATCCCGCGCCAGGGAGCGATCCGCCCCAAGGCAGTGGCACGATCGAATAGGCCAGGAACATCGCCAGCGGCACACGAAGTAGCAAGATCCCGAGCAAATTGAGCGCGAGCGGCCAGCGCGTGTCGCCCGCGCCGCGCAGCGCGCCGATGAGCACCATCAAAATGGCCAGCGGCGCCATGGCGAACGCGACGATCCGCAGCAGATGGGCGGCCAGCGGCACGACCTCGATTTGACGGCCACCGAGGAAGAACGATGCCAAGGGAGTCGCCGCCACGTAAAAAATGGCGCCGGCCACGACCATGATCGACGTGGCGACTGCGCACGCCATGACCACGCTGTGCCTTGCCCGAACCAGGTCGCGTGCGCCCAAGTATTGCCCGGCCATGGTCGCGGCCGAGATCTGAAATGCGCCGCCCGGCATGTATCCCAGCGCTTCGACTTGGATCGCCACGCCGTGCGCGGCGGCGGCCACGTCGCCCAGCGACAGCACGATTCGCAGGTAAACCAGATGGCAAACGCTGACGAGAATCACGTCGATGCCGCCGGGGATCCCGATCCGCAGAATGCGGCGAATAAGGTCGAAATCGGGCCGCATTGTCTCGAGCCGCAGGTGAAAGCCGGCTCGGCCGCCGGCCAAAAGCGCGACGAGGATTGTGGCCCCGCAGCAATGTCCGATCGCGGTGCCCACCGCGATGCCAGTCCAGCCGAGCGCGGGCAAGGGTCCGAAGCCGCTGCAAAGGGCGTAGCTGAGGACCATGTTGATTGCGTTTACGATCGCCATCACCACCAGTCCGCTGACCATGTCGCCCGCGCCGCGCAGACAGGCAACGGCCACGCGCTCAACCATGACCGCCGGCAATACGCACAGCTCAATGACGAGGTATTGATGGGCGGCCGACGCGGCCAACCCGTCCAAACCCATCACCAGCGGAAAATAGCGGGCCAGCGGCAAGGCGACGCCGATCAACGCGGCCGTCCAAATCAGGCCGCTGGTCATCGACTGATTCATCACGCGGTTGGCCATCTCCCGGTCGCCCGCGCCGACAAAGCGTGCCGTGAGCGCGGTCGAACCGACTGCGACGAAGCCGAACACGTTGCCCACCAGCCACAGGGCGTAAATCATCAGCGTCATGGCGGCGACGTAGGCTTCGCCGGGCAGAAAATTGCCGGCCAGCCACAGGTCCGTCAGCCCCACCAATAGATGTAGCATCTGCTCCACGAGCACCGGCAACGTTAGCCGCAGCATGGGGCGGAACGTGCCGGGCGAATCGACGAAGGAGCTGGACATGGTGGGAGCGGCAAAGCGCGATACAGCCTGACGCCTAATTCCTATTCATCCAGAAGTCGCTTCTTCACTTCATCCCACGGCGCGCTTCGATGTGGATCCAATTCATGAGCGGCAATTCTCCGATCGAGTTCCGACCTTTGAGTTTCGGTCAGACGGAAGTGGCCACTGTCTTCCAGAATGCTCTCCCAGATCTCCTCCATGAGCTGAAGTCTCGCGGCGATGGGTAGATCTCGGATTTCGGGAGGCAATTGAGTCTGGCACATAGGCGCTCTCGGCTAAACAAGGCTCACAATTCGCCGGCCGGTCGTGCTGAGCGGCAGGGCCGGCAATTCGGCAACCGGAACCCAGCGAACCACCGCGCCGTTAGAAGCATTGACGCGTCCCGCGAGGTACGGCGCATGATAGCAATCAAGCATGATACGATAGCGTGTGACACCGTGGCGAATTGTTTTCAGCAGAGTTGGCGGCCCGCATATTATGCCGGTCTGAGCACGAAGTTTATTCATGAGTTCCTCCGCGGCGAACAGCGGGCCATCGGCTTCGAGCTCAAATCTTGGAAAGTCCCACAGGCCGGCCCAGCGCTCGTTCGGCGCACATTGCCGCATCAGCACGCGGCCATTGCGACGGACGACGACAGCCGCTTCACGCACTTCGGTGTATATCTGCCGCGATTTGGGTCGCGGGATTTCGTGCTGTATACCGGCCGCGCTAGCCGCACACAGGCTAGAGAGAGGGCATGCATCGCATTTAGGTTCGCTCGGCGTGCAGACGAGCGACCCTAGCTCCATCAGGGCCTGGTTGAATTGGGCCGCATTCCTTTGCGGCAAAATGTCTTCGGCGACTTGCCAAAGTACACGTTGCCCGGCGGATGATTGCGGGTCGTCGCGATAACCGATCAGCCGGCTCAACAGTCGTATTGTATTGGCTTCCAGAATCGGTGCGCGCTGGTCGAATGCGATCGAGGCAATCGCGCCAGCCGTGTACCGGCCGATGCCGGGCAGTTCGCGCAGCTCGTCGACCGACTGGGGAAATTGGCCGGCGTGTTCACTGACGATTTTCCGTGCCGCAGCGTGTAGCTGCCGCGCGCGGCGGTAATAGCCGAGGCCTTCCCACAGTCGGAGAACTGCCTGCTCATCGGCGGCCGCCAGCCGGCGCACATTTGGGAAGGTGCGGACGAATCGCGAGAAGTAATTGCGGACCGTCGCCACCTGCGTCTGTTGCAGCATGATCTCGCTGATCCACACGCGGTACGGATCGCGCGAGCGGCGCCAGGGCAAATCGCGGGCGTGCTTGGCGTACCACGCCAGGAGCTTACGCCGGATCGATTGCTTGTGCGCGGCTGAGAAATGACCAATGTCGCGCCGAGCTGCCGAACTGCGATCCGTCGCGATGGGCATCGAAGAAACTCACGCAAAGGCGCTAAGGCGCAAAGTTGATTTGATAACGAGCTTCACATTCGGACTTCTTCGCGCCTTTGCGCCTTCGCGGGAGGCATGATTTCCGAAATGGTTACCAGCGGTTGAGTGCTGAGGGTGTTGGACGAATTGCAATTGGAACACGAATCGCATGCGCCGGTGCGGCGGCGGATGAGGCGCTGCCAGGCGCGGCGAGCGAGGAAGCCGGCGGCAGCGATGACAATCAGGATGGCGAGAATGTCTTGCATGGCCATAATAAACAATCTGAAATAGCCGCGATCCAACGGATCGCCGGGATCGGCCGGCGACCCGTTGGGGTCGCGGCTAATACTTTCAAATCAAGCGAATTCCGATCTGGTATGTCACTAGCGCTCCCACATACGCCAGCGCCGTCATGTACGCAAACGTAAACACCGGCCAGCGCCAGCTGTTCGTCTCGCGACGGATCACGGCCAGCGTCGCCGCGCATTGGGCGCAGAGCGCGAAGAACACCATGATCGACAGGGCGACCGGTAGATTGTACACCGGCCTCCCCGTGTCGTCCCACCGGGCGGCGCGAAGCCGATCCTGCAGCCGACTCTGGTCGCCTTCGGCGCCGACGTCGACATCCGGCCCGAGCTGATAGATCACCCCCAGCACGCCCATCACCACCTCGCGGGCCGGGAACGAGGCGATCGCCGCGCAGCCGATCCGCCAATCCCAGCCAAGCGGCCGCACCACCGGCTCAATCCACTGCCCTGCTCTGCCCAGAAAACTGTATCGCTGATGCAAGCTGGCCGTGAGATATTCGAGCTGTTCGGGATTGTCGAACTCGGCGAGGGCCGCGGCGTCGCCCGCCAGTTCCGCACGTTGGGCCGCGATGTCGCCGGCGACGCGCTCCTCGCTGCGCGGATAGTAGGCCAGTGCCCAGATAACGATCGTCACGGCGAAGATCACCGTGCCGGCCCGCGCCAAAAACGCCCAGCCGCGCTCGGCCATCCGCCACGTCACGGTGCGAATCGACGGCATTTTGTAGCTCGGCAGCTCCAGCACAAATGGCGGCGTCGAGCCGCGAAGCAGCGATCTTTTCAACAACCAGGCGACGCCAATCGCCACGAGGACGCCGATCGAATACATCGACAGTAGAACGAGGCCTTGCAAGCCAACGACGCCGCCCAGGTAATGTTGCGCCGGAACGAACGCGCCGATGAGAATCACGTACACGGGCAGCCGGGCCGAGCAACTCATCAGCGGCGCAATGAGGATCGTGGCCAGGCGATCGCGGCGATTTTCGATCACGCGCGTGGCCATGATGCCGGGCACCGCGCAAGCAAACGACGACAAGAGTGGAATGAACGATTTACCGCTAAGGCCCACGCCGGCCATCAACCGGTCCATCAAAAACGCGGCCCGGGCCATGTAGCCACAGTCTTCCAACAGTGCGATGAACAGGAATAACAGGAGAATCTGTGGCAAGAAAATCACCACCGCGCCGACGCCTCCGATCGCGCCATCCACCACGAGCGATCGCAGGGCGCCTGCCGCCATGCGGCTCTCCACCGCCGCGCCCAGCCAGCCGATCGCGCCATCGATGGCATCCATCAGCGGCACGGCCAGAATAAATATCGAGGAAAACAGTACGGCCATCGTGGCGATGAAAATTAGCGTGCCCCACAGCTTGTGCGTGAGCACGCCGTCGATGCGGTCGCTGGTGGTGGGCTGATGGTCGTCCGGCCGGCGGGCGACGCCATCCAGCACGCGCGCGATCCAATCGTAACGGGCGATCGCTTCGACGGCCGGCACCGGATAGCCGGCGGCGGCCAGCGCTTCGCGCGCTTCGCGGAGTTTCGTCGCGCCCTCTTCCGCCGCGCCGTTCAAGATTTCGCTTTCGAGGTAACCGTCGCTGTCTAATAGCAAGCGCTCGACAAGACAGTGTGGCAACGGTTGCCGCGTGGCGAGCCACCCAGTAAGTTCGCGAGCGTGTTGCTGGAAGACTTCGGGAAAAGGGTGGTGATTTGGTCGCGCTAAGCCGCGAGCGGCGGTGGACAGTGCATTTAATAGTGCCGCAATACCCACGCGCTGGTTCGCTTGCACGGCGACCACGGGTACGCCCAGCCGTCGCGACAGCGCGTCGACGTCGATTTCAATCTTCCGATCGCGGGCCACGTCGACCATGTTCAGCGCCACGACCGTCGGCAGCCCCAGCGACAACACCTGGCTCACCAGGAACAGATTGCGCTCGAGGTTTGCGGCATCGACGATGGACAGCACCACATCTGGCGGCCCAACGCTATCGCGACGTCCCAGCAATACGTCCACCGCCACCATCTCGTCGGGCGATCGCGGTGCGAGACTGTAGGTGCCCGGCAAGTCGATGAGCTCGAATCGATGCGATTCGTGGTGCACGTGCCCCGTCTTCTTCTCGACGGTGACGCCCGGATAATTGCCCACCCGCTGCCGCACGCCGGCGAGCGCAGTAAACAGCGTGCTCTTGCCGGTGTTTGGGTTACCGACGAGAGCGACGCGAATCGTTTTAAGCAACGCGGCAGTGGACATAAGGAAATAGATCTACCACTGAGTGCACAGAGAACACCGAGGAGGAACGAAATTGATTTGAACAGGAGGTAACAGAGGCAACAGAGAAAAATACACAATCAACTCCCCGTTCTCTCCGTTTCCTCCTGTTCAATAATTCCTCTCCGTGCCCTCTGTGTCCTCTGTGGTTAGATTTCAACCTGTTCCGCTTCTTTGCGGCGTAAACTCAGCCGATAGCCGCGCAGCTCGAATTCGAGCGGGTCGCCGAGTGGGGCGGCGCCAAGGCGTCGGATTTCCACGCCGGGTGTGACGCCCATCTCCAACAGGCGTCGACTCACTTCGTCGGCTTCCACGATGCGGACCACCCGCGCCGATTCGCCCGTGGCAAGGTCGGCCGCTGAACGCGTCATGTCGTCTTCCTGGGTGTCACCAAAACGTGAAGCAGTTCGTCGTGGCGGAAGCATAGCTTGGCGCCGCCGACGCGGACAATGCAGGGCGAACCGCCACGCACGACTTCCAAGCGCGCCCCCGCGCGCAGGCCGAGCTCTTCCAGTCGGCGAACCTGCTCCGCCGAACCGACGACCTGCGAGATGTCAGCCACTTCGCCACGGCGAAGCTGAGTGATGGGGATGGTTTCCACGCTGGGGCTAGCACACAGGGCCTGGTTGCAAATGAGAATAAATCTCAACAGCTATCTCCATAGATTCTAGGAAATCGCGGCGCGCTTTACAACAGGGCAGTTTAGCGCCAATCCTGCCAAACCCTGCAAAGCGCGTGAGTCCCAAATTAGCCGCGACCCCAAACGGGTCGCCGGAGAATTGGCGATCCCCGTTCCGGCGACCCGTTAAGGTCGCGGCTAGGCGGAATGTCCCTCACGCCGCTTCTTTCATGGCCGCCACGATATCGATGACGGCCTTTTTGCCGTCCTCAAAAAGCATCAGCGTGTTGTCGGCGGCGAAAAGCGGGTTCGGGATGCCAGCGAAACCCGGGCTCAGGCTGCGCTTCACGACAACGACCGTGCGGGCCGCGCCCACGTTGAGAATCGGCATGCCGGCAATCGGGCTCTTGGGATCGGTCTTGGCCAGCGGGTTCACCACGTCGTTGGCGCCGATAACGATCGCCACGTCGGTTTGGCCGAAGCTCGGATTGATCTCGTCCATTTCCTTCAGCTTGTCGTACGGAATGTCGGCCTCGGCCAGCAGCACGTTCATGTGTCCCGGCATGCGGCCCGCCACGGGGTGAATCGCGAACTCGACGGTCGTGCCCCGCTCTTCCAGCATATTGAACAGCTCGCGAACCGCGTGCTGCGCCTGCGCAACGGCCAAGCCGTATCCGGGCACAACGACCACCCGCTGCACGCCGTCGAGCAGCATGGCGACGTCCTCCGGCGACGCCGATTTCACTTTGCCGCCGTACACGTCATCGGCCGACGCCGTGCTGCTGGGATCCATCCGACCGAAGAGCACGTTCGTGAACGATCGGTTCATCGCCTTGCACATGATGATCGACAGAATCAGACCGGAGGAGCCGTCGAGCGCGCCGGCGATGATGAGCAGATAGTTGTCGAGCACGAAGCCCATCAGGCTGGCCGAAAGGCCGGCGTAGGAATTGAGCAGGGAGATGACGGTCGGCATGTCGGCCCCGCCGATCGGCATCACCAGGCACAGGCCGAACGCGAGGCCCAGCAGCACGAGCAGAATGAATACGACATAGTGCGACGGAAACACAATCAGCCACAGGGCGGCGAGTGCGGCCGCACCCAGCAGCAAGAAATTGATAAGGTTTTGATTCGGCAGGCCTTTGATGGAACTGGGAATCAGCTCCTGCAGTTTGCCAAAAGCAACCAGGCTGCCGGTGAACGTAAGGCTTCCAAGCAGCACTTCGAAAGCCAGGATGCCCATCGTGAAGCGATCGATCGTCGCCCCGTGAGGCTCGTAGTAGTGAGCAATGCCGACCAGCGCCGCGGCCAGGGCGCCGAACGCGTGCGACAGAGCCGTCCGTTGCGGCACGGCCGTCATCGGCATCCAGATCGCCATCGGCGCGCCGACGAGCGAGCCGACGACGATGCCCACCAGCACCCAATGCCAGTCGACGTGGAAGATCAGCAGCGTGGCGACGACCGCCACGGCCATGCCGATTTCACCGGCACGCACGCCGCGCCGCGCGGTCCGCGGATGGCTGAGCCACTTGAGCGACAGGATAAACAGGGCCGCGGCCGCCAGGGCGGCGACGACGTAGTTCGTAGGTCGCTCGCCAGTGGAGCGGACGACGGCGGCCAACAGGCCGAAGTTTGCGAAGGCGTCAGTCACGGTGGCGCGTCTCCCGGCGGAACATTTTCAGCATGCGATCGGTGATCCAAAATCCGCCCACGATGTTCGTCGTCGCCGCGATGACCGCCAGCGTGCCGAGGATCGTGCTGAACTTTGTGCCCGACTCGGAAATTACCTGAATCGCGGCCACGACCGCAATGGCCGAGATGGCGTTGGTCAGCGACATCAGCGGTGTGTGCAACAGCGGCGAAACGCGGCGAATCACTTCGAGTCCCAGGAACGTCGATAGCAGGAACACGAATAGTTTTGGTTCGAGGTCGGTCATGGGGGGGAGAGGTCGGAGGTCCGAGGTCGGGGTGAAGGAGCCGACATTAAACCATGCGCTGGCGGGGTGTGCCACTGCTCGCGGCGAAATAGGGACCGTCGCTGATCGAAAAACGCACTGCTTGCCGCCGTACGCCTGGACCTCTTAACAGCGAGCAGTGCTTTGTCGCGCGAGGGTGCAACCTGGTATGCCGCAAGCAGTGGCACACCGAGGACGGCGCGATTGTCGCGGAGGCTACCGCTTGGAGAACTGCGTGCCGCGGCGGGCGCCGTGGAGGCCTGGCTTCTTACGCTCTTTCATGCGGGCGTCGCGAGTGAGGAAGTTCTTCTCGCGGAGCTTGGCGTCCAGGTCGCTGTCGTACCGCATCAGCGCGCGCGCAATGCCCTGCATGCACGCCCCGGCCTGGCCCGTGCTGCCGCCGCCGTGGACCCGAATCACCACGTCGACGCTGTTTCGAACGCCCGCGTGTTCCAGCGGCGCCACAACCGCGTTGCGGTCCTGCTGAATCTTGAAAAAGTCCTCGAGTTCGCGCTCGTTGATTTGGAGTTTGCCGTTGCCGGCGCGAATCCGCACGCGGGCCACCGAGGTCTTGCGGCGGCCGGTTCCCAGAGCGTCGATTACTTTTTCTGCGGTAGGCATGGACGGGAGAGTTCGGGATTCAGTGGTAGGTCAGGCTTTAGCCTAACGTATGTGTGGTCATGTCAGGCTAAAGCCTGACCTACGTGCTACTTCGCCGCCAACTCAAGCTGCTCCGGCTGTTGCGCCTGGTGCGGGTGCTCCGCGCCGGCGTAGATCTTGAGCTTATTGATCATCTTGTACGCGAGTTTGTTCTTGGGCAGCATGCGCCGCACGGCCTCGTGAAGAATCAGCTCGGGCTTGCGCTCCAGGCGAGTTTCCGCTTTGACGGCCCGCTGGCCCGGGTAGCCGGTGTACCAACGATACTCTTTCTGTTGCCACTTCTTGCCGGTGAGCTTCACCTTCTCGGCATTGATGACGACCACGAAATCGCCTGTGTCGACGTGCGGCGTGTATGTCGGCCGGTGTTTGCCCATGAGCAGTACGGCGATGCGGCCGGCAAGCCGCCCGACGATCTGGTCCGTGGCGTCGATGACGTGCCACTTCTGCTCGACTTCGCCCGGCTTCGCCATGTAGGTTTTCATGATGCGCAAAGTCCGCCGGTCGCGGACGCTTAAGACAGCGAAAATATCGGAATTCAACAGTCTACCGCCCCTCCGCTCGGCCGACAAGGGCGAGGGCCTTGATGGCTAATCGCGATCGCTTTCTCGCTTTCTTCGCTGTGTGAGCGTCTCGATTGTGGGTGGAAAATTTGGTCTGATAGTAGTGTTACGAAGGGGTTTGCCTATTTTCCGCCGAATTTGGAGGGAGTATCATGTCTCGCAGTAAACCGAACGTGGAGTTGAACGAGGAACAAGAGGCCGAATCGCGGCGGATTTACGAGCGATTGCGAGGAGCGTTCGATGCGGAGCTCAAGACGATGGCGAGGTTGATGGCCTCGAAGCCGAACCACCAGTTGCTTGGGCAGACGGAGTTCGAGCTGCGTGATCGGGTGCACGAGCTGGGAGCTCGGGTGCTGGAAACAGCCGCCGACGAGCGGCAAAAAAAGGGGCGGGTACGAGGGAGCTAGCTTAGTCTGCCCGCACTGCCGGCGGGATGCCCGGTTTGTAGAGCGGCGCGGGAAGTGGTGCGAGAGTTTGTTGGGCTCGCTCCATGTCGAGCGTTGTTACTACCATTGCCGCAGTTGCGGCCGCGACCATGTTCCCTGGGATCATGTTTTGGGATTGGGGTTGGCCACCCTCACGCCCGCGGCCAGCGAAGTGGCCAGCATCGCCGGCCTGCAGAACAGCTTCGCGCAGTCGGCCGAAGTGACCTTACAAAAACTGTGCGGGTTGCGGTTGAGCGAATCGACAGTTGAGCGCGTCACCGAAGGGGCCGGAGCGCGGCTGGCCAAGCTGCTCGAGGAGAAGGTGACGTTCGGCGAACGCAAACCCTGGGCTTGGCAGCGCGATGCGCGCGGCAAGACGTGCGCCTCCGTCAGTCTGGATGCCACGGGTGTCCGTCAGCAAGGCTCAGGTGGCGCGCGCTGTGAGGGTCGCATGGCCTACGTGGGCATGGTTTACAACCCGCGCAGCGCGCATGACGATCGCCCGGTGGAACCCCATTCTGTGCGATATTTAGCGGGTTTTTACGCGTTGGATGAACTGGGCTTGCAACTCAGGCGCCAGGCGGCGCAAGTCGGTTGGGACGACGCCGAGCAGCAGATCGCGCTCTCCGATGGCGGCAATGGCTTGGAAGAATTCTTTCGCAAGAACTTTCCGCGAGCGGAGCGGATCCTCGACTTCTGGCACGCGGCCGAGCACCTCACCGAGCTGGGCTTGGCCTTGTATGCGGAGGATGAGTCACAACGCCAGGAGCGAGTCGGCGCTGGGTGCCGTCAATTGAAGCACGAAGGAGGCGCATCGATGCTGACCTCGCTGGAAACCATCGAGTTAAGCGGCTGTCCGCCATCCGCGCGACAAGCCCACGCGGAGTGCCTATGCTACTTCCGCAATCATCACCATCGCATGGACTATCCACGCTACCTGGCCAACGGTTGGCAAATCGGTTCCGGCCCGGTGGAGAGCGCTTGTAAGACGGTGGTCGCGAATCGACTCAAAGGCAGCGGCATACGCTGGGGCGAGGACGGCTCCGACGCCGTCTGCCACCTCCGCGCCTTGTACCTCAGCCAGCCGGGACAGTGGGAATCGTTCTGGAAAAACTACCCAAACTAACCACAAACGTGACGCTCACACTCGCTTTCTGTTTTCCTTGGCGACCTTAGCGTCCTTTGCGGTTCAATTCCATGCCTGCCTTCCTCCGTGACCTCTGTGTCCTCTGTGGGGAATTATTCAGGCTCAGTTATGACCACCGCCGCCGCTTGCCCGGTGACATTGTGACTCAGCTTGACGAACGCCGGCGATTTCGCTGGCTCCATCTCGGCCGCCACGTTCACGGGGCACTCGGGGTCGGGCGTTTCGTAATTGAGCGTCAGTGGCACCGCTTCGTGCGACATCGAGATCAAGCTTACGGCCAGCTCCACCATGCCGCTGCCGGGGCCCAGGTTGCCGAAAAAGCTTTTAGGGGCAGTCACCGGCACGTCACCCAGCGCGGAGCGAATCGCTTGTGCCTCCGCCGCATCATCCTCGCGTGTGCTGTTGCCATGCGCATTGACGTGGCCGATTTGGCCCGGCGTCAAGTCGGCCGCAGCCAGCGCGGCACGAATCGCCCGGCTAATCGAACTGCCGGCCGGTCGCATACCCTCGGCAGCCGGCTCATATCGCGACGCGGTCCCCGCCACCCGGGCGATCGGCCGCGCGCCCCGCGCCTTCGCATGGGCCCTGCTTTCCAGCACGATTTGGGCTGACCCCTCCCCGTACACCATGCCGCAGCGCCGGGCGTCGAACGGCCGCGACACCGTGGCGGGCGGGCCGGCCCCGTTACACGCCAGCCGCGCGTCGCCGTGCCACACGAAGTCGGTCACGTTCAATTTCGAGCCGGTGCCGCCGACGATCATGATGTCCGCTTGGTCGCGTCGAATCACGTCGGCCGCTTCCGCCACCGCCAGCATCGACGACACGTCGCCCAGCGAGATCGTGTTATTCGGTCCCCGCGCATCGTACCGAATGCCGATGTGGCAGGCCGGCATGTTGGGCAGATACTTGAGCATCCACAACGGATAAAGCTCGCCCATCGCCTTGCGCGACCAGCGATGAATGTCGAAGTCTTCCTGCTTGAGCCACTCGACGAACGGAATGCGCAGCTCTTCAAGGTCGCAGTACAACACGCCGGCCGCCCCAATCACGCCAAAGCGATCCGGGTCGATCGTCGCTTCGGCCAGCCCGGCGTCCTGCCAGGCCATCTCGGCAGCGGCCGAGGCGAATTGAATCTCGCGGCACATCACCTTGATGCTCTTCCGCGGCTGAATCAGTTCCTTGGGCTCAAAATCCACCACGTTGCCGCCAAACGGCGCCAACCAGCCGGCCGACAACAACTGCGCAAGCGGTCGCACGCCGCTACGCCGACTGGTGATCGATTCCCACACCGCCTCGCGCCCCACGCCAATCGGCGAGATAACGCCCAGCCCCGTGATGACAACGTCTCGATCAGACACGGCGCGCTCAACACTCAAATGCCGCAACGTAACGCCAGATAAGAATTAACTACGAAGGCACGAAGGACACGAAGCGGATTAGGCAGGGAGACAAGGAGATTCGCGAATCAATCGTGTGTCCTTGTCTCCCCTTCTCCTCGACTGCTTCGTGCCTTCGTGGTTCAATTCCGAATCATTCAGTTTAATTGGCCAGGAAACGCGCGACAACGAGCCGCACGTTGGCCTTTCCGGGTCGCCGCGGCGACTCGCTGCGGCGAGCGGACTCGATGTTGGGCTCGAAAGCCTGACGTACGCTCAGATATACCACATCGGCTCGCGTTGGGCGGCTTGCTCGACGAGGTCGGCCAGCGACATGTCGTCGAGCCGGTCGCGCTGGGCGTCGCCAATTTCGCGGCACAGGTGCAAGAGTGCGGCGACGAGCGGCGTCGGTTTGCCGGCGTTTGTCTGCGGCCGGTCTTCGCCTTCCATCACCTCAATCACCTCGGCGATGGAAATCTGGCGCGGTGGCCGGGCCAGCCGATAACCGCCCGCCGCGCCGCGCGTGCTGGCCACGAGCGACGCACCTTTGAGCTGCAGTAGAATCTGTACCAGAAACCGCGATGGTATTCCATGCACGTCGGCGATCCGCCGAATCTGCACCGGCTCGCCGCTGTCGTGTTCCGCCGCGAGCTGCAGCATCGCGAGGCAAGCGTACTCAGTTTTGGCGGAAAGTTTCATGATAAAGCGTGGAGCACGGAGCGAGCAGCACGGAGCCAGGAGGTTTGGCTCCGTGCTGCACGCTCCCAGCTCAAATCCCGCTGCCGTCCTGCTCGCTCACGGAGTGCAATCCGCACTCAGTCTTTTTCATGCCGCTCCAGCGGCCGGCCCGTTCGTCGGTCTCGCCCGCTTCGACGGCCCGTGTGCAGGGCCAGCAGCCGATACTAGGATAACCACGATCGTGCAGCGGGTTATAGGGGATGCCTTCGTCCGCGATCCGTTTCCAAACATCTTTTTTGGTCCAATTCGCCAGCGGACTGATCTTCACGAGGCCGAACCTTTTGTCCCATGCCACCACGGCGGCCTGGGCTCGGTCAGGGCTTTGGTCGCGGCGAATGCCGCTCATCCAGGCGTGCATCACTTCGGAGGCCCGCTTGAGCGTCGTGATCTTGCGATCGAAGCAGCACTGGTTCGGATTCGTGCGATACAGCGGCCCGCCGTGCAGCGCTTCGTACTCCTCCACGGACAGATCCGGCTGCAGCAGATCGACCTCGATGCCGTATTTCTCCGCGATCTGGTCGCGCAGATCGAGGGTTTCCTGGAACTGATAGCCCGTTTCCAGGTTGAAAACGTACGTTTCCGGGGCGATCCGTGCCAGCATCGAAAGAATCACGCAGCCTTCCGGTCCGAAGGCCGTCGCCATCGTCAGGTAGGGTGCGTATTGCTCCACGCCCCAGGCAATGATCTCCTCCGGCGAGGCCAATTCCAGCCGCGCACTGGCCACCTCCAGCCCGGCCAACAGCTCCGGCGTCGGCTCCAGGCGTCGAAAGCCGGGTCCCGGCTGCGGCAGGCCGCTAGCGGCCTTTCTAGGAGTTTCCACGACCGTGGATTCGAACATAATGAGCTTCAACTGGCTGACGGTTTCATCGGCCGCCGCGGCAAAGTCCGGGCGACGGTCAAAACGGCTGGGAATCGCGGCCATTTCAGTTAATCATATGTAACTTGGTTAACAAAGTCAACAATCGAGGCACCGTATTTTATCGGCCGGTTCGGGGGCGATTCTGCACGTTACAACGACTTTACCGAGATTGCACAGCAAATGGCCGGAAATCGCCGGCCGCTCATGCGAGGAGAAAAACTTGATGAGCGAATGACAGCCGCCCCGAGAATCAGTATACTTTTGTCCATGACAGCAGCCAAACGACAACCGCAATCGCTCATTTTCGACTATCGCTCGGAGCAAATCGGGCTGTCGTCAATTGTGAATGCGGACTGCTTGGAATGGTTAAGCCGAGTTCCGGAGGATTCGCTTCATGCACTTGTGACGGACCCGCCTTATGGAGTTAAGGAATATGATCTCGATCAGCTTGAAAAGCGAGCCAATGGAAACGGAGGTATCTGGCGAATTCCGCCGTCGTTCGACGGGCACACTCGTTCGCCCTTGCCGCGTTTCACTGCATTGGATGCGGGCGAGCGCGATCGACTACGACGATTTTTTACTGATTGGAGCAGATTAGTCGCACACGCATTACGACCGGGCGGACACCTTTTCATTGCCACAAACGCTTTTATTTCGCAATTGCTGTATGAGTCACTGGTTGGTGGCGGATTGGAATTTCGCGGCCAACTAATTCGCCTGGTGCGCACGTTGCGAGGAGGTGACCGACCTAAGAATGCTGAGGATGAGTTCGCGAGCGTGTCGTCGATGCCTAAAGGCTGCTACGAACCGTGGGGTATATTTCGCAAGCCTATTCCGCCCAAGATGACAGTCGGCGAGTGTCTGCGACGTTGGCAGACTGGCGGATTGCGTCGAACCCTCAACGATAAACCGTTTGAAGATGTAATTGCGAGCGAACGCACTCCGCGGCGAGAACGTCAAATCGCCAGCCATCCAAGTCTGAAACCTCAATCGTTTCTGCGGCGCGTTGTCCACGCAGCGTTGCCACTCGGTGAGGGGATCGTCGTCGATCCGTTCATGGGCTCCGGCTCAACGATCGCCGCGGCGGAAGCGATTGGAGTTTCCAGTCTCGGTGTAGAACGAAATCGCGAGTACTACAATTTGGCGCGAAAGGCAATTCCCCGGCTAAGAGCGATAGAGGTTTCCATCATCGACCATGTCGTTGGTGCCCAGCTTCCTCAGAAGAGCTTGTTTTAGGCGCGATAAATCCAATTAGCTTCCATCTTTTGGAACCCGCTTCGCGTGACGCTCGCTGTGATTGTGCGGCGGCTTGTATCGGAACGGCCGGAAAAAGCCCAATCCTCTAGCGTGAGTGCTGCCCCTACAACCTTGATAAAGCGGAACGGCCGTGGTTCGATTCCCTTGCCGGCATCGCTCGACCTGTTGGAATCAAAGACGAACTCCAACAACCATACCTTCTCCGCATTATGGCCTTGCCAACCGCTTTTGTGGCGCGATGCCTTAACTTCGATCCCGTCCGGCGCGTGCAGTATCGAATCGCCGGGGTATCTGTCCTTGGGCAGCAAATCAGGATGGCCGTTATGATATTTATTTCGAACGATCGTTTTGCAGTATTTCGGTATTGCCGCAGCCATGAATTCGCCGACCATGCTGCTGAAGTTTGCCGGCATGAGAAATGATTCGAGTCGTTCGATTTTTTTCGTACTGAGTTGCGTGTTGATGAAGCCAAGAAAGTCAATGAAGTCCTGCATCGCTCTTTGTATGTGCGCTGGCTTGACGCCATAGGGCATCTTCGCCGACCGGTTGAATCCGGCCGGATTCAGCGGAACTGGCGTGCAAGCTACAGCTTCGACGTTGCGCGGCATCGCTTTCCCCGCCGTGTGCCTGTTTGTTTCTTAAACGGGGTCGCGATTGTACGAGCAGGGTAGTCACTGGGCCAGATCAGATTCTCATGCGAATCGTCGGAATTGCCGCACGAATCTGCTCCCGGAAAGGTCAACGATCCTCATGCTTCAGGCGAGAGATCGCCTTCAGAAACTGCGAGATATTCTGGAACCGTTGATCCGGTTCCGCATCCATGCACTTGTGAATCGCTGCCTCCAGCGTCGGATTGATCTTCGGGTAGAACTTTCTGAGCGGCGGCGGATCGCTCAGGCCGTGGGCCATCGCGGCCCGGCCGTCGCTGCCGCGCTGCCAAGGCAGATCGAACGCGAACAGCTCGTACATCGATACACCGTAAGCGAACACGTCTAACCGTTGGTCCGTCGCCTTGCGGCGAACCACTTCCGGCGCCATGTAGTTTGGCGTACCCGTGCGATTGCCGGGCAGCATAAATTCCTTCTCGGCCGGCACGGTAAGTCCAAAGTCGATCAACTTCAGCGACATGCCGTCCTTCGCGCACACGAAATTCCGCGGGCAAATGTCGCGGTGGATGAAACCCGCGTTGTGTACCGCTTCGAGCGCCTCGGCCGCGTGGCGGGCCAGCGTAAGCCGATTGCCGTCCAGTATTTCGCTGCGGCCAATGATCAGCGAGTTGAGACCCGGTCCGTCGAGATACTCCATCACCAAAAACTGCTCATCGTTCGTGGTGATGCCGTGCGAATGGGTGGTGACGATCCGCGGATGCTGAAACTTCACCGCGATCTCGCCCTCGGTCGGCTTGTCGAGCCCTTTGAATCGAGCCTCCAACGCGTCGGTCTTGGCTTTATCGAGAATTTTCAGGCCGACGATCTGGTCCGTCACACGGTCGCGGGCCATGTGAAAATTCGACATCGTGCCCGAGACCGCTTCGCGCAATATCTCGTACCGGTTGGCGATATCAACCTTACCGCCTTCGAGAATCGACTTGAGAAACGATGAAATGCCCATGCTGTAGCCGGGGTCTGTGACCCCGGTGCGCTGGCGTTCGGCCGGCCTCACAGAGGCCGGCTACAGTGCGAAAAACACCACTAATTCCAATATACTGATGCCCCGCGCACGCGGCTACTTTCCGCAATAGTCGATCGCCCGGGCGATTTCGCTCTTGAGATCGGCGCGGCGTACGATGCGGTCAATGTAGCCGTGCTCCAGCAAGAATTCGCTGGTCTGAAAACCGGGCGGCAGCTCGACGCGAATCGTGGCCTTGATCGTTCGCGGCCCGGCGAAACCGATGAGCGCCTTGGGCTCCGCGAACACGAGGTCGCCGAGCGAGGCGAAGCTGGCGGCCACGCCGCCCATCGTCGGGTTGGTGAGCACTGAGATGAACAGCCCGCCCGCTTCGTCGTACTTCGCCAAGGCCGCGCTCACCTTGGCCATTTGCATCAGCGACAAGATGCCTTCGTGCATCCGCGCCCCGCCGCCCGAGCCGCTGATGATGATCAATGGCAGCTCCTCGCGCGTCGCTCGCTCCACCAGACGCGTCAGCCGCTCGCCGACGACCGACCCCATGCTGCCCATGATGAACGCCGAATCGGTGACGCCGAACGCAACGCGCCGGGCGCGAATCATGCCCGTGCCGGTTAGCGCCGCGTCGCGCATTCCGGTCCGCGCTTGCTCGGCTTTGATTCGCTCGGCGTACGCCTTCTTGTCGCGAAAGCCAAGCGGATCGGTCGGCGACAGGTCGGCGTCCCACTCCTCGAACGTGCCTTCGTCCAGCACATAACGCACCCGCAGCGGTGCGCTCAGGTACATGTGATACCCGCACTGCGGGCAGACGTTCATCAGCCCTTCGGCTTCCTTGCGGAAGATCGTCTCGCCGCAATCCTCGCAGCGGAGCCACAGCCCGCCCGGCACGCCGCGCTTCTCGCGCGTCGCCTTGGTCTTGCCGGTGGTATCGGTTTCGCTAGTGGCCATGGTTTGGCAAGGCACTGCCCCAAACGTTTCGATCATATCACGGCGACAGAATCGCCTCTACGTCGCCAAAATAGGCTATGTTCCCCAGGCCCAACGGGCCGAAAGTCAATAGCCAGGCGGCGTAAGCCCCTGGATTAATGTCGAGCAGAGAAGTTCCTTTGAGCCCCAACGGGGCGGCAGTAGTAATTCACTGTCGCCCCGTTGGGGCTTAGCCCGTTCTGCACTTCGGATACCAGGAGTTGACACCCCTGGCCACTACTGTCCGGCTAACGCCGGAGTGACTTCGGTTAACTCTTAGGATTTCAACAAGTTGCGTTCGACAAAGCGTGTACACGATCTGAACTCGCCAGCAG
>JAKEIB010000074.1 GCA_022614705.1 Planctomycetota bacterium | reverse complement strand
GCGTCGGGCGAGATTTCGATCGCGGCCTGGCAAGCAGCGGCAGCTTCTTTGAGTTCGCCTTGCTTCAAGAGATTGTCGGCCAAACTAAGTTGAGCATCCGTAAGAGCCGGGGCGATTTGCGCGGCTCGGCGATACGCGTCCGCTGCTTCGTGGACTTTGCGTTGACCATCGAACGCTCGGCCCAGGCCAAGCCAGGCGAGTGGATATTCGGCATCCATCGACAGCGCCTGCCGGCACAGTTCCTCGGCCCGTGGGTAATCGCCGCCTTTGTTGCATGCCATTCCCAGCGCGACGACCGAGTGTACGGCGAGCTGGCCGATGGCAAGCCGTTCCTCGAGGAGCCGAATGGCTTCCGCGGTATTGCCCAGGGCCAGGTAGCACGCCGCCAAGCCCTCGCGACTCCACGGGTCCTGCGGATACATTTCGAGCGTTTTACCAAAGCCGACGATTTGCGACCGCAACTCACGCTGCTCGAAATCTTCCATAAGGACCGCACGCAGGTCCGGGCGAACGGCTGTCACTTGCAGATAAACGTCCGCCATCTCATCGGCCACGTTCGAGCCGTATACCACGCGTCGCGGCGAGTGGTTGCGGTTGCGCACGTTGGCGTCGGTGTTGTCGTACACGAACGTGGACACGAGCCGAGCTCCGCGCGGCAGTCGCACCGGCTCGACGTACCGATAGTTGTCGTGCCAGTTTTCGTCGAAGTGCTTGATCCAAACGAGAGGCTGTTGCGAGTCGTCAGGAAGCTTGGCGACCACGTGCATTTCGCGGCATAGCGAATGTGCATGAGGAAAGATCGAATGCACGTCGATGTCGACCGGCACGACAAATTCATCGGCGACAACGTGGTGCGATTCGCCGGGACGGATGTCGATGTCGCGGCTGCCGATCCGCAGCATGACGGGCTGCTCGTCCGGCGGCTGTTCGGCGAAGTGGATGCCGACGCGGAATTGAACCGCCTCCTGTTTGCCCGAAGGTTGCATGTGCGTGTGCAGCACGAGGCAGGTTTTGGGATACAGCCGCCAGGCGGCGCCGGGCGTGCCGCGACGCGCGACCATGCCGGGGGCCCAACTTACAAGTTGGCCATCGGGATCCTGCCCCCACGCCATGCCTTCGTAACCGGGCGCATCGTCCTCCGCGTCGCGCCGGAGCGATTCATACGTGCGATCGACGCCGAGCCGGGCGTGGTGGGTGACGCGCGGATTGACGGGCCGCAGTTCGATCGACTCGACCCACTGGGGCGAAGTCAATTCGATCGGGATGACGAAATTGCGAAACTCGTCGCCGCCTCCCGCGACGAGCGTGTACGGCGGGCTTTCGAGCACCAGATCGGGCGGCCCCAGTTGCCAGCCGTCAACGAACGCCGGCGCTGGCGGCAGATCGGCGGCGTTTCCCTCGACAGCGCCGGATGCGGCCCATCTTGCCAACGTGTCGATATCATGATCCGAAAGTCGGCGGGCGCCTGCAAATTCGCCGTGCTCCGGCTGCGGCAGCCATGGCGGCATGAACCGCCGGCGCGTGACTTCCGCGATTTGTTTCGCGCGCCGGCGGACGTCGTCATACGTCAGCAAGCTGAACGGCGCTACTTCGCCCGGGCGATGACATTTGGAACAGTTGGCGAAAATGATCGGCGCGACATCGCGATTGAACGTCACGTCGGCCGCGTTGGCATCGGTGTCTGTCGTGGGTCCATTTGTCTGTGTGCACGAGCTGCCAACGATCATCAGGACCGACACAGCGGCCAGAAGGAGTTGTCGGTGAATGATCCTTAGCGGCACGATGTTCGCTTGGCACAAGAATGCGGGTTATTTCAGATCGCCAATGTAACAGCCGACGGCCTTAGTTACCGGTTCTCCAATCGGCTGAGCGGCTAACGTTGCCTCGATTGCATCATGCAAATCGTTTTTGGTCGCTTCCGCACGGGCATTGCCGAATTCGACGTACAGGTCATCAATGCGGCCGCGATAGGTGATTCGTCCGTCATTGTCAAAAACCACTGCCTCGGGTGTTACGGTTGCTTGGGTGAATGCGACAAGTGTGTGGTCCGGATCGCGGAGCGCTGGGCACGGATAGTCGAATTCCTTGAGGTGCGTGCGAATTGAGTCCGGCTGCTCTTTCGGGTCAACGTAGATCAAGTAAAAGTCTACGCCGCGGGGATGAAACGTCTCGTAGAGTTGCCGCACGTCGGGTGCGTAGCGGTTCGAGACTGGGCAGTCGGACCGGGTAAACACAACAACGCGCACGCGTTTGCCGTCGGATTTCAACAAGTCAAACGGGCGGCCGTCCAGATCGAGGAGGCGTACCGAATCCGCGCCGACGGCAGCGGCAATGGTATTCGCGCCGTTCGAATAATCGCGATCGCTGTTTGCGCACCCCAGCACTCCGATCAAGCTGGCGATGAGTCCAAAGGCCTTTTTGTGAGCAACAGCGACCATCCGTGGATTATAACTCACCCCGATCGAATTCGACTGTAAGTCAGCAGCGCCACGATCGTTTTGCCGTCCTGAATTTCGCCCTGTTCGATCATGCTGAGCGCTTCCGACCACGAAACGACGAGGTTTTCAATCTCTTCGTTTGGTTCGCGGGCGTGGTCGCCGGCCGTGAGGCCTTGGGCGACGAAGACCCACATGCGTTCGTCGGTGATGCCGGGCGACGGGTAGAACACTGCTAGCTCGTCGAACCGGGCGGCGCGGTAGCCGGTTTCTTCGGTCAGCTCGCGGCGGGCCGTTTCCAACGGGCTTTCGTCCGGCTCGCGCGTGCCGGCTGGGACCTCAATAAGCGTTTTGTCGACGGTCAACCGCCGGCTGTGAATGAGGCACACGTGGTCGTCGTCCACGAGGGGTAAAATGGCGACCGAACCCGGGTGCTTGATGAACTGTAAGCTTGCCGTCTGCCCGTCCGGTCGTGTGACAGTATGCTCGACGACGGAGAAGCGACGTGTTTCCAGTAAGGTCCGCTGTTTGATTGACATGGTGAAAGCTCCGCCCCGAACCTCGACGATTCAGGATATCGATTAGCCGCGACCCAGCGGGTCGCCGGGGTCGTATCAACTGCATTCCGGCGACCCGTTGGGGTCGCGGCTAGTCGACGTACAAAGTTTGGGTTAGCTGCGTAGCAATTGTAAGGGTGGGTGGTACCGGCCGTAACGAAGTTTAAACAACGCCGCCCCTTGGCGGGTGGTGCCCACGCTACGGTTATTTGCCCATAATCGGCCGGGTTGGTAGGATACATGCGGCGAACCGCAAGTGTCGCCCCGCTATTTAGCAGCACTACCGGAACGCCGGTCGGCGGTGCCGATTTCTGTCGTTGTATTGACGTTGTATTGAGACGTGTCATGCCCGGTTGTTGCGTCCAACGTTGGAGTATCAGTTTGGGCCGCTGGTGGGGCGTGGCGGTCTATCTGCACATTTTCTTTTTGCTGTCCGCACTGCTGGCCCTGGCGTTTACGCTGCCGGAGCCCGATCTGTTGGGCGTGAGCGTATTGATGGTCGTGGTGCTGCTCGTGAGCGTCACGCTGCATGAGGTGGGGCATGCACTGGCGGCGCTGCGCGTGGGCGGAAAAGTCGACGCGATCGTGTTAGGGCCGGTAGGCGGGCTGATTTCGCCGCGCGTGCCGGACGAGCCGGAGATTCACGTCTTCGTCGCGCTTGCCGGGCCAATCGTCCACCTGCTGATCGCGGTGGTGGCCGCGATCGTTCTGGTCGTCGCGGGAGATACGAAGCTGCTGGGCCTTTTGAATCCGCTTTCGACGCCTCCGGACCTCGTGGAACCGGGCGGATTGGGCCTGGTGGCCGCAAAGCTGACGCTGTGGCTCAATTGGATTCTGATGCTGCTGAACCTGTTGCCCGCCTATCCGTTCGACGGCGGCCCGGTGCTCCGCGCGATCCTCTGGCCGGCGCTGGGCCGGCGAACGGCGCGAATTGTGACGGCGCGCGTGGCCATGGTGTTGGCCGCATTGATCTGCGTCGCCGGACTACTGACGCTTGGCGGCGACTTGCCGACTCACGTGCCCGCGTGGATTCCACTGATCACGCTGGGAATGATTCTGTTTTTCAGCGCTCGCCAGGATTTGAGTGCGGCCGAGCCGCACGAACGGGCCGACCAGATCGCCGGCTACCAGCTGAATTCCGACGGCCTCGATTTGCTCGACGCCATGTGGTCGAGCGACGACGAAGAGGAAGTTGTGCTCGTCGAGCATCAGCAGCGCCAGCCGGAGCAAAACTCCAGCGTGCCAGAGGCATCAGAGGACGCACGCGTGGACGCCATTCTTGCTCGGCTCCACGATTCGAGCTGGGACGAGCTCTCGCCGGAAGAGATCGCCGTGCTTCAGCGGGCCAGCCAGCGCTATCGCCGCCGGCGCGGCGAGTGAGCGTGGGGTGGCGGAGGGCTAAGGGCTAAGGGCAATACCGTTGAATTAAGCACTGACAGCAGCAGTAGTGGGTCAATGCAGTGTGCAAGAAGCCATATGCAGTCGCAACATGTTGATCCGGCGTGCCCGCTAGCTTTGCTTAATTCAACGGTATTGGGGCTAAGGGCTGAGAGCCAGGATTTTGTATTCCGCCCTCCGCCCTCAGCAAATCATTGATATCGCTCGCGTAATCGGCACATGCCGCGCATCCGGCCTTCCGATTGCCCCTCTCACCATTGGGTTGAAATCATTAACGTAGCGGCGTCACCCGCTTCGCCTTTCCCGCAACCTATGATTCGGTTGAGGATTCCCTGCGCCCCTGTTTTAGGACGGACCCAAGGCGGACCTCGGGGCCGGGGTGTCCGATCGTGGAGACATTCATCGTGGCGAGCACTTACCACGATCAATTCCTTGCGCCGACCACGCCGAGCGGCGATCGAATCGCGACGCTCAGCGACGCGGATTCGGTGTTGCCGATCGAAGCGCATCAAATGGTGCGGGCGCTGGAACGTGCTTTCGGCCCAGTATTCAATGTCATCGATTGTGCATCGGGCCAGGTGCTTCGCCCGGCGGCGAACGCGCTTCCGGTGGACGTCTTCAAGCGGCTGGCGATTTGCGAGCAGATCGTCCAGCGCGGCCGGCCGGAAGTTCTCGACGACATTTCGCCGCTGCTGCTAATGGGTGTGCCGTTACCCGCGACTGCCAGCGGCTGCCAATTGTTGGCCATCGCCACGTTTGTCACCCAGGCCGTAGGCAGCGCGTCCGAGATCGTCGCGGCGGCCCATGAACTGGAAGTCGACGCCGAGCAAACATTGCGCTGGGCCCAAACGCAAACCGTGTGGCCGGCGCACGCCGTGCAGGAAGTGAGCGCGGCGATCGCCGAGAAAACGGCACTGCAACAAACGGCCGTTCAGCTCAAGCGGCAGTTGGCCGACATCTCGTCGCACCTGCTGATGACGTTTGAGGAAATCACGCTGCTCCATCGCCTGACCGAACACCTCTCGATCGCCAAAAGCGTGACCGATCTGTGCAGCCTGTCGGTGAATTGGCTGAGCGACGTGATCCCCGCGAAGTCGGTCGCGATTTGGTTCGAGTCGATGGGCGACTTGCACGAACCGCACACCTTGGAACACGGCGCGGCCGGCCGGGCCTTGCTGATCGCCCAAGGGGATTGCCCGCTGCAACAACGCGAGTTCGGCCAGTTTATGGAAAGGCTGGGACCGCGCGTGCCGACGGAGCCGGTCGTGCTCAATCGCGGCGCGACAAGCTCGCCAACCTGGTTCTATCCCGAAGTTCGCGAAATCATCTCCGTGCCGATTCGCGATGGCAATCGGTTATTCGGTTGGCTGCTGGCCCTGAACCACACGGGCGTCGGCGACGTCACCAACAGCGAGGCCGAGTTCGGCACCGTGGAAGCCTGTCTGATGGCCAGCGTGGCCACGATCCTGGGCATCCACTGCGGCAACATCGCGCTGTACCACGAGCAATCCGAATTCTTTAGCAGCGTCGTGCGAGCGCTCACGTCGGCCATCGATGCGAAGGACCCGTACACTTGCGGTCATAGCGATCGCGTGGCGCGGCTCTCCGTGGCCCTCGCGCGGCAGCTCGGCTGCGACACCAACGACCTGAATACGATTTACCTGTCCGGCCTGCTGCACGACATCGGCAAGATCGGAATCGACGACACCGTGCTAAGGAAGCCGGGCGCGCTGACGCCCGAAGAATTCGAGCACATCAAAACGCATCCCGATCTAGGCTGCCGTATTTTGGACGGCGTGAAACAGCTCGACAAAGTGCTGCCCGTTGTGCGTCACCACCACGAGGCGTGGAATGGCAAGGGCTATCCAGTCGGGCTCAAGGAGGAAGAGTGCCCGTTCCTGGCGCGGATTGTCGCGGTGGCCGACTCGATCGACGCCATGTCCAGCGACCGGCCCTACCGCAAAGGCATGAGCGACGAAAAGCTCGACGGCATTCTTCGCGACGGCGCGGGCCAGCAGTGGGACCCGAAGATCGTCGACGCCGTGTTTCAGGTTCGCGACGAGTTGCGTCGGATCGGCCAGTTGGACCGCAAGCCGTTGTCGTTGGACGTGGATAACTGGCAGGCCGAATTGGCGACGCTCGAAACGGCTCCCTGATTCGCTGCGCCGCAACTGGCCCCCGGCGTGTGGTATGCTGACCGCATGGCCCGCCAAGAATCCGATCGGGAAGATCTGCTTCGCGAGGCTACCGCGCTGGTTGAGCGCGTGGAGCTTTCGTTGGTCGATGCTCCCGAAGATGTCCACGTCACGGCCGGCTTTCGCCACGATGGCGCCGCGAGCATTTTCTTCGGCGCCGAACCGGTATTCCAATTTAACGCTGCCGGCGAATTGCGGCGCGCGTATTGCAACGGGCTGCTGTTCAAAGCCGTACGGGGCCGGTTGGCTTCACTACGGCGAGTGAGGCAGCATGGCGAAGTGCAACTCCTACGGCATGACCTGACCGACGCCGAGCAAACCAGCGTACTCACCCGAATGCAGGAAATGCTCGTTGAATTGGCGAACCAGTTGAGCCACGGCCGTTACAACGTTGTCGGCCAGGTGCCGGCCGGTACTGACGTCGTGGGCCGTTTGAAGCTTTGGCTCGCACGACAAAGCGCTCCGAAGATCGCCAATTCGCCGCACGCGGAACAACGAAAACGTTCGTCGGGCGGTTGAGCCAATTGCACACCGGCGGTTTACACGGGTAGTGCCACCACCTCGCATTTGCCGACCGGCGAATCAAGTCGAGTACCAGGCGTGTTTGCTTCGCGACGCACCATGGCCAACGCCAATGGCGCGCCCAGTCGTGGCGAGAATGCCGCCGCTGTTATCGCGCCGACTTTCGCGCCATCCTTCGAAAGCTCGGCGCCGGCGGAAGGCACGTCGGTTCCGAAGAATCGCACTCCGACGATCTTCTGGTTCACGTGCCCCAGCGCGTCGATTCGCGCGACGGTCTCCTGGCCCAGGTAGCAGCCCTTGGTGAAACTAATTGCCTCGCGGTCGCGTCCAACCTCTTGGGGAAAGTTATGCTCGTCGAAGTCGACGCCAAACAATGGTGTGCCCGCCTCAATCCGCGCGGCCGTGAACACGTGCCAATCCACGGCAACCCAATCGCGATCGGCAAGCTGGCCCACGGCAGCGTCAAATGCGTGTGATGAAAGTTCCAGAATGCCGACATTGTCGCCGCCAATTAAATTCCAAGGGACGAGCGAATGACCCTCAGAAGTTGAAAGGGCGGGTGCTTGGCCGGACAGCAGCACGTACTTTCGTTCAGCCGTCGTGTCTCGCAGCTGTACATCTTCGCGAATCACGTAGCGGTCGAGATGTTCGATCAGTCGCGGGGATTGGTTCGGCGTGCCGAGAAACACCAACTCATTTTCCCGGCAGCTAACGAGCCCGTGAGCGAGTATGCGGCCTTTCACGTTTGTCACAAACGCTTCGCAACTCTCGCCAGGTGTAAGTATTTTGACGTCGTTCGTGCAGAAATTGTTGAAAAACGCCTTCCGATCAGCGCCGGTGAGTGTGACGCTGGACCAATGTTCCAACACCACCATGCCGCAGCCATGCCGCAGCGCATCATATTGCTGCTCGAAAGTAGCATGACGGGTCATAGTCGCTCGTCGCCTTCCACGATGATCATTGCGTGCTGCGAATCGTCGATCACGGCGCAGCTTTCGTGGCGTCCTGCGAGCCGCGCGAGCTCGCTCACGTCGCCAACGGGCGCGAACCCAAGGTCTTCCACCGTTTCGGCGTCCAATTGGCTGAGGAGGTATACCGGCCCGCGCTGTAGTGCCCGGGCCAAATGCCAGGCGGGGACGCTGTCTTCGCCGTGATCGCGGAGTATTTTACGTTCAGTCTTCTCGAGGTCGTCGCTGCCAAGTAGTCGCGAAAGCGACTCTCCCGGCGGACTTTTCAAATTGGAACAAATGGCGACGGCGCCTCCCTCGCCGAGCAAAGGCTCGACCGCCGCGAGTGCTCGGCCGACGTTTTGCCAGTTCTGCGCCTCGGCTCCGCCAGAGATGTTCGCAACCACGAGACTCACTTGTTGCGGACTTCGGAGCATCCACAACTCGCGGTAAAGTTGTTCACATCGCCGGGCGACGGCTTGCGGCTCGCCGGCCACGACGTGTGCGACCGTGTCGTCCGTACCGGGGACGACCTGCAACGTCATGAGAACGCCGATCAACCAGCCCGCCTCATCTACCTTCGTGCTCTTTTTCGCCACGTCGTCGGGCGAGCAGACGTTCACCGGCGTTCGATAACGGCCGATCGCCTCGGCGTTCGAGAAATTCGGAAACAGCCCTCCGTATGCACCGGCCGCATCGCCTCGCGCGCAGCCGATGGGCAGTACAACGTCGGCGTCGAAGATCGTGCGATTCACGACGAGCGGCTCGTGCCGTTTCGTGAGGCCGACGAGGCACAGGTTGTCTTCGTCATCCGGATCATGCACGACGAACTGCGGCAACTTAGCGGATTGCGCCGCAAATTCCGCGCGGCAACGTCGGCCAATCTCGGCGTCGGTCGTCACAATGGAAATCGCGTCCGGATCGATCCTGGCCCCCTGGAACGCTTCCACGGCGCCGCGCACGACGCCGCCAACGCACGGCACGTCCGCATCGACCGCAATCGCCACACGATCGCCCGGCACCGTGGCGGCAGAGAGTGGCGGAAAGTCGAGGGGCGCGTCCAGCGCACGACGTACCCGCGCAACCGGACTGGCGGCCGGTTCGTCGCTGTGTACATTCGCTGTCTTGCCTTCCCGCGTTAAGCGCACTCTTCGATCGTCGTCCAGCTTGAGGCTGGCGGAGATTTCGCCGATCGGATGGAGTGTCTTGACCAAGCGTGCCTCAGGGCGGATGATTCGCGGAGAAGTAATCAGAAGAATTGTAGCCGGGGTCTGCGACCCCGGTTTCGGAACGCGGCCGGACTCATCGACGTCGGCTACATCAAACAACGGCCGGCCTCAGAGAGGCCAGCTAAAGTTCCAAACCAATTACACCAAACCTGCCTGCCGAGGACAACACGATGGCCGTCACGGAACGAGAAATGATCGGTTGGTGCGAGACATTGCTGGCGGGCCGCGGCGCGGCCCCCGATCTCACGCTGGCCGACTATATCCGCGCGATTCCCGGCATGGCGCAGTTGGACAGGCTGCCCAGCGGGACGCCCGTGCTCGTGCGCGGCGATGTTGACGCCAAGCCAGGCGAGAAAATCGGCGACGGCGACATTCGGCTACGCTCGATGGTGGACACTTTGAAGTTCGGGCAGCAGCGCGGTTGGAAGCAGATTATTTTTGGCCATATCGGCCGCAAGCCCGAGGGCTCACTGGCGAAAGTGGCCAAACGGCTCGGCGAGTTGCTCGAGTGCGACGTGCCGCTCATCGGCGAGTGGCTGGACGAATCCGGCGTGACAATCTTCCCGGCGGCCGCGAAACAAGTTGCGGATGCGAAACCGGGCGCCGTCCTGATGCTCGAGAATACCCGCAAGTACAAAATTGAAACGGCCCTCTGGAAGGCATCGCCGGCCGACCTGCCGACACTCGCCCCGAAGCTGGCCAAGTTGGCGAACGAATTCGCGGAAAAGCTGGCAAAGCACTATGTGTTCGAAGCGTTTTCGGCCGGCAGCTTGGATGTGTCGAGCGTCGTCGTGCCGGCAGCGATGGAACACGCTGTTTTAGGTGAATATGTCTCCGAAGAATTCTCCGGCCCGGTGATGCGCTGCCTCGATTCGCAGCTGGTGATCTTCAGCGGACTGAAGATCGACAAGCTCGACGATCTCGAGGCGATGATCAGCCGCGGCAAGATCATCCGTGTGATTTCCGCCGGCTCGTTGGCCATGGCGCTGCTCAAGGCATTGGCCCAATTGGAGGGACGCGAATTCAACATCGGCACCGCGGAAGACCCGGCCAACAAGGACGAGCCGTATTACATTCCGCCCCATCGCGTGGAGCAGGCCAAGCGAATGATCGTCGAGGGAACGAAAAAGGGCATCAAGTTTTACCTGCCGGTCGATTTCGTGATCCAAGACGGCAGCGTCGTCGAAAAGCTCAAGCCGGGCGATCAGCAGCTCGATATCGGTCCGAAAACAAGCGAGCTGTTCGAATTTGCCGTGGGCGAATTCATGGAGCTCGACGGCGCGGTCGCGTTCTACAACGGCGTTTTCGGAAAATTCGAAGACCCGAAATTCGCGGAGGGCACGCGTCGATTCATCGGGCAACTCAAGCGGATGACCGAAAACCTCGTCGAGGTGTACGTCGGCGGCGGCGAAGGCGGCGCGGCGATCGAGAAATATGGTGAGGATAATTGGGCCACGCACATCTTCACCGCCGGCGGCACCGTGCTCAACGCGCTGGGCGTGCAGCCGGTGCCGTATCTGGTGGCGCTGCGAGCGGCGGCGGAAAAGGCTAGTTGACGGCGGGGATGAACCCCGCCGCCCGCGTGGCCGACCGCAGCCGAATTCATTTGGTCGCGCCGATTACGGCGGACGCAACGTCGCACAAGCGTTTTGCATTGTCGGCGGTCCGCGCTTCGGCGATGATTCGCACGATCGGCTCTGTGTTACTGGCGCGAACCAAGAGCCAGCTGCCGCCGTCGCGATTGGTCCAGTCAAGCCGCAGACCGTCGAGGCGGTTCGGCATGGCATTGGAGAAGTGCTCCTCGAGCGCGTTGAACGCGGCGACGATCGCTCCCCGTGGCATGTCCACTTTCGATTTGTGGATCGCGTAGCGAGGCAGCTCGTCGGCCAGCGTGCTGATCGGCAGGCTCCGCTCGGCCATCGCGGCCAGCACAAGCGCCATTCCGACGAAGCTGTCGCGCACCAGGCCGACTCGCGGATCGATCACGCCACCGTTTCCCTCGCCGCCGATCACGGCTTCCTCGCGCAACATCGCGTCGACCACGTTCGCCTCTCCGACAGCGGATCGGACGAATGGAACGCCGTATTTGCGCGCGATGTCCTCCGTCATTCGGCTGGTCGAACAATTGGTGACGACCGGACCGGGCGAGTGCTGAAGGACGTGATCGACACATAATGCAAGCGTGTATTCCTCGCCGATGTAGCGACCGCGCTCGTCGATGATGGCGAGTCGATCGGCGTCTGGGTCCTGGCAGAAGCCAATATCGGCCGCGGCGCGCGTGACTTCGGCCAGGACACCGCGAAGGTAATCGGCCGTCGGCTCTGGGGGATGCGCGAACTGGCCGTCTGGCGCGCCGCCAAGCAGCACGACGTCGCAGCCTAGCCGTTCCAACAGCGGCTGGCCAAGTACGCTACCCGATCCATGATTGGCGTCGAGCAGCACGCGAAAGCGGCGGGCGCGGATGCGGTCGACGTCGACAATGCGTTCGAGGAGCGCGAGGTGGGCGGACGTGGTGTCCGACAGTTGCTGGATACTCGATGCTGGATGTTGGATGCCGGATTCTGAAAGTTGCGTACCCAGCATCCCGCATCGCGCATCCTGCATCCTGAATCGTTCAAGCACTTTCTGCCCTACATCGCCCGGAACGACTCTCCCCTCGGCCGAGAAAAGCTTTAGCCCGTTGTACTCGGCCGGGTTGTGACTGGCGCTGATTTGCACGCCACCCACACAGCCGTGACGTCGCACTAGCACGCCAGTTGTTGGCGTGGCGGCGATGCCGGCATCGAGTACTATGCTGGCGCCGCCTTGCGACAATCCGACCGAAACCGGTTCGACCAGCGGGCGGCCGTTGGCCCGGCCGTCGCGCGATATCAAAACCGGCCCGGCGGGCAGGGTTACGGTGAATGCGGTCACGTAGCGACGGGCGACATCCGGCGTCAACGTGTCGCCCACGATGCCGCGCAGCCCTGAAATGCTGATGATCGGTTCGCCGGTCATGTCTACAAGACTCGTAAGGGGACAGGCACATTTTGCTCCGAAGACTGCGCAAAATGAGCCAGTCCCCGTGCCCGCAGTATAGGGCTCAGTCATACGGCAGGCGATAGCCGCCTAGTATCTTGACCAAATGCGCCGTAGTACAATCAGTTGAAGATGAGCGCGCCCCATCATAGCCGCCGCAGTTTTCTACAAGGTCAGGCAACCGCACAGGAGTTGGCCAGCCTGACCGACATCGTGGAGGACATCGCACCGATTGCTCAATCCGCGGCCGCACCGAATGCCTCCCTGGTGCCGCGGACCAGCGGCGAGATGGGCCGCGATTCGTTCCTGGTGAGCGTTCGCCGTCGGGCGATGGCTTGCGAGTTCGAAGTTCAGATGGCGGCGTCGCGAGACGACGATTCGATGGAGCACGTGTTCGCCGCGCTCGATTTGGTGGAGTCGCTCGAATCGCAGATGACCGTGTACCGCGACGACGGCGAAGTAATCCGCATCAACCGCGAGGCGGCGAACCGGCCGGTGCGAGTGGAATCGCGATTATTCGCCGTTTTCCAGTTTGCCGAGCGATTGCATCGCGAGACGGGCGGCGCGCTCGATATTACGAGTGGTCCGCTGTCTGAGGCCTGGGGATTCTCGCGACGCGAGGGGCGGGTACCCAGCGATGCCGCCATCGCGGCGGCCCGCGAGCGCGTGGGGATGCAGCATATTGGACTGGACGCGTTGAAAAGAACTATCAAGTTTCGCCGGCCGGGCATTTCGGTGAACCTTAATAGCATCGGCAAGGGTTACGCGCTCGATCGCATGGCCGAGCTGCTCGCGACGAACCTCGTCGACGACTATCTGCTCCATGGCGGTAAGAGCAGCGTGCTGGCGCGCGGCGATCAGCCGGGTACCGCAGTGGCAGGCGGTTGGACCATTGGCCTACGTCATCCGCTTCGTCCGGCCGAGCGGTTGGCGGAGTTTGTTCTGCGCAACCAAGCGATGTCGACCTCGGGTTCCGGCACACAATTCTTCATTCGCCGCGGCCGGCAGTATGGCCACATCCTTGATCCACGCACGGGTCGCCCGGCGGAAGGGCTGTACTCGGCGACGGTTATCGCCCCGACCGCCGCAGAGGCCGATGCGCTTTCGACTGCTTTCTACGTGATGGGGCCTGAGGAAGTAGCCGGATACTGTGCGGCGCATCCTGAGATCAGTGCGCTGCTCGTGGCCCCCGCCAAGCGAGAAGGCGAGGTGCGGCTCTTCGCGTACGGACTCGATGATCGGCAATGGCAGGCGTTCAGCGACGTCTGACGTTCGCTATTGATCCGCCGCACGCTCCACGCGCGCGAATCCCTGAAAGCGCCGGATGAATTGTTCCAGCCCGCCGCTGGCGATGAAGGCCGCGCGCTGCCAAGGTTCCTGAGTCAGCACGTTCTGATTTGCGGGTGGCACGACATATGCGTCGGCAGCCCGCCGCTCGCCGTCGGCGCAATCGATCCACAGCGTTTGCCGTTCGTAAAATTCGTCTTCGAATAAATCGAGCCGGGCGACCGAAGCGTGATCGACGTCGAGATACACGACGCCGCGCACGACGTCCCTCTCGCTGGCCACCACGATGCCGGGAAAAACGGCGCCTTCCACCCGGTAAATTGCGAATCCCGATGCCGTGCCCTCGACCGCCGCGAATTGTCGCCCAACGACGGTTTGCCAGACTTCGGGAAACATCAGCGTGCCGTAGGTGAAGACGTGCATGAGCGGAATATAGCAGCAATTATCGGTGGTTCCAACGGATGATCCGTTCTTCCGGCAAGTTGACACTATGGGTCGCTGCATCCGATCATGAAAAACATGACCGAACCGCTCCGCATCACGAGTCGACAGAATCCGCGAATAAAAGATGCTGCGCGACTGCGGACTGGGCGCGAACGCAAGCGCCAGCAGCGGTTCATCATCGACGGGGCGCGCGAAGTTGTGCGAGCGATTGCCGCGGGTATTCAGTGCAAAGAGGCGTTTATTTGCACCGAACTTTGCGACACGTCAGAAGGCGGAATGGCCGTCGATGCGATTCAGTTGGCCGACGTGGAGGCATTCTTTGTTACGCCGGACGTGTACGCCAAGCTGGCATTCGGCGACCGGCTCGACGGCGTCATCGCGATCGCCGCGACGCCGCGACGTGGGTTAGGCGATTTGCAATTGCCGCCGCGGCCGCTGGTGGCCGTGTTGGAAGGCATCGAAAAGCCGGGGAATCTCGGAGCAATCCTGCGTAGCGCCGACGCGGCCGGCGTCGACGCAGTAATCGTGGCCGACGCGCGCACAGATCTTTACAACCCAAACATAATCCGCGCGAGCATGGGCACGGTGTTTCGCGAAAATATATGCGAGGCAACGAGCGCTGCAACACTCGCGTGGCTGCAATCGCTCGGCTTATCGATTGTCGCCGCCCGGCCGGATGCGACTCGGTCGTATACCGAGGTCGACCTCTGCGGCGGCGTGGCGGTCGTGCTGGGCAGCGAAGCCGATGGGTTGAGCGATGGTTGGCGCGGCGCGGAGATCATGCCTGTGCGGATACCGATGCACGGGACGGCAGATAGCCTCAACGTGTCGACCACGGCGGCCGTGTTGTTTTACGAAGCAATACGGCAGCGCGGTCACTAACTGGGATTTCGCGACAACGTAGCTGGATTCGCGGGAATTCAACTGTCGACTGAAGTCTTGTGACTTCAGCTACGATCTATGAGCCGACTCAAATGGCCTTGCGCGAACGCGCCTGCGAGATGACCTGATCGATGCGGCGAATGTTGGCCCAATCGTTTTTGTAGTTTACCGGTACGAATTTCACGACTTCGGGACCGAATTCCTTCTCTAAGCCCGTGCCGTCCCAGTTGAACTCGAGCAGGGTTGTCTTAATCGTGTCGCGCAGCTCGGGCTTCAGATTGTAGGCCACGCCGATTGTCGCGGGTGGAAATCGCTCGGACTCATAGATCGAGCGATAAGCGGCCTTTTCGACTTCGCCCTTTTCCACCATCCGCGCCAACACGTCGCTGGCGACCGGCGCCACCTCGAACTCATTCGCGGCGATGTGTTTGATCGAATCCACGTGACCCTGCGAAAATCCCCAATCGTAATCCCGCTCTGGAAGCAAATTATGTTCATCCTTGAGCAGCACCAACGGAGCCTTGCAGCCGGAGTTCGAATCCAAGCGGGTAAAAGTGACCTTATGCCCTTTGACGTCGCCCAGCTTTTTGATGGGGCTATCGGCCGGGACGAGAAACTGCATCGTGTAGCCGAAGGTGCCGTCCTCGTGACCGAGCGTGCAAATCGGCACAAAGCCGTTTCGCTGGACGGCGGGGGGAACGATGCCCGTATTCAGTCCGGCGACGTGCAACTCGCCCTTCTGCAATGCGTCGAGCTGTTCGTCGACGGCCTCAAACTTCACGAACTTCACCTCGTGCCCCGTTTTCTCACTAAGCGCCTTCAGTAGCTCCGTCCAGGCCTCTTCCGGGGCGCTCTCCTCCTCGCTGGCCACGTACGAGAACACCAACACTTCCGGATCAATAATCTTCGACGCGTCGGTCGGCGGGTCGGCGACCATGTCGCCATCCTTATCCGGTAAACTCACCGAAGTGTCCGACAACGCGGCATCCGACGTAAACATTCGGGCCAACACGTCGGTGGTCATCTCCTGCTGGGCTGCCGGAACAAGCGTTTTGGACCACAGATACGCGCCGAAGCCGAGAATTCCCACCGGCAAGACAACCATCAAGACGCGGCGTAGCGACAGAGCTGGTCTGGGCTCACTCATCGATCAGGACCTCCAAAACTCGATCGGCGGAAGGCGTTTGGCCGTGAAAGGCGTCCCTCCTCGAGCAGGGGCAAACAGTTAGGATAACATTCCCGGTGGGGAAAGCAAACTCCGCGGTTAGCGTGGGTGTCTTGCTCCGCGGGGCGCAATTTCCTCTCGCGGAGCGAGAGGACTACAGATACGTCACTTTTCCAGCGACTCGGCCGCGGAAAGCGTGTTTTTCAGCAGCATGGCGATCGTCAGCGGTCCGATGCCGCCGGGGACGGGTGTGATGGCGCCGGCCACTTCGCGGACAGCGTCGAAATCGACGTCGCCCACCACGCCGTCGTCCGTGCGATTGATGCCAACGTCCACAACGACCGCTCCCGGTTTCACCATGTCGGCTGAGACGAACTTCGGCCGGCCGATCGCGACGACCAAAATGTCGGCCGTCCTAGTAACGGCCGCCAGATCGGGTGTGCGGCTATGGCAAAGCGTGACCGTGGCGTCGCCGCCCGGGCCGCGTTGTGAGAGCATGATCGAGAGTGGCCGACCGACGATGTCGCTGCGACCGAGAATGACGACGTGCCTTCCGGCGATCTCGATGCCACTGCGCACGAGCAATTGCTGAACGCTTTGCGGTGTGCACGGCAAGAATCGCGGCCGGCCCTGCACCAGCCGGCCCACGTTTTCGGGATGAAACGCGTCGACGTCTTTGGCCGGGTTTATCGCAATCAGCACGCGGCTGGAATCGATCTGTCGAGGCAGCGGCAACTGGACCAGAATGCCGTGAACGGCCTGGTCCTTGTTCAACTTGGCGACGAGCTTCAGCAGCTCCTCGGACGGCACGCTCGCGTCCAGCCGATGCAACTGGCTATCGATTCCCACGGCCTCGCACGCTCGGCGCTTGTTGCGGACATACACCTCGCTGGCCGGGTCGTCGCCCACCAGCACGGCCGCCAAACAGGGCACGACGCCGTTGTTCTGGATGAACTCGACAATTTCCTCGGCAAGCTCGGACCGAATCTGCTGGGCAAGTTGTTTGCCGTCGAGGATTTGGGCCGTCATGCGGGATCACGGAGTGAGAGTCGAGAATTGGACAAATTGCGAGGTCAATTCGCCGACAGAAGCAATCCATCCGCTTGCGGTTTAGCCAAGCGCATTCGCAAACAGATTCTAGCCCGTGCGCCGAAAGGTGTCAGCCGCCAATCACCGCGAGCAACCCCCAGCCGGCCTGCCCGTCGAGCCAAGACAGTAATCCAAGCACCACGCCGCCATAGATAGCCGCCATCAAATCATCGGCCATGATTCCCAGTCCTTCCGGCAGCCGTTCCAGCTGTCGAGCGGGGGGTGGCTTGAGGATGTCGAAGAATCGGTGCAACGCGAAGCCGATAATCGCGATCTTCCAATTAGTCAGCGGGACGAGGAGGAACACCACCGGCATTGAGGCGATTTCATCCCACACGATGGCCTGATGGTCCTTAGCGACCCCCAGGGCTCGATTCGCGGCGGTCGTCAGCGGAACGCCGGCAAAGAACGCGACAGCGATGGCCAACAGCTGCCACCCCATGCCCGGTAACTGGCCTACGGCCCATGCCAGCGGAAGGCCGAATAGCGCAGTGCCGACTGTCCCTGGCGCCGGAACAAGGTGGCACACTCCCAAGCCGGTTGCCAGGCATACCGCCAAGCGTTGCCGAAGGGGGACACGAGACTGGGCACTAGGGGCTGGGGGCAAGGCGGCTTCTCGTGTGTTAACGGGCAACAGTCGGTTCTGACGAAGCGAGTCTATGTTAGAGGGAACAACATCTCATCAAGACGTGTCTTCTGAGAAAAGTACGCCGAATTACTCCTTCAGTCCCATGCCCCCCGTCCCCAGCCCCTATCCCGAACAACCTTGGCCGTTCGATGGATTTCTATGTATGATTCGCATAGGAATATTTAATTTGGGTAATGTTTAGCGATTTGGTAAAGATAAATGGCCGATACGCTCGAAAGCGAAACTTCTGAGAAGGAAACGTCTGAGAAGCTCAGTCCCGTCGAAATCGTCAAGGCGGACAGCAATTATCTGCGCGGCACGATCGCGCAGGAATTGGTCGACGGCAACGAGTTCGTCAGCAAGGGCAGCACGCAGCTTCTCAAGCATCATGGCACCTATCAGCAGGACGACCGCGAGCGGCGTGCCGAGGCCCGCGCTGACGGGCCAGCCAAGGCCAAGTTTTACAGCTTCATGGTTCGCTCGGCCATCCCCGGCGGCCGGCTCACGAGCGACCAACTTCTGGCGGAGCTCGCCCTGTGCGACGAGGTCGGCAACACCACGCTCCGCATCACCACGCGGCAAGGCCTGCAGTTGCACGGTGTGCTGAAAAAGAATCTCAAGCACGTCATTCAGCGCATCAACGAAGTGCAGCTCTCCACGCTGGCGGCGTGCGGCGACGTGAAACGCAACGTCATGTGCTCGCCGTGCCCGTACAACGGCGACCCGGTTCATGAGCAGATGTACGAACTTGCGGGCGAGATCGTGAAGCAGCTCAACCCGCGCACGCGCGCCTACCACCAAATTTGGCTCAGCAACGGCGAAACGGGCGAAAGCGTTGATGTGGGCGAAGTGGGACTGCCGCCCGAATCGTTCGCGGGACCCGCGACGCCGGGCGACGACCCGGTCGAGCCGATTTACGGCAAGACTTATTTGCCGCGAAAGTTCAAGATCGCCATTGGCCTGCCTGGCGACAACAGCGTCGACGTGTACGCCAACGACATCGGCCTGCTGGCAATTTGCGAGGATTGGAACGTCGTGGGCTACAACGTGCTGGTGGGCGGCGGCTTCGGCGTCACACCGAGCGCGAAGAAAACGTTCCCGGCCGTCGCGCAGCCGATGTGCTATGTCGAAGCGGACCGAGTGGTCGATTTGTGCGTCGCGATCGTAAAGGTACAGCGCGACTTCGGCAACCGGGCCGACCGCAAGATCGCCCGCATGAAGTACCTCATTCACGATTGGGGTCTGGATCGTTTCCGGGCGAAAGTGGAAGAGTACTTCGGCGAAGCCGTGGAAGCGCCGCGGCCGGTTGGTGTCCATGGCTTCAACGACGGCATGGGCTGGCACGAACAAGGCGACGGTCGCTGGTTCTACGGCCTGAATATCGAAAACGGCCGCATCAAAGACACAGAAACAATGCGGCTCAAAACGGCGCTGCGCGAAATCTGCACTACGACGCGCCCGCCGCTGCGGCTCACGCCGCAGCAAAGCATCATTTTCTGCGACATCGCGCCCGAAGATCGTAGCCGCATAGAAGAAATCCTACGCCGGCACAACGTGCTGCTCAGTGAGGACTATTCGACCGTTCGCCGCTGGTCGATGGCCTGCCCCGCGCTTCCGACTTGTGGTCTCGCGGTGACGGAGAGCGAACGCATCCTGCCCAGCATAATCGACGAGCTCGAAATCGAATTGCAAAAGCTCGGTCTCGAAAACGAAGTCTTCACCACGCGCATGACCGGCTGCCCCAACGGCTGCGCCCGGCCGTACAATTCCGACATCGGCCTGGTGGGCAAGACGAAGGACAAATACACGATCTTCCTCGGCGGCCACGTGCTCGGCGACCGGCTCAATTTCATCTATAAAGACCTGGTGCCATCCCGCGACGTGGTGCCTACACTCGCCCCCGTGCTACGATACTTCAAGGACGCCCGCCAGAATGGCGAGGCGTTCGGCGACTTCTGCCACCGCCTCGGTAAAGACGCCCTGCTGGCGCACTGCGATGCGCCGCGCAACGGGGATTCATAATAGGCTCGCTGCTCGTCGCGGCAACGCGTTATGCGCTTAAATCCCGAGTCGCTTGCGCACCTCGGCACTGGAAATGGGCCCTTCGCGTTCCAATCTGTGTTGGGAACGCTCTAGGATTGCTTGAAATTGCGGATCCACACTAATAAGCAGGCTTTCCGCATTTTCATCGTCCGTAGGAACCACCGCCGCGACGGTTCGCCCGTTCTGGGTCAGAAACAATGGCTCCGGATCAGCTCCTTGCACATAAGACGCCAATGCAGAAACTTCCGATAGATCAATGCTTTTCATAGTTGAATTCTTGACGAATTGGATTCCCGTTCATTTGACATGTGCATCATCACCAAATCTGCCACCATGGCTTTGATGGCGCTGATCTCACCTGTGGCGAAACAGAAAATGCATCAATGTCTCGGCCGAGGAACAGATACATTTTTTCCTGGGACGAGGGTAGCCGATAGTCTGCTATGGCCCATCGCAATAAATCTGCAACATTGGCCTGGACAAGTACATAATATCATGGGACAAGGCGCGCGCCATGAGCGTAGGCGCCTATTCGACGTGT
>JAKEIB010000073.1 GCA_022614705.1 Planctomycetota bacterium | reverse complement strand
GCTCGTCGCAAAAAATCTGACACATTGACTCGTTGAGAATCCCTTAAATCCAGGTGTTTGCGAGCTTCTTGATGTGGCAGATTTATTCGGACGGTCCATAGAAGGGGAGAGGGGGAGACTTGATGGCAACTCGTTTATCAAATCTCCCTCTCTCCCTCTCTCCCATTCTCCCCCTCTTGCCTTCGTCAGATTCCCAAGAATTCCTCCGCCGCTTCGCGCATCGACACCGTATCCGGCATCGCGCCGGTCCACGCGCGGAGGGCCAGCGCCGTTTGTTGAACGTAGAGCGACAGGCCGTCGATGATGCGCGAGCCGCGCTCTGCCGCCTGCTGCGTGAGCCACGTTCGCGCCGTGTTATAGGCCACGTCGGCCACCACCATTTTTGGCCCCAGCGAGTCGACGTTGATCGGCAGCTTGGCCTCCGGCCGTTCGCTGCCCAACGCCGTTGCGTTCACCAGCACGGCCGTTTCCGGTTCAATCGAAATGGCGGATGCCCCCAGCGGGACGTACGTCGCGGGGATCGAGTGATGTTGATTCAGCAGCTCTACCAGTTGTTGGCCCGTCGTTGCGTTGCGGCTAACGACCGACATTGCCGTGATGCCGGCCTCGGCGAGCGCCAGCGCGATTGCCTGCCCCAACCGGCCAGCGCCGATGACCATCGCCCGCCTCCCGGCCGGCGTAATTTGTTGCCGCACCAACTCAACGAGGGCCGCGCCTTCCGTGTTGTCGCCGATGAACCGCTCGCCGTTCGCAGTGACGCAATTCACCGACCCGCACCGCCGGGCCGCCTCGGTGAGTTCGTCCAGATGCTCAATCACCGACTCATGAAACGGCTCGCCCACTTTGACGCCGTGAAATCCGAGCGCCCGCAGGCCGCGCATTGCATCGGCCAGCCGCTCCGGCTCGAACTCAAACGACATAAACCGCCAGTCCAGCCCCTTCTGGGCGAACGCCTGCTCGACCAGATAATGCGTCGGGTTCCCTGCCACCGGATTGGCGACCAGACAGCATTTTTCAATCAGCGTGGCGCTTGTCACTGGTAATCCAATCCCTAGAGCCGCGAGGACACAACCCCTCAGGGTGGTTGGTCGTGGAAAACGGCGCACCATCGCGCAAGCCGGTGCCACTTATTCCGTCGCAAAAAAATCACTGGCCTGAAAGGCCGAAATATGATAGCCCAGGGCGCCGCCCTGGGTACAGGCCGAAGAGTGAAATTAAGCCCTGAAAGGGCGACACGACCGCGTCGCGCTACACCGCGTCGAAGAACGCAATTGATTGGATGACGTCGAACCGGAAAATCTTTCGCCCTTTCAGGGCTCCCTATGTGGAATTGTCCGCTAACCCAGGGCGGCGGCAAAGCTCGCGATGCTCACTTTGCCTTGCCCTGGGCTATTATCTTTTGCCCCTACGGGGCAGAATCGAATTTGCAGTTTGTACGAGAATACTACTACGACGCTGTTTCAATGACGCAACGCTCGCCGATCATCGTCTGGTTGCTTGTCGCAGCAAGCCTGTGCGTATGTACGGTCGCATTATCTTGGGTGTCGGAGTCATCGCCGCGTTCTGTCTACGGTGCGATGGTGTACTACGCCCTGCTTAACGGTCACTTGAGCGCAGTTTGTATTTGGTCCGCGCTGCGAACGAAAACGAACGTTTGGACCCGAATCGCCCCGCTCGTAGCCGTCATTGCTTTTTCAATTGCATTTGGGCTGGTCGATCCGGATATCAACAACTATCTTTTTTACTTTGGCCTTCATGCGGCCGCACTGTTGACCGGACTATGGGTCTTTCGCCGAAGCCGTTACTGGGAACGACGAAGCGGTGATCAATCAGACTGGCAGTTTTCCATCGGTCAGCTCCTCATTATCACGACGGTCGTCGCACTATTGGCAGCCGCGCTCCACCACAGCGAGCTGCAATTTGACGGCGATCACGTGCTCCTGTTCGCCTTTCTCTGTTGTTCCGTCGCCCTCGCAATGGCGAGCGTGTTTATCTGGAGCCGTGTCGGTCATTGGCTGCTTCGCCTCGCCGGCGTGCTCGCCGTTGCGTTTGGCCTCGGCGCGGCGTTCTATATCTCGGACGAATACATGGCGATGTTTGCCATGATTCACTATCTAATTCAAGGACTAGTCCTCTCGGCATGGCTAACTTGGGGCCAGATCCTGCCAATCAATGAAGCGCCCGTCGTCGCCGAAAGCTATTCACGACCGAAGCAATAAGTGTCGCGGCGATTACGGTCATCGTCGGCTCCGGCACTGGCCTGCCAACCGCCCCACGCGCGATCGACACCGCGTCCAGCTCGAAGTTCGCCCCGGCGCCCGCTACCGAAAATCGGATGTACCCGACGCGCGGCAGGCCGGTGCTCGAAATGTCGAGCCACGTGCCGCCGCCCGAGCCGGCCAGCACGTCAAGAACATCCGGACCACTCGGATCGGCATACGGTAAACCCGCGAAGTCGCCGAGATCCGCGACGAACGGCTGTTGGAAATCGGCGAGCGCACTGCCGGGCACACCCGAAAACGGATCGCTCAAATCGGTGTACCCGTTCGTCGGCCGGTCGAACAAAACGGTGCCCAGACTCCTCCACTCGGTGCCGTTCGCGCTGACTTCGACCATAGCGCTGTCCTCGCCAAATGTCGAAACGGGGTTCGTTGCCGTGAAGTTGGCAAAGTCCATTACCAACCCGACGTTCTCGAAGACGCCGATTTCCAGCCCGGCTTGTGGTAGCGCGAAGTGCGACAGCTTGAGCGTGATGTGGCCGTCGTCGCCTACCGAAACGATCTCGCTCGTCAAGAACGGCGGACTGAACGGCGACACGATGCCGGGAAACACGCCTTCGCCCGTGAATCGTTCCGGTTCGCCAAGTGCGACGGAGGCCGTCGTGTACCCCGGGGCCGGAGACGAACCGGCATCGTACGATACCACTTCCGCACCATATTGAGCCATCGCGGAGAACGACGCGCCGAACGAAAACACAATCGTTGCGATGCAGGGGAGGTGTAACAGAATTCTGAACATTAGAAGCGCTCCTTTCGGTTGCGAACTGAATACAAGGTGCAAGTCAAAATAGAGAAACAGGCGAGAAGAATTGTGGATGGCTCCGGCGCGCTGGCGACAGTCGCGCCAAATACCGCGTTTGACGCATTCTGGTGTTTACGCCACACGACATAGTCGGCCGCGTCGACGACGCCGTTGCCACTGGCGTCGATCGCCGGCTGCGACGTTGAGCCAAATTCGCTTCGCCACAGGTCGTAGTCGTTGCTGTCAACGTGTCCGTCGTTATTGAAGTCGCCTGGTAAACCGCCGGGCGGCATAGCGGCGATTGGATTTTGCGCATACGCGTCGAACGGCGGGAGAGTCGTGTTCTCAAACGCCCAACTGTCCCACGCGCCGTCGGTCAGCACACGGCTCGCCATTCCGAACTGAATGTCGGTCCAGCTACCGCCGTCGTACGGATTGGTCGATGCGACGCCGTAATGCCAGAAGGCGAATGTCCATCCCTCGGCATAGTAATCGTCGGCGTCTGTGGCGGCCGCCGGAAAGAAGGGGGCGCTACCGTCCGCGAATCCAGACTCATCAAAGCCGGTTCCGTCGTCGATGCCAAACTCACCGTCGCGGTCCGCGTCGTAACCCAGGCCGAAGACTCGCACCGGATTGCCGTCGGGTACATCGTCCAGCTTTGCGAACAACCGGTCGTCGGCAGCGACGACGGCCAACAACATATCGCGTCCCGTGGCGGCGCCGTCCCAGCGGTAACCCCACGCTAGCGCCGGCGGCTGGGTTGAATCTTCGACCCAGTCAATCGCCAGGGCCGCGCGGTTCGCTCCGCTGCCAACCCAGAACTGGATGTCGTCGAATGAGAAGGGGTCCGCCGCGCAAAGGGGTGGCCACGAAAAGGCACAAAAAGACACGAAAAGTAAAATAGTAATGATCGGAAGCACGAGACGCGATCGATTGAACGTACGACCGTTCGCGAACCAATACTTGATGCGTTGCTTCCTCATGGTTGCTGTCCTTTGCGGTCCGTTTTGACTTCCCGTTTTCGCGTCTTTTTGTGTTTTTTGTGGCTGACTCTAATCTTGACCCGCCTTCGTCAGCATCGCATTGAGCGCCGCTTGTTCGACCGCCTGTGTCACGAACTGAACGTGCCCGTCGCAGAAGGCGAGCATTGCCCCGCCTGGGTGCGGACTGCCGATTTCATTGTCGAGCCCGTCACCGTTAACCGGCGTGGATTGCTCCTGGGCAAATATGTTGAGACCGTTGACCCATTCGGAAATCGCCGGGACGCGACGCTGCGCCGCCTCCGCAAGGCAAGCAGTCATTGAAAGCCCGTCGGTGACGTGCTTCGGCGCCACGGATTCCTCGTACAGCATTACGCCCAGGCAGTCGTCGCGCAGAGTTTGCATTGACGGCGGATCCTCGGCCTCGCGGTTGCGGCCGACACCTTCAACACCATAGGTGCCGCCGTAGTCGCCGAACGCAGCGTCTTTCCAGGCGTACTTGGAGCTGTATCGATCGACAATGTCCGTGCTCGGACAAAGGAACGTATCCACGATCACGTCGCGGATCGGCTTGTTGGCAGCGTGATACGATGGGACCGTAAAGTCGAACGAGGCCCATGCGTCGGAGAGTTCCAGGAATGGCAACAACTGAACATTCCAGGAAATGCAGCGCTTGTCCGGCGAATTCCGTCCGCCGATGCAACCGACGGGGAAGGCGCCATGAGCGTTGGCATGGAGGGCCGCGGCGATTGATAGTTGACGAAGATTATTCTGACACTGCGCGCGGCGAGCCGTTTCTCGCGCCGCCTGCACGGCCGGTAAGATTAACGCCACGAGCGCGCCGATGATCGCCACGACCACCAGCAGCTCAATGAGCGTCATGCCGCAACGCGTTTTCCGTCGCATGGCAATGCGCTTGCGGATTCGCGCGCATTGCCGCAAACAGGCAATCACAGCGCGAAATGCCGCAATTCGTTAAGACCATCGCTCGCGGCAGCCGTCCCTCGCGGCGTTCTCCGCATGCCACGCGTTGGTAGGTCTTCTGACTCCCGAGCCGTCGCAAGCTAAAACCTTCTCACCCGCCCCTGCGGACTGGCCGCTTTAGCGACCAGTCTTCCCGGCGGATAATGGCAAACTAAGAAAGTCTCGCGATTTGCTCGGTCACAGCGGCGGGGCCGTCCCGGATTCGCACCGGGTTCCCTGTTTCGTCGGCAGCCAAAAAACGGCCGCCGACCACCAACGCACACTCGAACGCCCACAACATAGCGATCGGGCTACGCATTGTAAAGCGTGCTAGGAAAATATTTCACGCAAAGGCGCTAAGCCTCGTCATATTCAAACTTTGCGCCTTAGCGCCTTTGCGTGCGAATAAAAAAACCGAGACGCGTTGCCACGCCTCGGTTTCGGTAGAAGGCAAACGACGAGTTGCCTTGACTTGTGACAGCTGTCCGTCAATTCGCAGGGAAAAGTATGGGCGTTGGTTGGTCGCCATTGCCTGTGGTACACAATTCGACTCGGGCCACCCTAAATCCCGCCCGTTCAGCATCCACAATTGCGGGACGTAATGCTTGTTCTAAATTGTCAGCTTCACGCGAAAACCCGATTGCGGCAATCCCTTGGCTGCTAAATGCGGTCGCGTCGTCACAACCCGCATCGTACAGAGTCTCCGCAATCTCCTCGGTCATCGAGGAAACATTGGCGAGGACCAATTGAAACTCGAACAGTGGCACGTTAATCCAAAAACCCAATCAGCTCGCCGCTGCGGCTCGGTTGCTGGAGCTTGCGGACAGCCTTGGCTTCGATCTGCCGGATGCGCTCGCGCGTGACCTTGAAGATGTGGCCGACTTCTTCCAGCGTGTAGCTGTAGCCGTCGCCCAGGCCGTAGCGGAGCTTAATGATCTCGCGCTCGCGGTAGCTGAGCGTTTTGAGAACCTTCGAAATCTGGCCGCAGAGCTGCTTTCAGCTCGGTGACTACCGCTCGTTGCGTGAGTTGACCCTCGATCGATCGAGCGATCATCCGCTGCTTTTTATCGCTTAGCACGACGACGATGTTGTCCCACTCCTCTGTGATTTTTTCTACTTCGTCCGCGGGAATAGAGCGTTGTCGGCCGATGCCGAGTAAGCCGCCCTGCAACGTCAAACCGTCGGGTCGGGCTTCCACGCTGCTGCGGTACAACCACACGCGGGCTGCCCACCAGATGAGTAAGAGGTCGATCAACCCGAATACGATTGGCAGTACAATCCAGCCGGCCCGCAGCAACATCCAAATTGCTCCGCTCCAGAGCACCGTGATCACGGTGAGGGGAACGGCGGTTTCGAGATTTCGGGCGGCCCGGAACACCAGCCGAACGCCGCCGTCGGGCAGCGGCACCTTGATGATGCCCGCGGCGCGGAACATGGTATTGCGCTGAGGGGCCGCCTCGAACTCGGCCACCGCCCGTTCGTCGAGCTCAAAATCGGGACGGCTATCCGGCGTCTTGAACACCGGGACGTCGAACTGCGCCTCATAGTCGACGCCGGGCGTTTCCGCGGACACCGCCAGACGCCACTGGATTTTGCGACGCGAATCGGCCGGCGATGTTTCCTTCGCCTTGTAGAGAATCGCGAATAGCACCGGCACAGCGATTGCCTCGCCAGCCCGATCGCGCATCGGCTCCGTCACGCGCCGCTCCTTGCGCCATAGCGGATTTTCGGAGTCTCCGTTCTCGATGCAGCTCAGCTTGAGCAGGAAGCCTTCGGTTGTGCGGACAACTCTTGGAATTCGTACAACGCCCGCTAACTGTCCGCCCACCACGCCAGGCGATGACGCGAGCTCGAGCATCGACTGACCAAACTTGAGTCTGCGGATGAACTGGTAGACCAGCGCCAGCACTAGCACGGTGCCGACCGCGGGAAATACCAACGTTACCACCGCAAACGGATTTCTGGTCGACTCGAAGATCTCGGTCAGCCTTGTCACAAGCGGGAGTGAAGCGATCGTCCACCACACGACCAGTACGGCCAGGATGGGCAGGGCAACCGCCGTGCCGCCGCGCGCCCGAATCTTCCCCGCCGCCCAATCGGTCCGCGCCAACCACGGCGCGTCCGGCATGGGTTGCGCGGCACGAAGCCGCAGCCGCCGCCATGACGAAACAAGGACTCCGGTCAGAAAGCCGAAACCGATGGCGCCGAATAACGTCGCGAACAACGTGTAGGCCGCTGCCATTCCCCACCGCAGCTCACGGTACAGCACCGACTCGTAGGGCTGCCGCGGATTCACGAAGCAGCGAAACGGGGTTCGTGGATCTCGATGCCGCAGTAGCTCCAGGTAAGCGTTACTGAGGAAGCTGCTGATGTTATCGCCAGTGTGACTGTTTCCATAAACGCTCACCCGGTCGCCGGTAAACCGGCGGCCGCCGAATTCGTAGTCGTACAGCGCGATCAGCTGGTAGGTGCGTTTACTGCGTGAGGGCGGCCCTTCGCGACCGCGATATCCGTGGTTGTGACGGACGTTCACTTTCAGCTCCGCTTGCCTGATAATCGCCGGGACTTCTACCCACGACCGCATCGCGTCGACCTCTGCCATCGTGTGCCACGAGGTCGAAGTCGCCACCATACCCACTACTGCGAATACTGCGAACAGCAGGCCGAGTGGCAACACGAAGAGGCCCGGGTGGATTCGTGGTTTTTTTCCGGAGCGTTTTGCCATGGATTTCCCCACCGTCAGAAAATCACCGGTCCATCAGTTTGCCGACCTCAGCAATATATCCATTCGGCGAAAGAACGCGGATATTGCTGACCTCCGGTTCAGCAGGGGCCAATGTAAGAGCGATGCTGGAAATCCCGACGCGCCAGGGACCAACGCACAAAAAACCGGGCCGCGTTGCCACGCCCCGGTTTCGGTAGAAGGCAAACGAGTTGCCTTGATTTGTTGCTGTAGCCGGGGTCTGTGACCCCGGTTCAATTGCAATGCGTTCACGGCCGGCCTCATAGAGGCCAGCTACAGTTGTTAATCCAAGAACCCAATCAGCTCGCCGCTGCGGCTTGGTTGCTGCAGCTTGCGAACGGCTTTGGCTTCGATCTGCCGAATGCGCTCGCGCGTGACCTTGAAAATGTGGCCGACTTCTTCCAGCGTGTAGCTGTAGCCGTCGCCCAGGCCGTAACGAAGCTTGATGATCTCGCGTTCGCGGTAGCTGAGCGTCTTGAGGACCTTCGAGATCTGGCCGCGGAGCATTTCCTGCGCGGCGCCGATCGCCGGGCTTTCCGCGCCCGAATCGGGCAGGAGGTCGCCGAAGTGGCTGTCCTCGCTGTTGCCGACCGGCCGGTCGAGGCTGATCGGGTAGCGGCTCATGGCCAGCACGCGCCGTGCTTCTTCGATCGTGCAATCGGCCGCCCGCGCGGTCTCTTCGATCGACGGCTCGCGGCCCATCCGCTGCAAGAGCTGCCGCGAAACGTTCCGCACGCGGCTCATGGTTTCGACCATGTGCACCGGAATGCGAATCGTGCGGCTCTGATCGGCCACGGCTCGGGTGATCGCCTGGCGAATCCACCACGTCGCATACGTGCAGAATTTGAAGCCGCGGCGGTATTCGAACTTGTCGACCGCCCGCATCAGGCCGGCGTTGCCCTCCTGAATGAGATCCAGGAACGACAGGCCGCGGTTGCGATACTTCTTGGCGATCGACACCACCAGCCGCAGATTGCCTTCGGAGAGGCCGCGCTTCGCTCGCTGATACTCGGTGTAGACCTTTTTCAGGTCCATGATGCGATTTCGCAGGCTGGAAGGCGTTTCCTGCAGGGCACGCAGGATGTTGCGATACTCCGACTGCAGCGGCTTGCGCTCGGCCGGTGTCTTCTTGTCGCGCTTCATCTGCTCGATCTGAGCCTTCAGCTGATCGATGCGCGCGCTGAACTGCTCGAGTTGCCCGATCATCGGCTCGATCCGCTGCGTCCGCAGACCCAGTTCTTCCACCAACAGCACGGCCCGGCAACGTCGCCGACTGAGCCGCTTCCAAGCGGCCTTCCGATCGGCGGGCTTCTGCGACCGGCTGGAGGCAAGGCGATAGTCTTCCGCGTTGCGCTCCAAGAGACGATCGAGCGTGGCCAGGTTGTGCGGCAATCGGCCCAGGATTTGATCCTTTTCCAGCCGATCGGTCACCGACACCTGGACCGTGCGATCGAAGGGCAGTTCGCCGCGATGCACTCGGTGCAGCACCTTCACGGCGCTGCGGATCACGTAATCGCAACACAGCAGTTTGCGCCGAAACGCGGCGCGCGTGATTTCAATCTTGCGAGCGAGGTGGATTTCTTCCTTCCGCGTCAGCAGCGGAATTTCGCCCATCTGCGTGAGATACATGCGAACCGGGTCGTCCGACCACGATTCGGTGTCCGTGGCATCCAGCAGGCTTTCGGCATCCAGTTCGGCGTCGGCCGCTTCGACCGCGTCGCCATCCTCGGAGGGCTCTGCGAGCGCGTCCGTTTCATCCTCGTCGTCATCCAGGGGCTTGTCGTCGAGGTCCACGGCGACGTCGCCCACTACTGTTGTTTCATCCTCAAGATCGTGTTCCAGCAATGAATCGTACAAGATTGCACTCCTACCCATTGAAAATGAAAACCTGTAGCTGGGGTCTGTGACCCCGGTTGATGCCAGCAAACCGGCCTCACAGAGGCCAGCTACAATGTGGTTTTGAAACTGCTTCTAACGAGCCCCAGCACTCACCAAGGCGCATGCAACAACGCGCGGCCGACACACAACAATCTCCACGACGGTCGGCGACGCGTTGCGAAAAGCTCCGGTGCAGGCGCCCTGGTAGGGAAGGGCCCCCTGCAAGAAACGCGGACTAGCAAAACGCGTCGACCCGTGAACGGCCGACAGGATTTCGACCCCGGCAATCCCCCTTGTTCAATACGTTCCAGCGGCGAGTGACAACTAATTCTAACACTGTTCAGTCCGCTGTCCTGACTATCTCAGCATTTGGTAAAAAATTACGCTAAGACAAACCCTGACTTCTATCGTCAACTTTTACGACCCCGAAGCTCGTAGCTGAAGCCGCAAGACTTCAGAGAACGGCTGAATTCTTGCCAGTCCAGCTACAACCTCGCTTCGACCATTTCCCTTCTAAAAGTAATACTCGCAGCCCGCCGCCATTCGTCTGCGCTCTGTTGCTTCCGCGATTCTCCGTCTCGCGCACTGCGGCGACAGGGAGCCGGCAACACGACGCGAACATCGCTGGCTCGCGTCTGCAGTGAAATCGGGTACGCGACTCGATTCCCGGCGGACTCGCAGCATAACGTCCAGCCCTCGTCGATCTCCGCGGGACAAATCCCGTCGAGCAATGCTCCTCCCAGAGCGCCGACGCCGCACGCGATCATCATTTCGCGCCGCCTCCCGCCGCGCCGCGTCCATGGATACCCCGAATCCTGCCCTAAGTGCCGGGAGGTAAAGCCTTTCAATTCTAAGCAGCCGTACAACCGGGTCCATAGTCACGGCAAGAAAAATCCTTACGATAAGCGTTAGCGAGTGCTTGCAGACAACGAGCGCGTCGTGAGGTGGCTCGTCCATTGGTCGCATATAAACCAGCAACGCTCAAGCTTCTTATCTCCTTTGTCGACAATGGTTTGCCGCAATCCAGCCAATTCAAACGAGCTGTAGAAGTGGCCGCACCACGATGAGCAAATACCTGCTTACCTGCCAATGCGGAAACACAGTCCCGGTGGAAGTCGGGCAGGCCGGCGACCGAGTCACATGTGTGTGCGGAGCACAGCTCGATGTGCCCACGCTGCGAAAACTCCGACACTTGCCCGTCGAACGGCCGGCAGCCAGCCAAGCCCGCGCGGCCTGGAACCCGCGCAAAGGATTCGTCGCTGCCAGCCTGATCGCCGCTGGGCTGCTTGTCGCGTCTGCGGTTTGGACCTGGCTGAAGCAGCCGGTTGTGCCGAAATTCGACCCCGTTGCTCAGCTAAACGCGGCCGATGCACACCTCGCGAAAATCACCCCGGCGGAATCTTGGATGCGATGGGTTGCCGTCTACCTGCCACTCGCCAACAGCGGATTTGCCGTTTTCGAACATCCGGACAAAGATGCCATCGAGCAGCAAGTCGCCCAATATCGCATCCTGGAAACCACGTTGCTCATCATCGCCGCCTCCTGCGTGACAGTTGCCCTCATCGCTGCCTTTCGGCCGCGCCCGCGCGGCATTTGAACAACGCGCTTGCCAATATAGTGCCAATAGCGATCAGCACTCCGCCACTTGGCTCCGGTACGGCGAAGCCGCCAGCGCCGGAGGTCGTTCCATAGTTCATTCGCCACTCGTCATAGCCAGCTTGCGATCCGTCGTTCTTGCGCCAAACAACATAGTCGGCAGCGTTAACGCTGCCATCGCTGTTGAAGTCGCCCGGCGCGGCGCGCTCGTCCGCTCCGGCCCACCAAGCGAGGGCATATGGTATCTCAGTAGTGTCCGGCTATAAGTCGAACAGTTTCAGTTGGTTAGGGTCGGAGGATTCTGGAAACGGTTGATGTTTGGCGGTGAGGGCCTCAAACAGCGGG
>JAKEIB010000072.1 GCA_022614705.1 Planctomycetota bacterium | reverse complement strand
GTGACCGCGCCGCACACACCGCGGGCCTCGTCCGAGTCGTACGGCGTGCCACTCGACATGAGCAGGCTGCCGAGGTTCGAGTAGCCGAGGCCGAGCGGGCGGAACAGGTGGCTGTTGCGGGCGATGTCCCGCGTCGGGTAGCTGGCGTGATCAACCAGGATTTCCTGGGCGATGAAGAAGATCCGGCTGGCCGCCTGGAAGCGCTCGGTGTCGAACGCGCCGTCGGCCTTGCGGAACTTCATGAGGTTGACGCTGGCCAGGTTGCAGGCCGTGTCGTCGAGGAACATGTACTCGGAGCACGGGTTACTCGCGTTGATCCGACCGCTGTTGGGGCAGGTGTGCCAGCGGTTGATCGTCGTGTCGTATTGCACGCCCGGGTCGCCGCAGTGCCACGCCGCATCGGCCATGCGGTCGACGATCTCGCGGGCCGGGTACGTCGGGCCGGGTTGCTTCGGGTCGGTGACCCAATGCGTCGTCCAGTCTTCGTTCTTCTCGACGGCCTGCATGAAGTCGTCCGTCACGCGGACCGAGAGGTTCGCGTTCTGGAACATGATCGAGCTATAAGCTTCGCCGTTGAAGTTCGACTCGTAGCCGCCCTTCTCGATCAGTACGCGGGCCTTCTTCTCTTCTTTCCACTTGCACTCGATGAATTCCATCACGTCTGGGTGCCAGACTTTTATCGATTGCATCTTGGCGGCGCGACGAGTCTTGCCGCCGCTCTTTACGACCGCCGCTACCTGGTCGTACACGCGCATGAACGAGAGTGGGCCGCTGGGCTTGCCGCCGCCGGCCAGCTTCTCGCGGTGCGAACGCAGCGTGGAAAGATCGGTGCCCGTGCCGCTGCCGAACTTGAACAGCATGGCCTCGCTGCGGGCGAGCTCCATGATGTCTTCCATGTTGTCGGCCACGTGCTGGATGAAGCACGCGCTGCCCTGTGGATACTCGTACGGATTTTCCGGCTGCACGACGTCGCGGGCCTGTTCGTCCCAGCGCCAGTTGCACTTCGCGCCGCTGACTCCGTACTGATGGTACAAGCCGACGTTGAACCACACGGGCGAATTGAACGCCCCGTGCTGATGCAGGCAGAGCCAGGCTAGTTCGCGGTAAAACCGCTCGCCGTCTTGCGCGCTGGCGAAATAGCCGTCCTCGAGACCCCAATCGGCGATCGTGCGGGCCACGCGGTGCACCAACTGACGCACGCTGTACTCGCGCTGCGGCGTATTCACCTCGCCGTAGAAATACTTGCTGCAGATGACGTTGGTGGCCAACTGGCTCCAGAACGACGGCACTTCGCAGTTGGTCTGCTCGAAGATCAGCTCGCCGTTCTCGCCCTTGATCTGGGCGCTGCGGACCTCCCAGTCGACGGTCGCGAACAGGTCATCAACGTCGGTCGAGCAGAATGTGGCGTCGACTTTGAGCCGACCGTGGAATCGTTTCGTGGCGGAACTGGTTGAAGAATTGGCGTGACGAGTATCTACCATGGCCATCGTGGCGTCCTCCTGCGCAAGAATCCGGGGCATCCTACCATTGTGAACATTTGTGCACACCCGCTATCAGATCGGCCGATCCGAGCGGGCGGCACCAGATTTAGGGCCTCGAATGCCCAAAATCCGAAAAACGGGCCGCAAAAAACCCTCAAAACCACAACCTATTGTATCCGATGCCCGTTTGGACACAATATGATGTTGTTCCGGCTTGAAATCTTACTCGCTTTGCACGGCGAGTCAATGCAATTCCTTGTGCGTCGTAAACTGCTGCTATACAAGGCCTTGTGGCATCGGTTAAATTCTAGCAGAGCTAGCATGAAGGTCGCGTGAAGGTTAAAAACAACTTGAAAACACGAGCGGCCCCGAGTTTTGGCCGCTTTGTTTTCAGGGCGCGCATTGCCGGAAAGATTCTTGAAAATAATCGAGGCCCGTTCGTGTAGGATGACGATCTGTCAGGTTTCCCTCTTCGGCTCGAATGCAAGGTTGCTGACGTCCGATCGAATAAGTGTCGGGCGACCTTTTGATCCACGGAGCATCTCGTTCCATGTGGCCGCGCAAGCAGTTGGACATCGGTTGGCGCGACTTTTTTTATGGTCTGCGATGCGTGCTGTCGCCGAAGTCCCCGCCGGATGACGAGGAAGTCGTCGCGGCCGATTGGATTTCGCCGCGCGAAGCACTCGTGACGCTCTCCGTACGCACCGGCTGGGATCTTTTCCTGACCACGCTCAACCTGCCGCCGGGCAGCGAGATACTTGTGTCGGGCGTGACGATCCCCGACATGGTCCGCATCATCGAACACCACGGCCTGGTCGCCGTGCCGGTCGCGGTCGATGCCGATCGACTCGAACCGTCGCTCGATGAGCTTGAACGGGCGATCACGCCGCGCACGCGCGCGATCCTCGTGGCCCATCTGTTCGGCGCGCGGATCGACATGGAGCCGATCATCCGTATGGCCCGGCAGCACGACTTGCTCGTGGTGGAAGATTGCGCCCAGGCATTTGTTGGCCGCGAATATGCGGGGCACGACGAATCGGATTGCAGCCTGTTCAGTTTCGGTCCGATCAAGACTGCGACCGCACTTGGCAGCGCCGTGCTTCGCATTCGCGATGCGGCCGTGCGTACGCAAATGGCCGAGCTGCACCAATCGTATCCGGTGCAGTCGCACCGCGCGTATCTGTCACGGCTGGCAAAATACGCGTCGTTTCGCGTGTTATGCTGGCCGTGGGTGTACGGTGTGCTCGTGCGCGCGTACCGCCTTTGCGGCGCCGATTACGACCGGAAATTCGGCAACGCGGCCCACTCGTTTCCCGGCGCCGAGTTCTTCCAACAGATTCGCCGCCAGCCGTGTTCCGCGTTGGTGCGCGTGCTTCAGCATCGCCTGGCGACTTTCGATTCGCGCGGCGGACCGCGCCTGCGCCGCCGCACGGCCCGCGGCAATCAGCTTGTCGACCTACTGCCACCCGGAATGGTTGTCGGCGGACAGAACGAAACGCACACGTATTGGGTGATGCCGCTGCGCGTCGCCAACACGGACGAAGTTCTCGCCGCGCTGCAGCGGGCCGGGTTCGACGCCACCAGCCGATCAAGCCTGATCGTAGTTGGTGCGCCAAAGCAATCGTCAAGCGATCAACCGAGGTCCGCACCGTGGCTTGCCGAAACGATCTTCTTACCGAACGGACACGACATCCCCGATAGCGAATGGAAGCGCGCGTCGCTCATCCTCGGCGACGTGGCCACCGTCGCCGCGGACTCCGGGTCCACCGAACCTTCAGACTCGTTTCGTGTCCCGGTTCCCTCATGACGCTGCTGCGCCGAGCTATCGCCGGTTTGCCACCCTACGACCATTTCTTGCCCAAGGCCACGAGGTCGGCTCGACCCAAGTCGTCTGGCGTCATGACAGGACGGAATTTCACGTCCGCTTCGAACGTGAGAAACCACGGTTCTGCGAACGCGGGAATCTTCGACGGGTCATCCACGTTCACGACCAGGATGGCGCACCGTTGGCCGTCGATTTCCGTGAAGTAAACGGCCTCCGGTTTGGCGTCTTGAAGAATTCGGTTGATCTTGTTTCCCGCGCTGCCGTCCTTCACCGCCGCATTGAACGGCTGGTGCGGCAAATTCACTTGCAGCAACATTCGCATCGTAAACTCCTGCTTGTGTGTCACACGGTTCAGTTCGGACCGGCGAAGGATTGTTAGGCGTATTGGACCAGATCCCATCGGTTGCCGTATAGGTCCACGAATACCGCGACCGTGCCATACGTCTCATGTCGCGGCTGTTCGATGAATCGAACGCCCCGCGCTTGTAGCGTGCGATAGTCGCGCCAAAAGTCGTCGGTCGACAGAAACAAAAACACGCGGCCGCCCGTCTGATTGCCGATGTGTGCCAATTGCTCCGGCGTGGCAGCGCGGGCCAGTAGCAGGCGCGTGCCGCCCTGCCCCACGGGAGCGACTTGCACCCAGCGATTGCCGTTGCCCAAATCGGTGTCCGCAATCAGATCGAAACCGAGGAGTTCGGTGAAATACGCGATCGCTTCGTCGTAATCCGGCACCACGAGTGCGACCGAGCTGATGGATTGAGTCATATTGCTAACCAAATCCAGCGGCAAGGATCATTTGGAATTCACGCATCGCACTCTGATCGTTTCCTAAAGAGGAATTTTGAACAGGAGACAGCAGAGAGAGCAGAGAACCGAACGACGCTGCGTCCTCTGCTTCCTCCTGTGAACTACATCGCCGCTCGGCAACTTCGCCGCAGCACTACTGCTTCGGCTCCTTGATGACCTTCAGCGGCTCGCCGAGTGTTTCGACTTGAACCGTCATGAACGGCGTCTTGAGGTCCGAGGCATAGACATATAACGTCTTGCTCGACGGTTCGAAAAAACCCGTAAGGCCGCTGTTGTAGCTCACGACTTGCAATGGCAACGGGGTCGCCGCAGCCTTGTCAGCTGCGTTTGCCGCGACGAAATCCCCCGGACGCGGCGCGACGAACCACAGCAATGTCAGAACAACCGCAATCGACAAGCCCGACTTCAACAGATTCATATTAAACTCCTGGCGACTCTAAACAATAATTCTCGTTTGGGCGCAGGCAGTTCCCGGCGAGTGGCCAGGCGCTATCCATACAGGATCAGCCAAACCGCCATCGCGATGATGTACGGCGCCAGCCAAAGCCCTGCAATCGCCACCAGCGTTAGCGCGCCGCGCCAGCCGCGCGACCAAAAACAATACCACGGCACCACCAACGGCAAGAAAACGTAGCAGAACAGACCGAAATCGAAACACGGTATGCCCTTTCGGCGACGGGCATCCGCAACCACCCAGAAAGCCAGCAGCAGTGACCAACTGAATGACGCCACGACTTCAAAGGATGTTGACGGCGACATCCCAACCGCAAGATACGCCGCCAACAGGGCGGCAAGCACGATCGAGAAGAGCAAGAGCGGAGCGATCGGATGAGTAATGAAGTATCGCACGCGTGGCACACCAAACGATGAAGTTCGGTTTTCCGTCCTCAAGTGGTTGGATTGCACGCAGTATAGCGCTGCGGAGGTGAAAAGCCAAACCAGGCGTTGGGCTGGCGGGCCAACTGCGACTCGACTGTGTTCGGCAAGCTCGGCTCGACTGAGCTCGCCGAAGTCAGCGCCGTTTTCGGCGACGCTTAGGCTTACCGACGAGGGACAGGAATCGTGCCACCTCGGCAACCCCATACACGGGCTGCCGCCACTGCCGCGCCTTGGCGAACGGCCGGGCCCGCTTAAACCCGGCCCGCTTCAGCAGTCGGCGGATTTCGGCGAGCTCGGCCCTCGACTCGGCCACCAGGCGAACCTCGGCGCCTTTCTTGTACAACCGGCCCTTCACCTTGCGCCGGACCGGGTCCACCCGCCGAACGTAGCCGTTGCGGTGAAAGTATGCGGACAACTGTTTGATCACCGCCCGGGATGGTGCGACCTCCGTCACGCGTGAACCCTCCGCCGTCTATCGACAAAGCTCAGTTGCCCGGCCACGGACCAGTGTGCAGGAACAGCACGAAGACCGTCGCCTGTGGCCGGAACCGCTGCAGCGCTGGATTAGGCCGAGCATCGGTTTCTGACACTTTTCCCGGCTCGTCGATGCCACGCCAGGCCGGCCAGCCCCAGCAGGCCGAGCCCGGCCAGGACGAGTGAAGATGGCTCGGGGATTGGCACGAACTCGATCGTGAACGCCGGGTTGCCCGTGAGGTTCAGCGGGTCGCTATATCGAGCTCTTAGTCCCACCTCACCGACGAAGCCGGGGTCGTTGCTAAAGGGGCCTTTCTCAACTTGAAAAACGAACTTATAGGCCACCAACCCGCGTTCGCCGGGGCCGAGGACGCCGAGGTCAAACGTCTGGATCGAGAGGGGGATGTCCAGGGTCTCAGTCACCGGATTGAATGTCGCGTTCAGGCGGTTCAACCCACCACTGAACGTCACGTTGGATTGGGAGTCCGCCGTGAGGTCCCCAATGCCCCTCAGACTATCGAAGCCGAGAGCTAAGAAGGCCGAAGTGTGGAAATAAAGGAAGTCGAGGCTCAGCAGGTCGTAGAGGTCCTCATGTCCCAGGTTGAGCATGCCAACACGCAGCGCGTAACTAGCCTCCACGTTGGTGGCGCCACTCATCCGGATCTGCCCGCCATCGACGACCACGCGGGAAATGACCCTCACGGGAAGTGAGGAGATATTGACAAACTCGTCACTCGCGATCTCAACCGTCGCTTCGACGCAACAATCGTCGGTCATAATTCCGGGGAAGTCGCCAATGGTCAGAAGGTCGAGCCCGACGGCCCCGAACCTGTCGATCGAAGCAGTCACCAGACCCCGGGGAAACCCATTCGGAGGCCCGAAGTTGCGGGTCTCGGCGAAGCTATCCGTGGTGATGTCGGCCGCGATGTTCCCAAGTTGGATGTCGAGGTCAGTGATGCCGCCCGCGTTGGTGTGAGCTATATGGAACACGCCCGCGCTGGATCGTTGCGGGGTGGCGGCCACAGCCAACATGGCGATAGCCGAGACGACGAGACGCTGAAAACTGAATGATGGTTTCACGATGGATCTCCTGTACGGCCCTTCGCCGGAGATCCCCGGCTCAGGTCGAAGGAAACGCTCGGCGCTTCATGTGCCAAGACCCTGTAAAGCAACAAGCGAACTCGCACGCCCGTCGATGACGCTGTGTGCCGCCTAACGGCCCAGCTCTGTTGGCCGCCCTCAAGTGCACGGGTTGCACGCCAGTATACCGCTGCGTGGGTGAAACGCCAAATCGCCCGTTTTGCCGGCGGGTCAACTTGTCGCAGACCGGCCGTGGCGCGCCAGCCCATCGTTAGGCGCTCGGCGCCGTGCCCCCATCACGCCGCGGGTACAGCAACACAATCGGAATGGCGAACGCCATGCTACCTAACAGCGACAGGAACACGAACCACCCCCACCCTAGCCTGCTCACGCCCCATCGCTCGAACAGGTACGCGAACACTCCCACCAACACCAATGCCTCGACCATGAACGCAGCGGCCAGCGGGTTGGCCAGCGCGTCCATCAGCGCATCCGGCTGGAACAACAGTCCGTAGACGAAGGCCCCGTTGACGGCCAGGAAGCCGAACACGCCGAGAGCGGCCAGCCAGAACCGCTCGATCGGGGTGTACTCAATCGGATGTCGCACTGTGCGCTCTCCTTCGCCTAACGATAAAGCTCAGTTGCCCGCCCTCAAGCAAGCAGACTGCACGCAGCATACCGCGGGGCAGCAGAAACGCCAAACCGTCCGTTTGACTGCCGGTGCAACAGCAGTGCTACGTCAGGCCACTAGCCGTTACGACGCGTTATTGGCCTGCAGCCATGCGGAGTGGGCTTTGGTACAAAGCGGGCAGACATAGACGCGCGCTTTTGTCTGCTGCACGCCCATGCAAGCCCGCGTGTCGTATGGCTCATTGGCATGGGGAAACAAGGCTGGCCGCGCTTCGTCCATCGGCGTGTCATAGCGCATGCCATAGGTGAGATCAACCAACTTGGGCGACATGCTGAGGCTATGGACTTCGCACGTGGTGACGCTATGGCCCATCGCAATAAATCTGCAACATTGGCCTGGACAAGTACATAATATCATGGGACAAGGCGCGCGCCATGAGCGTAGGCGCCTATTCGACGTGT
>JAKEIB010000071.1 GCA_022614705.1 Planctomycetota bacterium | reverse complement strand
CTCCGGGCTATTGTTCTTTCCCCATTCGAATGCCTTGATCGTATCGATCTTCGCCGGCAGCCCTGCCAGCCCGTCCTCCACCGCGCGCACAGCCGCGTCCGACACATCGTCTTTGAACTTAAAAAACACCGCATGTTTCAACGCCTTCCTAGGCTGCTTTTTCTGCGGCCGACCCCAGTAATCGATCACGAACACCTTCTCCAAATGCGGCCGCAGCACACCGCCGAATTCCTTATGATCCGCATGCGGCAAATACACCGCCCTGCCCTTCTCGTCCTTGAACGTGAGCAAAAAACAATGCGTCAGCCCATCGTTGCGCCCCGACTGGCCGACATTCTCGCCCCACTGAAACTCCTGGATTTCTTCAATCTTCGTTGGCAGCGCGCGAAACGCCTCGACGATGCCTTTCACATCCTCCTTCGAGGCCCCGTCCTTGAACTTGAAAAACACGGCATGTCGTAACACTTTCTCTTTCCCCTCCGTCTCCGCCTCGGCCGCAGCCGCAGCCGCTTGCTTTGTTGTCGTTTGCCCAAAACACACCAGCGTACAAATAAGCGTGGCAACAAATGCCACGCGCGATTGGCTAAACATGGCTAGTCCTCGCGATTGAATCAATGACATTAACGCACCACGCGAGCGGCGGGGTTTATCCCCGCCGGACCATGCCGGTGGCTCACCGATCGTAGTCCACATTGACCATGCCCGCAACTAATCTCCCGCCGCCGCGAATTGGCTGACACCACAAATCAGCTTCCCTTAAACTGTAGACACTTACCTCACGCAGAGGCGCAGAGTTCGCAGCTACTCTGCGCCCTCTGCGCCTCTCCTCGTGAGACTTCAGCTTCCGGTCGCGGCTTGATGGTCTCGTGACGTTGCCTTTTCGCCACACGCTGCGCACCCGGGTTGTCTCGAATGAACGCCGTCGGTATACCCTACGCCGTCGGCTCATATCTCGGCTCGGCGCAAAAACGCCGCGAAACTGGCCCTTCGCCGCTCTCTGCCGCTTCGCCCCCAACCGTCTGATCGCTCCGGGAACGCTGTTTGCCTGGTTTGGATTCCCAGAAACACTCTCGGCCCATCCAAGCCACACAATTGATACGCCTGGCCATGACAACTCTTCTACCGTCGACGACAACTCATCCCGGTCGTCTCCGCAAACGTCGAAAGCGCGTACGCCGGGCCACGATCCTCGGTACCGGCACGTGCGTGCCCGAGTGCGTAGTCGACAATACGTTCTTCAGCCGCCAATTGGGAATCGACACCACGCCCGAGTGGATCGAAAGCCGCATCGGCATCGTCGAACGGCGTTGGTCGATTGATGAAACCTCGACTGATCTGGCCGTCGGCGCGGCACGCTCGGCGTTAAACCAAGCGAAGCTTGATGCAAGCGACATCGACCTCGTCGTCGTCGCCACTAGCACGCCCGATTTCACGATGCCCTCGACCGCCTGCCTCGTGCAAGGCCGGCTTGGCGCTCACCGCGCGCTGGGCTTCGACATCGTCAACGCCTGTGCTGGCTTCGTTTACGCCTTCGACGCGGCCACGCGCTACCTTCACAGCGGCGGAGTCCGCAACGCGCTTGTCATCGGCGTCGATCGCGGCAGCCGGCTCGTCAATCCTTACGATCGGAGCACAAGTGTGTTCTTCGGCGACGGCGCGGGCGCCGCCGTCATCAGCAGCCGCGGCGCGGGCCGCGTGCTGGCCTCAAAATTAAATTCGCAAGGCACGAGCGAGCCGCTGTCGGTGCCGGTCGGCGGCGCGATGACGATGGACAGTAAAGCGATTTGGAATTTCGCGACCGAGGTGCTTCCGGCCACGGTGCGCGATTTGTGCAAAGCGGCCCGCATCGCCGTCGACGAGATCAAACTCCTCGTGCCGCACCAGGCCAACCGAAACATCCTGGCGGCCGCCGCGGCCGAGCTGGGCCTGCCGCTGGATCGCGTGGCCATCAACATTCACCGCTACGGCAACACGCTCGCCGGCAGCATTCCGATCGCCCTCGACGAGGCATTTTCCGCCGGCCGCGTCCAGCCCGGCGATAAGGTAGCCTTAATAGGGTTCGGCGCCGGCCTGGCCTGGGGCGGGCTGCTGCTGCAACTTTAGTTCAACATCTGCCAAGGGGATTTCATGGCGGTTCCAACGATTGGCACGTCAAACGGCTTCTTCCAACGAATCACTGCGTTCCGCGAACGCTTCGGCACCAACGGTGCGCTCCTCAAATCGCTCGACGTCGTGCTCCACAAGGTGTTCGCCGTATCGATCTTCACAGTTGTTTGGCTGGAAGTAAAATCGCTTGCGCAAATGCCGGCGCCCGATCCGCAATTCGAGTTCCGCTTCCTCACGGCAGACGAAGTCACCAAGTACGCCGAGGATCCGACTTACTACCTCGAGCCGGTGATGGCCGAGCGCGTGCGCAAGGGGCGCGAGGTGTGCTTCGCGGCTTTGTGCGGGAATCGCCTGGCCGCCTTCGGCTTCTACGCGCTCAATTACATTGAACCGCAACACGCTAGCGGCGTGGCCATGTCGTTTCCACCCCACGTGGCCTTCATGACGTACGGCCTCACGCACCCCGACTTCCGCGGCGCTCGCCTACACGGCCTCATCATGGGCCGCGCGCTGCAAGAGCTCGGCCAGCGCGGCATCACCGAATTCGCATCGCTCGTGGCCCGCTCGAACCTGGCATCCCTGAAAAGCTGCTACCGACTCGGTTATATCAGCCTGGGCAACATGACCATCGTTGGCGGCAAAAAACGCTCGATCGGCGTGTATCCAAACGCTGCCAAAGAACTCGGCATCCGTTTCGGCCGCAACGCAATGCAACCGGCGTAAGCGCATGACTGATTCATGCCGTAGGCATGACTGAGAATAGCCCAGCAGTTTACTGCTGGGTAAGTTGCCGCGGATCCCAAAGAAGTCCCGTAGGGACGACTGAACTGCGGCGCCGCGAATACTCGCTCGTCCCTACGGGACGAATCGAATGCTTCACATCTCTTTCCCAGCGATAAATCGCTGGGCTATTATCGAACGTCCCTCCGGGACGACCGATCAGAGAATCTCTTCCACCGCCCCTTCAATGTCCGCCGTAGTAAACTGCTTCGCCGCGCGCGGATCCACGCCAAACTCGCGATGCAGCTCGCCCTTGCGATCGTACACGCGATAACACGGCACCGGCCCCGGCAGCCCAAACGCCTTCGTGGCCGTCACCGGGCTGCTGTAACTGCGGAGAAGATTGTCGAATCGCGCGTTCTGTTTTTCAAGAAACGCCTGTACCTGCGGCTCGGCGCTCGGATTGTCCATCGATACCGAGACGACCGCCAACCCGCGGTCGCGAAGTCTATTCGCGATCTCCACCGTGTGTGGAAACTGCTCGACACACGGCCCACACCAAGTCGCCCAGAAATCGACCAATACCACTTTTCCGCGATGCTTTTCAAGCACCTCTTGCAACCCGTCCGCATCCGTGACACGAAGCGAGACGTCATGCTCCGTCGTTGGTGCAATTGGTGATAGCGCCGGCATGCCTTCGCTAGTGTTCCCAGACTCAGGCGCGCAGCCAGGAATCACTGCGATCAATCCAAACCAAACGATTGACGACCGCATTGCGAATAAACGTTTGGGTGCCATGGCCACTGCTCGGAGTGGCCATGTTTGCATATGTGTCTTCATGCCCACGCAAAGCCATGGGCATGCCACCTTTCGTCCACTGCTCCGCCCACCGCCGGCGAGGCTACTCATATTGAATACCGCAGCCAAACGCTTTGACGTCCGTCGTCTCCGGCGCCTTGCCCGCGAGCACCGCGTCGGTGGCCTCGCGCAGATACGCCTTGGTCACCTGCGTTTCGTCCTGGTTATCGTCCACCGGACCGACGTACGCTAGCTTCAGATTGCCATCGAGCAGATAAATATGCGGGGTCACTTCGGCGCCGTAGTCGCGGGCCACTTTCTGCGTCGGATCATATAGATAGGGGAACTGGAATCCCTTTTCCTCGGCACGCGTCTTCATCGCCGGCAGCTTGTCGGCCTCCGCGTTGTTCACGTTGATCGCCACGAGCTTCACGCCCTTGTTGGCATAGTCCTTTTCAAAGGCGACCAGCCGATCCTCATAGGCCACCGCCACCGGGCACTTGTTGCAAGTGAAAACAACCGCCACGGCCTTCGCATCTTTGAAGTCGCCGAGCGAATGCTTCTTGTCGTCGACGCCGATCAAATCGGTGAACTCCGGCGCCGCGTCGCCAATGACCAGCTTACCGCTCGGCTCCGCGCTCGACTCGTCGACTGCTTCTTCGCGCGCCGTCTCACTCGGCAGCTCGGGCTGCGACTCGGAAATGGTCAGCGTTTCGTCCTCAACGGCCATATCGTCCGACTTGGTGCACCCGACCATGACACTCGCCACAATGATTCCGCAAATCAGGGACCGCATTTCAAGTGCTCCTTATTTTTTGTGACTAGAATCGACCACGCCCTGCATTGTACGGCGGGACGCCCTTCCGCAAAACTCCCCTAGAAACACCCATACTTAACTATCTTCACCGGTTTGCTCAGTCAAAAAAAGTGTTGACTTTCCAACCGATCTGGGTTCTAACATCTGCGTGGTGAGTATTCGCCACAGACCTCGGCTGGCGGAACCCCGTGGACCGCCGCCTGCCCGCGACCGAGGCCTCCCGCCCCCCGAGGATGCTCATTGCATGAGAACTTCGGCCACACTCGCCTGGCAGGCGATGCTGATCGGTGTCATCGCGCACGCAACCGCCTTGGCCGAAGGCGAGCCGCTGCACGCGCTTATCGACGAGCGGATGGCGCCCGTTTCCGGACTGGGCCCCGCCCAATGCTCCGACGCCGAATTCTTGCGTCGCGTTTCGCTCGACCTCGTGGGAATGCCGCCCACCTCGGACGAAGCCCGGCAATTTATTTCCGACCCGGTGCCCGATAAGCGCCAGCGCCTCGTCGACCGATTGTTCGCCTCACCCCACTACGCGCGCCACCTGGCCAACACGCTCGACCTCATGCTGATGGAACGCCGCGCGGGCACGCACGTCTCCATCGATGACTGGCGCGCATGGCTTGTGAAGTGCGTCCGCGAAAACAAGCCCTGGAACATGCTGGCACGCGAGATTCTTCAGGCCGATGGCGACGACCCAGCCGAACGCCCGGCCGCTCGATTCGCACTCGACCGTGCCTCCGATCCAAATGTCCTCACGCGCGACGTCGGTCGTATCTTCTTCGGCCGCGACATGCAATGCGCCCAATGCCACGACCATCCGCTGGTCGACGATTATCTGCAATCCGATTACCAGGGCCTGCTCGCTTTTATCGCGCCTAGCTACGCTCTGGTGCGCACGGTGAACGGCGCACAAGCCACGGTGCAAGCCGAACGACCCGGCACGGACGTAACGTTTCAATCGGTGTTCGTCGGCACGCCGCGCCGCACCGGCGCGCGGGCGCCCGATTGCGTGATGATCGACGAGCCGTTTTATCTGCCGGGTGAAGATTATACGGTTGCGCCGGCCGACAATGTCACGCCCGCGCCCAAATTCAGCCGCCGCGCCAAACTTGCCGAGATGGCGACCGATGGCTCGAACGAGGCGTTCAATCGCAACATCGCCAATCGCTTGTGGGCGCACATGTTCGGCCGCGGTCTCGTGTATCCGCCCGACATGCAACATCCCGATAACCCGGCCTCCGATCCCGAGCTGCTGAACATTCTGGCCGAGCGGTTCGCCGCGATGAATTTCGATATCCGCGCGTTCCTTCGCGAAATCGCGCTGAGCAATACCTACCAGCGCTCGTTCGACGTGCCGGTCGGGCTGGTGTCACTTTCGACGCAAGCGACCGTCGAAGTGGCAAAGTTTGAAGCACAGCATGCCAGTCTTGAACAGGTGCAGTCAGCCACTGAGGAGGCGTACACAAAGGCCGCCGAAACATGGCAGGAAACCGAAGCCGCGATGTTGCCCGTCGCCGCGGAGTTCGATGCGGCCCGCGCCAAATATACAGAAGCGAAAACCAATCACGACGCGGCGCTTAAGGCCGCGGCCGATGCGACCGCCGCCATGCAAGCGAAACAGGCGCTGGCGACGCCCGTGCAAACGGCCGCCGGCGCGGCGCAGGAAGCGGCAAAGACAGTTCCCGAGGACAAAGCGCTCGCCGATGCGGCCCCAAAAATTTCCGCGAAAGCTGAGCAGTTGGCCGCGGAAATTACCGTCCTCGCCAAAACGGTTGAAGAAAAAACCGCCGCCACGAAGCCCACCGCCGACGCGCTTGCCGCCGCAAAGCCAGCGGTCGAAGCGGCCCACGCGAAAGTTGCGCCGCTCATCGCCGCCGTGCGACAGGCCGAGCAGCCGATGCTCGATGCGCGCCGCAAGGCGTCCGCCGATCTCGAAGCACTCGCGGCGCTCGATCGTCGGGTGGAAACCGCGAAGCGAATCGCCAAATTGCCGGACGTGAACAATGTCGTCGTCGTCGCCAATCAGGCAGCGACCGCAAAACAGGCCGAATTGACTGCGACCGAAAAACAACTTGCTGAGTTCGCACTCGTTGTTGCCGAGCACGAGCAAAAGGTCAAAACCGCCTCCGACGCGATGACCGCCGTCACAGCCGCGCGCGACACGTCTCGTGCCGAACATGAAAAGCGCACTCAGTTGGCCGATGCGCTCACGGCCGCTTTCACGTCGATTGACGCGGCGCGACAGAAGCTGCCCGACGATCCACCCATCGTCGAAGCGGCCCTGAAATTGCAGGCTAGCGCTGAGTTAGCCCGCACCCAAATCGGCGAATCGCAAAAGAAGTTCGACGAGGCTTCCGCCGCGTACAAGGCGGCCGACGAAACGTTCATCGCCGCGCAAGAAGCGCTTGCCGCCGCGCTGGCCGAGCGTGCCCGGCGCGAGCAGGCCATCGAGCTGGCCAAAACAAACGTTTCCGCCGCGCAGGCCGAGGCCGCCGCGAAGCAATCCGATTTCGAAAAGCTCGTCGGCGATTTGACCGACCGCTGGACCGCCGATTTCACTTTGGCATCGCTCAAGCCGCTCACTCCGGAGCAGCTTTGCTGGACCGTCTTCCGCGTCACCGGCGTTTACGATCGCTACTGGCAGGCCGAGGTCGCCGAGCTCGACAAGGCCAAGCCGATGACCGACCAGCAGAAGAAAGACCCCGCCCAAGTCGCCGCCCGCGATGTCGAGCTTGAGCAAAAAACGTTCGACAAGTTGAAAGAAAACATTCCCATATTCGTAACCTTTTACGGCGCCGCCGCCGGCCAGCCGCAGGGCGATTTCTTCTCCACCGCCGACCAGGCCCTGTTCGCCGTCAACGGCGGCGCGATCAACAGTTGGGTCGCCCCCGCCGCGGGCAACGTCACCGAAAAAATCACCAAGCAGGAAGACCCCAAAGCCGCCGCCGAGGAGCTGTACCTCTCCGTGCTGACTCGCCTGCCAAGCGACGCCGAAGCGGCCGAAGTCGTCGCCCACCTTGCCAACCACAAAGACAACAAACCGGCCGCCGCCCAGGAACTAGTCTGGGCGCTGCTGAACTCCGCCGAGTTTCGATTCAACCATTAGGAGAATTCTTAGGTGTCAGGTGTCAGTAAACGCACCTGACACCCGATACTCGACACCAGACACCTCCAATAGGAGACCCGCCATGAACATCCATTACGCCTGCAAAAGCCTCGAGCACCGCATCGCGCGTCGCCAGTTCTTGGGCACGATGGCCGTCGCCGGCGCCGGCGCGATGACCGGCGGCCTCGGTGTGTTCTCCACTCCCGCCGTCGCCAATCAGCTGCGCTCCGATCAGAAACGGATCGTCGTGTTCAACATGCACGGCGGCCTCAGCCAGCTCGAAAGCTGGGACCCGAAGCCCGGCACGGCCACAGGCGGCCCGTTCCGCGCGATCCCTACCTCTGTCCCCGGCATCCACATCAGCGAGCTGCTTCCCGAAACGGCCCGCGAGATGCATCACCTGTGCCTCGTGCGCGGCGTCAACACCAGCGAAGACGACCACGGCAAGGGTGCGTACATGATGCTCACCGGCCGCCGGCAAACGCCGGCCGCCGACTACCCGCAGATCGGCGCCGTTGCGGCCAAGGCACTCACGCCGGCCGACACCTCGTTACCTGGCTACATCCTCATCACGCCCGGCGGCGGCGGCGGTCGCGGCGCCGACTCCGCCTATCTCGGCCCAAAATACTCAAGTGTGCAGCTCGGCAACGGCAACCCGCCGCAAAACACCACGCGGCCCGAAGCAATGGCCGAAGCTTCCGACGTCGCGCGGCAAGACCTGCGCCGCCACGTCAACGAGCGGTTCCTCAATCGCCGTCGCACGGCCGTCACCGAGGCCTTTACCTATTCCTACGAGCAGGCCCAACAGCTGATGCGCCAGCGCGACGTGTTCGACGTCACCAAGGAGCCCGAAGCCGATGCCGAGCGCTACGGCAAGCACGACTTCGGCCGGCATTGCCTCCTCGCCCGCCGGCTGCTCGAAAAGGGCATCACGTTCGTGCAGCTGTCGCACTCCAATTACGACACGCACAACGAAAACTTCAACTTCCACATCGAGCAGCTCGCCGAGTTCGATCGCTCGTTCTCGTGCTTCGTGGCCGACATCGCCGCGCGCGGCATGCTCGACAGCACGCTCATCGTCGTGCTCTCCGAGTTTGGCCGCACGCCCAACATCAATCAGTACTACGGCCGCGACCATTGGTCGCGCTCCTGGTCGATCTGCATGGGCGGCTGCCGCGTCCCGCGCGGCCACGCCTTCGGCAAAACGAGCGCCGACGGCACCGCCGTCGAAGACGGCGAAGTCGACCACGGCAAACTGTTCCGCACCTACCTCGAAGCCGTCGGCGTCGACTCCTCCGGCAGCTTCGACATCGCTGGCCAACAAATCCCCATCGCCGACCCCGCCGTCTCGGCCGTCCCCGAACTGCTGACGTAGAGACAAAAACCAAAGCGTCTCACGCGGAGGCGCAGAGATCGCAGAGGAAGAGAACACTAATAAGCACTAATTTCCGCTGATCCTTAATTAGCGTCGATTAGCGATGATTAGTGTTCCAAGAAGCTTGCTGACAACGCCTGTTTCAAGCCTCCGCGTCCTCTGCGCCTCTGCGTGAGCAACTCCCCCATGCCCGAAGGTCTCGACCCCAAACTGGCCCACGTTGTTTCGCAATGGCCGCACGATCGGCCGCTCAATGCGTGCCGGTTCGATCCGCTCGGCCGCTTCGTGTTCTGCGGCTCCGAAGACGCGCTCGTCGAGCGCTTCAACCTGGCCGACGGCGCTCGCACGCTCTTCACCGGCGGCCACGAGACATGGGTCATCTCACTCGCGTCTTCGCGAGATGGCGCGCAAATCATCAGCGGCGGCTGCGACGGCAAAATTTCCTGGTGGAACACGATCGGCGACGCCGCGCCGCCCGTTCGCACCATCGAAGCCCACAAAGGCTGGATCCGCGCCCTCGACGTCAGCCCCGACGGCACGCTGCTGGTCAGCGGCGGCAACGATGGCCGCGTCTGCCTGTGGAATATCGCCGATGGCAAGCTCGTCCGCGAACTGTCCAGTCACACGCGACACGTTTACTCCGTCGCGTTTCATCCGCAGGGAAAATTCGTCTTGAGCGGCGACCTCATCGGCGTGCTGAAGCAGAGCGACATCGCCAGCGGCGCGGAAGTCCGCACGTTCGACGCCAAGCCGCTGCACACTTACGAAGGCGGCCAGCAAGTCGACTTCGGCGGCATCCGCTCGATCGCCGTCAGCCCCGACGGCAAATGGCTCGCCGCCGGCGGACTGTACAAGGCTTCGAACCCGCTCGGCTCGGTCCATGAGCCGCTCGTGCTGCTCTTCAACTGGGAGACGCAAAAACTTGAACGGCAACAGATCGCCGAAGGAATCACGGGGGGCGTGATCTGGCGCCTGCGATGGCTCGCCGATGGTTCACTGATGGGCCTTTCCAGCGGCGGCAGCGGCGGCATCCTCATCTTCTGGAAACCGGACGCCGACAAAGACTACTTCCGCTTCGGCCTGCCCAACCTGGCCCGCGACATGGACCTCCACCCCGACGGCCTTCAAGTCGCCACCGCCCACTACGACAAACACGTCCGCATCACCCGCCTCGCGGCGAAGACCGCGTGAAAGTTGTAGTATGTGTAGTATTACCCGCCCATCCTCCGCTTGCGGCTTAGCGCGACCAACCAAGAGCCGCCGCCACTCATCTACGACTTCGGAAATACAATCCTGAGCAACTTCTTCACCGGATCATAGAACCGATCCACCACGCGTTCCTTGAGCGGGATGATCGCGTTGTCGGTGATCTTGATGTGCTCCGGGCAGACCTCGGTGCAGCACTTCGTGATGTTGCAGTAACCGAGCCCCATCTGGTCCTTCAAAAGCTCCAGCCGATCGCCACAATCGAGCGGGT
>JAKEIB010000070.1 GCA_022614705.1 Planctomycetota bacterium | reverse complement strand
TACGGCGTCGCGATTGCCGTGCTGGCCGTCGCCATGATGTGGCTCAGCGCGCCGGCCACGACGACCAGGGAGGGCGGCAAGCTCGCCCAACTGCGAAATGAGTATGGCCTCGCCCAGATGAACCTTGGCGAAGTCGACCCGGCCAGCGAGACGATCAAGCTGGCCACGCTCGGCTTGCGCGGCATCGCCGTCAACGTGCTCTGGGAAAAAGCGAACTACTACAAGAAAGTCGAAGACTGGACGAACCTCACTGCCACGCTCGAACAGCTCGCCAAGCTGCAGCCGAATTTCATCACGTTCTGGAAATTCCAGGCATGGAATCTCACTTATAACGTGTCGGTGGAATTCGACGACTTCCGCGACCGCTACTACTACGTCCGCCGCGGCATCGAGTTCCTCAAGGAAGGCGAGCGGCACAACGTCGACAGCCCGCAGCTCTTATGGGATCTCGGCTGGTTCATCGGCCAGAAGATCGGCCGGGCCGACGAGCACAAACAGTACCGCAAGTTGTTCAAGGAGGACGAGCAGTTTCATCCGCCCGATCGAAGTCCCGATGAACGCGACAACTGGTTGGTCGGTAAGCAAGAGTACCTCAAAGCCATCGACTCGGTGGACAACAAGGGGCATACCCTTGGTCGCAAGAGCCCGCGCGACTTCTACTCCAGCCCGGCCAAGTCGCAAATGAACTATGCCGAGGCGATTGAGGAAGAAGGCTCGTTCGAGAAGGCGCGCCGCGCGTGGATCAAGGCGGCCGAGGAATGGCGCCAATTCGGCAATATCGTGATCGAGCACTCGACGGGCGTCAAACTTCAACTGGGCTCCGAGCCGCGGCTGGAAAAAGAGCTCGCCGAACTGCGCGCCAAGCTCGACGCCCTGCTGCCGGGAACGCGCGACAAGCTGCTCACGCAGAAGCGCGAAGCGCTCACGCCCGACGAGCGCCAGTTGCTCGATACGCCCATGGACAAGGTCAAGCCGGAACAGGCCGATCGGCGTTATCAGCTCGATCAGAAGATGAGGATTACGGACCGCGACGTGGCCGAGCGCGTGATGCTGGATGCGCCGGAGCATGGCCGCGAGGCGCAGCAACTGGCGAGCGAACTGGAACGCAAGGATCAGCAGCTGCAGTTCACGGGAAATTACAAACGCGACGCCAATTACGACTACTGGCAAACGCGCGCCGATTTCGAGCAGACCACCAACGCCCTCGAAGCCCGCCGACTCATGTTCGAAGCGCGAAAGGCCATCGACAACGACGCCGATCCGCGTACCGCCAAGCGGTTGTATGACGAAGGCTTCGCCAAGTGGCGGCTGGTGATCGACGAGTTCCCCACGATCCTCGACGAAGAGGCGATGACCGGCGAAGACCTGGTCGACTTCGTCAAGAAGTATCGCGACGTGTTGGGCCAGCTCGACGAAACGATTGCCGACGACTTCCCGCTCTGGGAAGTGATCGAGAAGTTCGACCGCGAGCAGGATTTCGTCGAGGAACTTGCCGATCGCCGCAAGCGTCAAGGCGGCGGCGAAAGCACGCCCGCGCCAGAGACTCAACAGCCGACTCCGGAAACTTCGCAGTCTGCTCCGATAACCGCTGAATCCACGCCGGCAACGCCGGAGCCAGCGCCAGCGCCGGAAGCCCAACAGTAAGCAGCGTCGTGCCACGCGCTGAAGTGTGCCACTGCTGGCTCGTCCAGCAGTGCGACTCAGACGTTCACCTTGCGTCTCGAAGCCAGACACCCATCGCAACATCGAGCCGCAAGGGCATCGCCTTGGGAACACTGCTGAGCAAGTCAGCAGTGGCACCCCGCGGTGAATTGACCGGCTAGCAAAACTTTCCACCGCTAGCGCCAACCGCCGCAGTTCGGCTTCGGCCGCGCGGCCCGTCTGGTCGATACTTTCCGAATAGGCGAATTCTCGCCTGCATTTTGCCTGTTGTCGCACGGGCCGCCGCGGCCCGCGCGACGGCAGCATACCCGCAGCCAGCTAGCATTCGGGGGCCGCCTTCGTGAAGTCCGACTCCGTTCGATTCGCACCGTTCATTGCGACCGCATATTGGTTGGCAACGATTCTTGCCGCTCAAACGCTGCTGGCGGCTGAGCCGGCGGTCATCCGTGCTTCGCGCGTCATTCAATGCGAATGCGGGGCCGACGACCAGAAGCGTCCCGCCGTGGTGACGGGCGTCACGATCACGCCCGACGGCCGCACGATCGCCGCCGCGACCGACGATCATCGCGTCACCGTGTGGGACGCGGCGACGGCCGAGATGAAAGGTCGTTTCGACGGCCACGCCGATTGGGTCCATTCGGTCGTCCTGTCGCAAGACGGCAACACCGTGGCCTCCGGCGGCGGCGACCGCGCGCTCCGTATGTGGGATGTTCACGACCACCGCGGCGTGTTGGAACTGCCCGGCTGCGACAACACGGTTGCATCGGTGTGCTTCCATCCGAACAACCATCAACTTGCCGTCGTCGGGTTCAGCAACCATTTGAAAATCGTCAACACGTCATCCGGTCAAATCAGCCAGGAGCTGGTTTGTCCATGCAGCGACGTGCGTACCGTGACGTTCTCGCCCGATGGCGCGCGGATGGCCGTGGCCGGACGCAACGGACGGATTCGCGTGTGGAACGTGACGAACGGCAGGCAAGAGCGCGACATCGACACGGACGGCCGCCGCATTCGCGCGCTGGCGTTTTCGCCGGATGGCAACCGGCTGGCCGCCGCGGGCAGCAGCCAGTCGATTCACGTGCTCGATACCGCGACGGGACAAACCGTGATGACGCTCTCGACGCGGCCAGCGATGGTTTACGCGCTCTTGTTCATCGACAACAACCGGCTGGCCACGGGCGGCACCGATAATCGCATTTGGCTCTGGGACCTGAATAGCCGCCAGGCAATGACGCAGCTCGTCGGCCACACAGGAACGGTCGCCGCGCTCGCTTGCGACGGCCGAGGCACGACGCTCGTCTCGGGCAGCTACGACACGACGGTTCGCATCTGGAGCCTGAGTGGTGGACCAGCGCCGGCAACCGCGTCGCGCGACGTGACGGATTCAGCCCGATAGCGAACGTAATCGATCAACTGACGGCAAAGAGTAGGAAGCCGACCGGCGGGCATGCAAGAATGTGCTCTTGCTCCATGCTCCCTGCTCCTTGCTCCTTGCTTACATGAGTGCACGGAGGCATCTCGTGGGACTTTTCAGCACGCTTCGCGACTTGTGTTTCGCTACGAGCGACCTGGAGATCTCGCAAAGCGAGCCGGGGCGTCCCCGCCCCCGTTCTGGATCGTCGAGCAACCGGCTCGCGTCGAATCGCTCCCCGCGCCGCTGCCAGATCGAAGAGCTCGAATCGCGCCGCATGATGGCCGGCGACGTCCCGCAGGTGCTCCTGGGCTCGGTGTATTTCGAAGAAGCCACCGGCGACGACAGCCAGCCCGACATCATTGAGGTCTCGTTCGGCGGCGGCGCGGCCGGCACCACGCTCAATCGCCTCACGATCAACGGCGACAAGCAGCAAAACGGCCTCACCGAAGGCGACGTGTTTTTCGACACGGCCGCCGGCGGCCTGGGCGTGTTCGACTTCGCCGGGCTCACGATCACCAGCGCCAATGGCTTCACGGTCAATAGCGTAACGGTCGTCGACGGTGGCTCGCAGATCGTGTTCGACCTCACCGGCTTCGACGCCGGTGAAAAACTCGTCTTCTCGCTGGACGCCGACGAGGCGCAGTTTATCGAAGGCGACAACATCGAAGCCAACTCGCTGGTCGAAGGCGCTGAGTTTCAGCGGTCGATCATGACCGGCGAATTCTCGGCGGTCGGCTATGTCGATCTCACGCTCACCGGCCGCTTTTGGGACGCCTTTGACGACGACTTCGCGGCCGCTGAAAACGCGACCGGCCTCCAACTGCCGCTGCACGACGACGCGTATTCGCCCACACACGACTTCACCGATCGCACGGCCGGCGCCGTCGCGTACGCGCCGCAGATTCCGCTCGCGTCGCTTTCCGGTTGGGTCTATCACGACCGCAGCAACGACGGTGTGTTCAATCGCAACACGGAACAAGGCATCGGCGGAGTAGTGCTCGAACTCGTCGATGCAAATGGCAACGGCACCGGCATCACGACCACCACGTCGACCAATCTCGAGACGCTCGGCTTCTACGAGTTTCGCAACCTGTTCCCCGGCACGTACGGCGTCCGTGAGTATCAACCCACCGGCTGGCTCGATGGCAAGGACACGCCCGGCGATCACGGCGGCACGGCCGACAGCGAAGCGCTCGGCCCCAAGGACCGCATCTTCGGCGCCGTGCTCGACTTCGGCGACCATGCCGTGGAATACAACTTCGGCGAGCTGTTGCCCGGCTCGATCCGCGGCCGTGTTCACGCCGATGAGCACGAAGACTGTAACTTCGACGAACCAGAAATCCTGCTCGAGGGCGTGCGCATCGATCTGCTCGACGCGCAGGGCAACCTTATTCGCTTCACGCTCACCGACGCCAACGGCAACTACGAATTCACAGGCCTCGCGCCGGGCATCTACCAGGTTCGCGAGCATCAGCCGACGCAATACTACGACGGTGGCGAGCGGATCGGCTCGGCCGGCGGCAACAAGTACGACGTGCCCGGCCAGTTCAGCATCTTCACCGACATCCAAATCACGTCCGGCCTCGACGCGATTCAATACGACTTCTGCGAAAAGGTCGGCGTGATGCTCTCGGGCAACGTGTACCACGACCGTGACAACGACGGCGTCTTCGACCGCGGCACGGAAGAAGGCATCGGCGGCGTGATTCTGAAACTGCTCGATGCCAACGGCAACGACACGGGCAAACGCGCCACGACCGACTCTCTCGGTGCGTACAAGTTCAACAACCTGGCGGCCGGCAAATACTCGGTGATGGAAGTGCACCCGACCGGCTGGCTCGACGGCAAGGACACGCCCGGCAACCTGGGCGGCGTGGCCGACGTTTCGCCGCCGGGCGACATGATCAGCCAGATCATGATCAACTGGGGCCATCCGGGCGTTGAGTACAACTTCGGCGAGCTGTTGCCCGGTAGCATCCGCGGCCGCGTGCACGCCGACGACGGCCCCGACTGCAACTTCGACGACCCGCACCACATGCTCGAAGGCGTGCGGATCGATCTGCTCGACGCGCAAGGTAACGTCATCGACACAACCTACACCGATGCCGCCGGCGAATACGAGTTCACCGGCCTGCGGCCGGGCCTATACGGCATTCGCGAGCATCAGCCCGAAGACTACTTCGACGGCGGCGAGCGCATCGGCTCCTCCGGCGGTAGCTCGCACGACCAGGGCGAGGAGTTCAGCTTCTTCACGAACATCGACATCTCGTCCGACGAGCATGCGATTCAATACGACTTTTGCGAGAAACCGCCCGCCTCGATCGCCGGTCGCGTTCACGCGGATGAGCACGAGGATTGCAACTTCCACGATCCGGAGATTTTGCTCGCGGGCGTCGTCATTGAACTGCGCGACATGCAAGGCAACCTCATCGCCACGACGACCACGAACGCGCTGGGAGAGTACCGCTTCGATGGCCTGCGCGCCGGCGATTACCAGATCCACGAAATCCAACCAGCCGGCTACTACGACGGCGGCGAACGCGTCGGCTCCGCCGGCGGCACGCGCGCTCAGCACGACACGATTCACAGCATCCATCTCGATCCGGGCGAGGATGCCGTGCAGTACGACTTTTGCGAGAAGGTCGGCGTGATGCTTTCGGGCTACGTGTATCACGACCGGTCGAACGACGGCATTTTCGATCGCAGCGTGCCGAATCCCGAAACGGGCATCGCGGGGGTGGTGCTCAAGTTGCTCGACGCCAATGGCAACGACACGGGCCTGCGCGCGACCACCGACGGCAACGGTTTTTATAAGTTCAACAACCTGGCCGCCGGCAAGTACACGGTGATGGAAGTTCACCCGGCCGGTTGGCTCGACGGCATCGATACACCCGGCAATCTGGGCGGCGTGGCCGCCGCGTCGCCGCCGGGCGACATGATCAGCCAGATCATGATCAATTGGGGCCAAATGGGCGTGGAATACAACTTCGGCGAGCTACTGCCGGGCAGCATCCGCGGCCGCGTGCACGCCGATGATGTGCCCGACTGCAACTTCGACGACCCGCACCACATGCTCGCAGGCGTGCAGATCGATTTGCTCGATGCGAACGGCAACGTGCTTGCGACGACGTACACCAATGCGGCGGGTGAATACGAGTTCACGGGTTTGCGCCCGGGCGTGTACAGCGTTCGCGAGCATCAGCCGCAGGCGTATTTCGACGGCGGCGAGCGCGTCGGCTCGGCCGGCGGCAACAAGCACGACGTGCCGGGTGAGTTCAGCATCTTCACCGACATCAACATCACCTCCGGCCTGAACGCGATTCAATACGACTTCTGCGAGAAGCCGCCCGCGGAGATCAGCGGCTACGTGTACATCGATGGCAAACCGATCCTCACGGACGACACGCTGACGTCGCAACAAATTGCCGCGCAGCGCGACGGCATTCGCACTTCGGACGACACGCCGCTGGCCGGCGTGACGCTCGAGCTGCGTCACGGCGTGAGCGGCGATCCGATCTGGGTCGATCAAGCGCTGCCCGGTCATTACGCCGGAGGGTCGAGCACGCCGATTCGCGTCACCACCGACGCCAACGGTTTTTATCACTTCACCGGTTTGCCGGCCGGCACGTATGCCGTCGTCGAGGTGCAGCCAGAGGGCGTCATCGATAACGTCGATCATGCCGGCACGCTCGGCGGTTTCGCGGTCAACCCGGTAAGCGTCAGTGGCACGCCCGGCGGCATTCCGACGCCGGCCCAACTAACGATCGAACAGTTCCGCACGCAATTCGGCGACAACGCGATCGTGCGGATTCCGCTCGCCGTGGGCCAGCACTCGCGGGAAAACAACTTCAGCGAAGTGGTTATCGAAGAGTTGCCGCCGATCATTCCGCCACCGCCGGAAACGCCTCCGGAGCTGCCGCCGCCCAAGCCGCTGCCGGCGTTCGGCGTGCCGCATATTCCGCCGCTCGTATTCACGCCATTCGCACCGGTGGTAAAACCGCCTGATATCTTCGGCGGCTCGAGCCAGGTGATCGGCTTTACGTGGCACTTGAGCGTGGTGAACGCGGGGCAGCCGCGGAGCATCACGCCGGCCGACGTGCGCTTCCAGTTGACGTCGCTCGAGATCGACGCCACCGCATGGCAGAACGTGCAGCTCACGAACGGCCAGTGGAAATTGGCCACAGTGAATGGCGACCACGTGACCGTGCTGCGCGAGGAGGTTTTCGGCAGCGCGGATGCTGTTGCCGTCACCGGCGATTTCAACGGCGACGGTGTTACCGACATTGGCGTTTTCATCGATGGACACTGGTATCTCGACCTCAACGGCAACGGCCAATGGGACGAGGGCGATTTGTGGGCCCAGCTCGGTAGCCAGGACGACTCGCCGGTCACCGGCGATTGGGACGCCGACGGCAAGACCGACATCGGCATCTACGGCCCGGCGTGGCCGCGCGATCCATGGGCCGTCACGCGCGAGCCAGGTCTGCCGGACACCGATAACTTCCCGACCGTGCCCGAAGGCAAGATGAAAAACATGCCGCCGACCGCGGAGGACGCCACCAGCGGCGGACGCCTCATGAAGCGCACCGTCCGCGGCAAGAGCCGGGCCGATTTGATTGACCACGTGTTCCATTACGGCGCTCCGGCCGACGTGCCAATCACCGGCGACTGGAACGGCGACGGCATTCGGCAAATTGGCGTGTTCCGCGACGGCCAGTGGAACCTCGATCTCGACGGCGACGGCCGATTCACAAACGTCGACGGGACGGCCATGTTTGGCCAGTCCGGCGACGTGCCCGTCGCGGGCGACTTCGACGGCGACGGCGTCGACGAAATCGGCGTGTTCCGCGACGGCCAGTGGCTTGTCGACTCGAATCACAACCGCGAGCTCGACGCGCAGGACAAAGTCTTCGAGCTCGGCGGCGCGGGCGATCAGCCCGTCGTCGGCGACTGGAACGACGACGGCGCCGACGATCCGGGCGTCTATCAACCGGGCCAAACGACCGATCGCGTGGCGCGCCGCGCGGGATAATCCAATCCCGAATTCGGATATCCGCTTGCGGCTTAGCGACGCTTGCGTCTTCGCAATTGGCGCCGTCAACCCCTATTTTTGGCCACCAGCGCGCGGCCAAAAATTTGTGTAGAAATTGGCCGCGCACTGTGCTAGGATGGCACGCGTGAAATGACCGCCCGAGTCGTCGCTGCCGCAGCGCTCGCCGCCGGCAGGCGATTGGCAGGGATCACGCTGACGTCTGTGTATTAAATCGATCGTCAGTGCCCGCGCCATCCCTGCCGACGACCACCCATGGGACGACAGCCAAGCGATGGGGCGGTTGGAAAGCAGGATCGAATCGTGAGTGCTCACGACCGTCAACCGCTGCCACGGTTGTCATAGTCGGCCGTGCGCGCTTGCCGACGATCCCCGCCCCAAAGGGCCCTGCATTTCATTTTTCCGTTAGCCTACAGCCTGAACGAAATGGGATCTACTACCATGTGAGAACATCAACCGACCACTTGCGGTTTAGCTAACTGCAGCGCCCTACATAACAGAGTGTCTTCGACACTCGAACTTGGCTATTTGGGAGCAACTGCCGCTGCGCGATTGCCGGCGCGGGTTTATGGCGTCACAAGCGCGTGATGATATACGTCGCAACGGGGCAGCGCGGTTGCGAGGCTGTCCGCGCCGTCGTTGGTGATGCCGGTCCAGCGGATGTAGAGCTCTTCAAGTGAGCCCAGCTTCGCAAGGTTCGGGACCGCGGCGTCGGTGATCTTGGTGCCGGTGAGATACGCGCTGCGCAGCTCGGGCAACGTGGCCAGTTGTTCGGCGCCGCGGTCGGAGACGTTTGTGTAGCGTAGGGAGATGCTTTGCAATTTGGGCATCGAGCGAAGCGTTGCGATGCTGTCGTCGGTGACGGCAGTGTAGTCGAGCGACAGTTTGCGGAGATAGATCAGGCCGGCAAGGGAGCGCAGTGTTTCGTCGTCGATCTTCTTGCCGTTGAGGTCGACTTCGGTGACTTGCTGGAAGGCGTCGTCGCCGAGGAGCGTCGTGACAAGCCAGCGCTGCCAACCGGCGCCTTCGGCCGGGGCCTTGCCTGTGTTGCCTTGCAAGTTGTTGACGACGGCGAGCGATCGCTGCTGGAGCCGATACGGATTGACGTACGCCGCCCAGGTGCCGAACAACATGCAGCACAGCGTCATCAAAACGAACAGAGTCCGCAGGCTGAACCGCTTCCAATTCGTTCGTTGATTAGTGTTCGTCATTGGGCGGATTGCGGGTTCTTGGCCGGTAGGAAGCTTGAGAAAACGATTGTCTTCCCATCAGGCGACCAGTCGGGATTGATATTGTTACGGGTCCGATCCTGGCCGGGCAGCCAGGTAGGCGTTTCGTCCGAGTCCACGTTCATCACATACAACTGTTCCAGTTTTTGGTTCGGCGGCTGCCATTGGAAGACGACCCGCGTGCCGTCCGGCGACCAGGAAGAATGGGTACATGACCCCGACCGCACCAACCAACGGACCGTGGCCTGCGTCATCCGATCATCGAGCATCGCGAGCGCTACGCCACCGTCCGTATCGCCGAAGCAAACGCGGCGGCCGTCGGGCGAAATACTGAATCCATGGTTCAATGTAAAGGGGCCGCGAAGGACGCTTCGTTCTTTTCCGGTACCCAAATCGAACAGAGCAATTCCGCGGTCCACGCCGATCGACGCGATGAGATCGCCGCGCGGCGACCAGCGCGGGCTGCCCCAGTGGTTGAGGATCGGTTCGCGGCCCGTGCCGTCGGCTTTCATGACGACGATCTGGTGCGTTTGATACGCGCCCGGATATGTGTGACAAACCAATTGCGTGCCATCCGGCGACCAGCTTGGCATAGCGCCAGGCCCGAGCAGGCGCGGCGGCTGCGATCCGTCGGCGGGGACGATCGCGACTTGCGAATCGCTGAAAGTTTTTTCAACAGGCCAGGTGTCGTAGGCGACGTACTTGCCGTCTGGCGACCAATCCGGCGAGCCGCAGCTATAGCCGGGCGTATCGGCGAATGGTGCGAGGCCGGTGCCGTCGGCGTTGATTTTCCAAAGCGGCCACGCTGGTCTGGCGACGTCGCCGAACGTGAGGTTAACCAAGACAACAGCAAATATCATCGCAACGGTAAAGATTTTTCGCCGGTTCATGGAAGTTGGGGGCAGGAAGAATTCCGACCTTTCTTAAATGCGACTGAATTCTAGCGACTCAGCTAGGGCATTGCGACGACGATTCTGCAACCACAATTCCGCGACCGACCACGCTTGAGGCGTGGCACCCTCGCGGCTTTATGAGGATTTGAGTTTTTCGATTTCTTGTTGGGCGGCGGCGAGCTCGGATTCGAGTTGGGTCACTTCACTCGGGTCGTCCATTTGCTTGCGGGCGCCGGCCAGGCGCTGTTGGAGGTCGTTGATTTTTTTGTGGAGGAGGTCGATACGTTTTTTGGCTTTTTTGTCCATCGCGGGGGCTTTCGGCTGTCGGCAAGAGGTTAGGCGTTATGGGGCGATGAGCGTGGGACCGGGGGTGGAGTCGAGCTTGGGCGTGCGGGGGTAGGTGCGCATCAGGCTGCCCGCGGCGACGACGATGATGCCGAGGATCAGCGTCACGCTGAGCCAAAGGCGCCACTTCTGGCGGATCGAATCGGCGGCGGTTCGGCCGGCCAGCAGCGCGGCGAGGAACATGAGCGCCAGACCGAGAACAATCTTTAACGTGCCCAGCATGTGGTACGTCCAGTGCAACTGGTTGAGTTTGACCATGACGATGAAGTTCCAGAGGCCCGTGACGAGCAGCAGCAGCGACGCGATGCCGATCCATTTGGCCCAGGCGGCGCGGCGGCCGCCGAAGTATTGATCGGATGAACCCTCCCCTGGCCCCTCCCTAAAAGGGAGGGGGATGACGACGGCCCAAATGTAAAACAGGCCGCCGACGAGAATGATTGCGCCGAGAATGTGCAGGATTCGCGACGCGAGCATGAGCAAGTCGTACGAGCCAATGACGTGCGGGGCCTGTTGGGCAAGGAGGAGTGAATCGTCGAGCATGAATGAGTCCTTTCGAGTGGATACTCTATCGTGTGCGCGTTATCGATGACGATCAACAGCCGCGACCCCAACGGGTCGCCGGGACCGACGCGGCGTTTTCCGGCGACCCGTTGGGGTCGCGGCTTGTCCATAATTTGCTAGCTGGTCGCGGCTAGTTGGGAGTACCGAAGCTGGAGCTTATCGTAACGTTTCGCCGCCATTGCGCAAACTGTCGGCGAGGGCCAGGGCTTCTTCGCGGGTGACGATTTCGCCGTTGAGCTGGGCGTCGCGGATTTGTTCCAGCAGTGTGGAAAACTGCGGGCTGGGCGCGAGGCCGTGGCCGATGAGATCAGCGCCGTCGACCAGCGGCGGCGGATTGAGCCGCTCGGCCGGCCACGCGAGACGCTCGCGGCAGAAAGCGACGGCGGGGTCGATCGCGTCCGTGAATGATTCGACAAGCGCGACCAGCTCCGCCGCTCCGTCATGCACCAACACGCGTTGCAGCTTTGGCCAGGGCACGGTGGGTGCGTGGGCGATCGTCACCAGGTTTTTGAGTAGCCAGACCGTGCGGTCGATTTCTTTGTTCGTGAAACGCAGACGGCGACCAGCTTCGCCAACGCTCACTTCATCCACCGACATCAACAGCGCGGCCAGCGCGAGTGCAAGCGTGGGCGTACGCAGTCGCTCCATTTGGTCGAGCATTTCTCTCCAAAAGTCATCGGGCAGCTTGGCGATTTCTGGCAACACGTGCAGTAGCAGATTCGACTCGCGCAGCAGGCCGAGTGCAACGGCGCGGTTTGGATCCAGGAGCATGCGGCGGATTTCCATGCCGATGCGCTCGGCGCTGACGGTTATGATTTCGCCGGCCATTTGCTGGATGGCGCGGAGCGTGTCGCGCTCGATCGCGAAGCCAAACGCGGCGGCAAAGCGAACGGCGCGGAGCATGCGGAGTTTGTCTTCGTGAAAACGCAAGCGTGGGTCGCCGATCGCTCGGATAATTCTTGCGTTTAAATCGTCCTGGCCGTGGACGTAGTCGACGACTTGTTCCGATAGGGGATCGTAGAAGACGCCGTTGATCGTGAAGTCACGGCGCTGAGCGTCGTGCTGGGCGTCGGTAAAGGTGATACTATCGGGGTGGCGGCCGTCGCTGTAGGCGGCGTCGGTGCGGAAGGTGGCGACTTCGATCTGGCCAGCGGCGCGCGGGCCGAGAACGGTTACGACGCCGAAGGCCGCGCCGATCGGCAGCGTGCGGCGGCGGCCAAAGAGGTCGCGAATCTGGTCGGGCGTGGCGCTCGTGGCGACGTCGTAATCCTTCGGCGCGAGGCCGAGGAGTTCGTCGCGCACACAGCCGCCGGCCCAGAGCGCTTCGAAGCCAGCAGCGCGAAGCTTCTGGACGATTTCCAGGGCGAAGGCGCGTTGGGAGGCGGCAGCGGGCATGGGCCTTAGAGAGCTATAACTCAGATTCTTTTGAACAGGAGGAAACAGAGACAACAGAGGGGGGGATGAAATAGTCTCCGTTTTCTCTGTTTCCTCCTGTTCAAGAATCGTTTAGACAGCAACGTGATTTTTAACTGGCGGCTTACTTAGTTTGCAATTTGTAATTCTTCGAGAACATACGTCGAGTGGTTTGATTGTTCAGATGCAATGGCGGCGTTCACCATTTCAACCGCTGCGCGGCGGGCCGCGTCGTTCCAGGGGAAAACGTGTTCGACGCCGGGGCGGAGGAAGTGGAGCACGAGTTCGGACGGCGGCTGGCCTAGGACTCGTTCGGCGGCCATGGCATACACGTAGAGTTGCATGGCGTAACGTTTGGCGTGGCGCGGCACGTCGGCGGCCGTGATGTTGTCGGTTTTGTAGTCGGTCAGGTGCCAGCGGTTTTCGCAGTCGACGTAGAGGCAATCGATGAAGCCGCGGAGGTAGGTGCCGTTCGCCGACTTGCGATCCAATGGCCAAGCGAGAATGAATTCTAATTCGCGGTGCATGGCGGCGGATTTTGCTATCTGTTGGCCGCGGGATGAGGCGGCAAAGCGTTCGATTAGTTCGCGGGCGATTTGCTCGGCTTCGTCCGCATTCACAACGACATGTTGCGGGGCCAGATGTTCGCACCATTCGGCGATCGCGGCGGGGTCATTGAGGTCGATACGGGCGAGGGCTTCGTGGACGAGCGTGCCGAGGCCACGTGGGTCGATTGAGGACGGGGGCGGGGACGCCCCGGCTCGCTCGGTGGGATCATGCGATTCGGCGCGAACCAACTGGCCGGTTAAGCGCGAAAATGAGAACTGGCGGCGGGCGGTCCGGTCGACGGGAATTGGCGCCACTTCCGGCGGAACGATGCCTTCACCTTGGCCAGCAAGTTCGTGCGCATCGTCGAGCACCTTCAGCAGATCGGGGCCACGCCGGCGGCCAATCGGTTTGTGGTCCGTGGTCGGATCGCTGACGACGCGCACTTGCGGAGCGACATAGTCGGTCGGCAGATCGGCTAGAGACGCGCCGGTTTCCAAATTGAATCGCTCGGCGAGCAGTTTCATCCAATCGCTCCTCGGTTCGCTGTATGCTTCGAGACTGCTGGAGAGAATGAGGTAGTCGGCCGCGCGAGTGCAGGCGACGTACAGCAACCGCTTGCGTTCTTCGAGCTCCTCCGCCTTTTCAACGGCGGCGAACAGGCTCATGCCGGTGGCGATGTTCTTTTGCTCATCATCGTCGCTGGGCGGCGGCACGAGGGGACCGAACTCGGGGTGGAGCGCGGTCGGCGGCGTGCCGAAGCGCGGCAGACGGTCGAGGTCGGGCAGCACGACGAGTGGGAACTCGAGGCCCTTGGCGTGATGAATCGTCATCAGGCGAATGACGTTGGCCGCTTCGGGAAGCGTGGCCGCGAGGGCTTCTTTCGGCTGCTGGGCGATGAACTGGGCGAGTTGTGTGATGAAGCCGTCGAGATCAAGCACGCCGCCGTGCTCGGCGGCGCGGGCGCGTTCCATGAGCTTGTGCAGGTTGGCGAGCTTGCGTTGGCCGAGGAACTCGGCGAGCAAGACGGCGTCGTAACCGGTGCGGTCGAGCGCCTGGCCGAGCAGTGTCGCAATGGGGACGCGGTCCTTCACGGCGCGCAGGTGGCGAATGGTATCGGCGGCGGCGACGGTTTTCGCGCGCTCTTCCGGTGACAGCGCGGAAAAGGGGACAGGTACATTTTGCTCCGAAGACTCCGCAAAATGAGCCAGTCCCCGACGCAGGCCGGCGTTGAGGCTGCCGGCCGAGTCGACGAGCCAGAACAGCGTTTCATCGGCCAGTGCGAAGAACGGACTGCGGAGTACGCCGGCCAGGCTCACTTCGTCGGCCGTGCTGGCGACCGCACGCAGCAGGTTGAGCACGTCGTAGATTTCCTGCTGGGCGTAGAATGCGTGGCCGCCGACGAGGTAGTAATCGAGCTCGTACTCGCGGAGCGCCTCTTCGTAAACCTGCACGTCGCTGAGCGTGCGAAAGAGGATCGCGATGTCGCCCAGTTCGAGCGGCCGAGTCTCTCCGAGACTCGGATTTTCGCGTCTTCGCCTCGGCGAATCTTCGATCGGAGAGACGCGTCCACTGTCGTCGATCAGCATTCGCAGCCGACGGGCGATCGCGCGAGCTTCTTGGCGACGGGCCTCGAGCGCCGCGCCGGGGTTTCGGCGATTGTTTTTCTCTGGATCGATCGTCCAGAGAAACTCGACGCAGGGCGGCTCGGTGATTTGCGGGCGACTGGCATGCAGCTTTTCATACGGCTCATGCACCGTGCCAAGCGCGTCGCAAAACAGCGCGTTCACGAAGTCGAGCACGCCCGGCTGGCTACGGAAGTTGAGCGTCAGCGGCAGCCGGCCTTTTTCTTGGACGTCCGCCCGCAAGTCGCGAAACACGTTCGGTTCGGCGCCGCGGAAGCGGTAGATCGATTGCTTGAAGTCGCCGACGAAGAACAGCCGGCCGATGTCGAAGCCTGCACCGCACAGCGCTTTTACGAGCTTGGCCTGCAGCCGGTCGGTGTCTTGGAACTCATCGACGAGCAGCAAACGCAGGTCGTCGGAGATTTTCCCGCGGATCGCGGCGTTCTTGGGCTCGGTGAGGAACGTGTACGCGGTGGCGAGCAGATCATCGAAGTCGAGCATGCCTTGCGCTCGCTTACGCTGCTCATATTTGGCGACGACTTTGTTCGTGAGTCGCAGCAGCGCGAGGCCGAGCTCGGCGGTGGGCCGGGCGGCGTCGGGATCGAACGCTTTGGGCGCGTGCTGGTCGATCGCATCGCGCAGCTCGCGGCAGGCGTCGCGATAGTGGCCGTACTCATCGGCGGTACGCCAATCCTTGGTGGAGCAGACGCCCTGCACTTTCGCGCTCTCGCGGATCGAATTCAGTTCCTTGGTGGTGACGTTTTGATCGTGAAGCCGCGGCAGCAAATCCAGCAAGTCGGCACGCGCGTCGGCGAATTTGGGCTTCGTGCCGTCGGGCGTTACGTCGTGCAGCAATTCAAGAATACGATCGATCGGCGCGGCGGCGGCGATTTCGCGCACGGCGAGTGGGAATGCCTCGTCCTTGTGCCAGTTGCGCCAGCGGGCGATCATATCGTCGGGGGTCGCGGCCAGCCAATATTGAAAAGATTCTTCGTGACGGCGTCCGACGAACGCCGAGATTTGTTGCTTGAGGCGCGCTAAGCCGTAAGCGGTGGAGAGATCGAGTGTTTCGTCGTCAAGTTTCGCGAGCTGTTCGCGCAGGACGTCGTCGATTACATCGAGCTGCAGCACGTCGGCGTCGCTCTGGTCTAACACGCCGAACAGTGGATCAAGGCCGACCGCCGCGGCGTGGGTTCGGAGCAGCGCCGCGCAGAATGCGTGGATCGTACTCACGCGCGCGGAGTCGATCTCGCGCATGAGTCGCAGCCAGTGGTCTTGTTCCGCGCTCGATTTCGCCTGCGTCAGTTGCTCGTAGCACGCATTGCGAATGCGGGCCCGCATCTCGCGCGCGGCGGCGTCGGTGAATGTAATCGCGATCAACTGGCCGAGGCGGGCCCGGTCTTCGCGTCCATCTTCGGGCGTGAGGTGGGATATGAAACGTTGCGTGAGGACAAACGTTTTGCCGCAGCCTGCCCCGGCGGAGAGCGCGACGGAGACGTCGCGCGTCTGGATCGCGCACTGCTGTTCGGGGGTGAGTTCGGCGACGGGCATGAGTGGGAATTGCGGATTGCGGATTGCGGATTGCGGATTTTGAACAGGAGGAAACGGAGGAAACGGAGAAAGCTAGAAAGAAAAACACTTCTCCGTTATCTCTGTTTCCTCCTGTTCAAAAAACGACCTTCAAATCTCAAAGCGGTTTGTTTACGGTTTTGCCTAAGCTGCGGATTTGGGCCACGCGGCAGACGGTGTTGAACTCGCAGTAGCTGGTGCACTTGTCGTCGCGGCTGGCGACCGGGAATGCGCCGTGGCGAATGTCGTTGACGAATTGGCCGATGCGCTCTTCGATCGCGCGGCGCATCTTCTTCCAGCGCTCGGCGTTGTCGCCTTCGACTTCGACGGCCAGGGCGCCCTTGGCGTCGAAACCGCCGGTCATCGACCAGTAGCCGGCCACGAGCGGCGTGGCGTTGCCGCCGAACACCAGCGCCTGCGCGGCCTCGACGTAGATCGGCAACTGCAAGCGCTCGCCGGATTGGATGTCGTCATCGCGCAGGCTGGGCTTCTTGCCCGACTTGTAGTCGATGACGCTGAACACGGTTTGGCCATCGAGCGCGCCGACGTCGATGCGGTCGATCTGGCCGATGACGCGAATTTTTTCACCTTCGATATCGAGCTCGAACGCCTGGCGCGTCGACTGCGGATCGTTTTCGGCGTCGCCGGGTCGCGACGGGCCGAAGCGGAACTCCAAGTGCGTGGGCGTCATGAGCGCGCCGCGTTCGGAGCACGTGCCGCCGAATTTCACGTGGTGGTCGAAATGTTTCTCGGCCCACTTGCGAATCTGGCGGCGGTCGAGCTCGAGCAAGGCGGCGTCGATGCCGCCGTCGGACGGAGCGGCGATCTGCTCGTCGGTCACTTTGAGCAAATGTTCAAGGAACTGCGACCGTTCCTCGTCGGCGGTCATCGCGCGCGTGCTGCGGAATTCGGTCCATTGGCGGTGGAACGTGGCCAGCACATGGTGCAGCCGGCTGCCGCGGCGCGTGTAATCGGTTTCGAGGACGAGGTCGCCGAGCGGCGTGAGGTTGAGCACGTCTTCAAGAAAGAATTTGTAGGGGCACGCCGCGTAGGTTTCCCATTGGCTGGGGCTCCAGTAGTGTTTTGTGCCGAACTTCTGGGCGAGCCGGGCGGCAACGGCGGGACTCGTGAGCAAACCTTCGGCCGGGCCGAACGAGTCGCCGTGGGCGCGAGCATGAACGATCCGCAGGCCGGCGTCGATGGCGTGGCCAAGCGGCCGGCTTGATGCCGACGAAAAGATGCCGGCGAGCAAGCGGCGATCCGGGGTCTTATCGATCGCGCGGGCGACGGCCACAACGCGCCAATCGGCGTCGCTGAATGGCGTTGCATCCCGCGGCACGGGTGAAAGCTGCGGCGCTTTCGGACGCAATGCGTCTCGATTCGATTCGCCAAACGTGCGCTCGATCTCTTGGACGTACGGACTGGGCGGCAGATCTTGGGCTTTGTCGTCGAGCGCCGGATAGCTGATCGTGAGCGACTCCTCGGGCCGGCTGAGCACCTCGTAGAACAGCAACATCTCGTCTTGTGCGCGCGTGGGCGGTTTTGAACTCTGCTCCGACTTGGCGCAAAGGGGGACAGGCACATTTTGCTCCGCGACCATCGCGGCGATGGTGCCCGCCGCAAAATGAGCCAGTCCCCGGTCGGCTGCGCGGGCGAGGAAGCGGTAGTCAGCGTCGGTCGCAAGACGGCCGGCGCGCTCGGGCATCGGGAACGCCTGCTCCGACATGCCGGCGAGGTACAGGTGCTTGGCGTGAATGGCGCGCCCGGAAGGGGCGGCCAGAATGCGCACCCGGCCAACGTCGTCGTGTCGGTGCGGCAGCGATTCGTGGGAGGCGACGTCCACGAGCGCGGCGAGGAGCTCGCGCCGCGACAGGTTTCGCGCGGGGACGTTGAGCCACGCATCCAGGCGTTCCAATGCGGCGAAGCTATTTGTGATGCAATGCCAGGCGGCGCGGTCCGTTGCGTGCGCGTTGCTTTCAGCGATGTCGCGCACTTTGGACTGGGGGGTGAATTCGGTGAGAGGAACGAGGCCGAGTTGTGCGCCGAAGTGCGCGAGGGCGGCGCTCCATTCGGTGGGCGTTGCCTCCTCGGGCAGGTTGTCGAACGATTGGGCTAACAGGCGCAGTAGCGGCAGCGCGGCGCGGGCCGCGGTGACGCGACTGGCCACGTGTTCGCTAAGCTGGTCGAGCGGGGTTTCGATCGCCGCGAGTTGTTCGATACGATCCAGCAGCTTGTCGCGGCCGTCGGCGATTTGCAGTTCGCGGACGAGCCAATCGGCCGCTTGCCGGGCGGCGGCGTCAAACGCGTCGAGCGAGTTGTTGGTGATGACCGAAACGACGCGACGGAAGGGCCAGTTTTCGTCGTCGAGTCGCAGCAGGCTCAGCAGGGATCTCACGACGGGCGCCGCCGCAATGCGCTGGTTCGCCTCGATGAAATATGGAATGCCGAATTCGTCGAATACTTCGCGCACGCGCGGGGCGACGTCGGTAAGCGTGCGAAAGACGACTACGATGTCGCTGGGGCGTGTTGAAGGGCAGCGCGTAGTCGAACCCTCCCCTGGCCCCTCCCTATTAGGGAGGGGGAGTTCGGTGAGACGCTGCTTGATGCGGCGGGCGATCTGCACGATTTCGTCGTGGGTGCTGGCGGCCGCGACGATTTCCAATTGGTTAAGCGAGCCAATCGCTTGCGCAGATGGCGACGGTACGCACGCCGGATTGCGGAACACGTGCCGCACGACGTGATCGAGCGCGGGCCAGGCGAGCGGGCGTGGTGCTAGTTCGCGGCTTTCCAGTCGCGGGTGATAGTGCTTCAATTCGTCAAGAGTCGAAGCGGTTTTCGCGAACAGGTCGGCGCGCAACGAAGTAGCGTCTTCATTCGCAGCACGTGTGGACTGGTCGCTTGAGCAACCAGTCCGTTGTGTGTTGACTTCGTGGGGGTCCGACGGGAGTGAGATGAGCAGTTGTTTTGCGTGTTGGGCGAGGAGCCGCAGAATGTCGTGCTGCGTGCGGGTGAAATCGGTGAAGCCGTCGGCGACGATGAGCTCAAGATACTGAAATCTAGTCGGCGCGCCGGCTGCGAGTGCGTCGCGGGCTTTGCGGTGGGCGCTGTCTTCGTTGATCAGGGCATGCGTTTCGAGCTGCCGCTCATACTCGCGATAGAGCTGGGCCAATTCGCGTTGTTGTTCCTCATCGCCACGCGGGGAGACGGCTTGCGCGTACACGTCGGACGAAATGTCGGCCCGCTGCAATTCGTGGAAGTGCTCCGCCAACAGGTCGATGAACGCGGTGCGTCCGGCCGCTTCGGCGAAGAACGTCAACGCGCCGTTGTCGAGCGCGCGGGTAACGACTCGCCGCAACAGCTCGCGCTCAGTATGCGGGCGAAGCGGACGCAGGCGCTGGTTGGTTTCGGCCAGGATCAGGCCGGCCAGATCGTGGAACGTCATCACGCCGGGCTCGAGACAGGCGTCGAGCCCGTCGGCCAGTAGCTCACCGCGGACGAGCGCCGCGGCCCGTGCGTTGGGGGCGAGCCAGAGTGTGCGGCCGAGTGTGGACGGCTTGCTCCGCGAGCCGAATGCCTCTCGCGGAGAGAGAGGACCACAATTTTGCAACGCTTCCCGGTATCGCCGCACTAGCTCGTAGGTCTTGCCTGACCGGGCCGGACCGAGGTAGACGACGGCAGATGAGGGAGCGGGGAGCACGGAGCAGGGAGCAGGGAGTAGGAAACGAACGTTTACGCTTAGCGACCAATAAGAAATTCTGGCTGTAAGTCGGCTTGCGTCAAGGAGCTTCGATGCGCGAGGTGGCGAACGACAATATGCAAAGCCCAACAGCCGCGACGCCACGCGTCGCGGCGATTTCCCGAAGGAACAGCGGTCTCCTAATCCGTACAGGAGAACTGGAAAGTTCCGCGTCCTGAGTCATTCTGAGGTCTTCCGAAGAATCTGGCCGGACCCTTCGGAGGACCTCAGGGTGACTGCTGCCGGACTTTGCAGGTCTCCTGCTAAGCCGTACCGTCTGATTGACAGCATGGGCGACGATAGAATAGACTCTGTAGATAAACTCGGGTGGTTTCCGCGCGTGCGGAGCCAACCCTGTGGTCGCGTTTCTCCGGGACGCGCAATCGAGTCTCGGAGAGACTCGGCCACTTTGCAGGAAGAGGCGCCGGTGAAGTGTTTTGCCGGTGATATTGCATCATCCTCATTTCGTTCGTTTCATTTTTTGAAGGAGGCTTGTTATGGATGCGAAACGCAGAAAGTGGCGAGGCTTCACCCTCGTCGAGCTGCTGGTCGTGATCGCGATCATCGGCATCTTGGTAGCCCTGTTGCTACCGGCAATTCAGGCCGCGCGCGAAGCGGCCCGGCGGAACCAGTGCTTGAACAACATCAAGCAGCTCGTGACCGCGTTGCAAAACCATCACGACTCGAAAGGCGGCGCGAACGGCTACCTGCCGCTGGCCTCGACCGCGCCGTTATTCCAAAACGGCAAGGCTGACGTTAAGTACGGTCAGGTCGGCAAAGGTTCACCCACCGATACCCCGCCTTTCACGAATTGGAGCCCCGGTCAGAACGGCGACGGCTATAGCTGGATCGTGCAGCTTTTGCCGTTCATGGAAGAGAATACGATTTGGGACAAGCTCAACGAAGCGAAAGCGCCGCGATTAGGCCGACTTCAAGACGCAGCATTTAACGGGACTGGTACATCCGCCCCAACCCAGAATCCGGGTACGGCGGCAAATACTCAGACCAATCCGCTGCTGTATTCGGCCAAGCTCGGCACGTTGATTTGCCCAAGCTATCCGGGCGATGAAGACGTGGCGGCATTCGGCACTCCACCGATTCCGGTCGCAACGGGCGGCAAAATCGGTGCCGGCAACTACATGGCCATCGCCGCAACGCACTATTTATCCACGAACGACTTGGAAAGCGGCTTGCCGTCTTCGGCCGGAGCGAAGCTGGGCAAGAATTGCGCTACCGGCGCGTATTGCGGCAACGGCGGCATGCCGTTTCCGGGCACGATTTCCAACAAAGTTCAGAAGCGTGGACTTGGTCTCCAGAGCCTGTCGGACGGAACTTCAAAAGTACCGCTCGTCACTGAAAGCCGGGAAGAAATTCTCACTTCGTGGTATAGCGGTTTAGCATCGTATATCGTCGCCGCTTGGCCGAACTCTGGAGATGCTGGTTCTCCGCAAGGCGTGCAGGCCGTCACGAATGGCCCAATTTACTGGGGCTGTGTGGCGCCAACTTGCGACATTGCCTTGAACAAGGGCGATACTAAGAACGATGCGGCGAAATTCTATCTGGGAACCGGCAAAGCCAATCCGCACGGCCCGAATCGCACGTGGGGCCCCAGCAGCCGGCACCCGAGCATCGTGTTGCACGGCTTCGCCGACGCGCACTCGGAAGCGGTGAACGAGCAGGTCGACAAGAACACGTATCTGCAAATGGTCACCCGCTCCGGCCGCGAAGTCCCCCAGGCGCAGTAGTGATTGCCCAGGCCTAACTGGATTTGAAACTCACACCGCCGCGGCAGAGCGAATTCTGCCGCGGCGGTTTTTTTATTAGTCATTGTAGTCTGCTCGCTCCGCGAGCAGAATTCCTCTCGCCGAGCGAGAGGACTACACTTCCGCCGCTTGCGGCTTAGCCGCCGGTTCGCCATGATGGTACAATTCACCACACGCCGCCGTGGCGGAATTGGCAGACGCGCATGGTTCAGGTCCATGTCCACGTAAGTGGGTGGGGGTTCAACTCCCTCCGGCGGCAGCTTGGGAAGGCATTTTGAACAGGAGGAAACGGAGGGAACGGAGTTTGTAATTCTCCGTTTTCTCTGTTTCCTCCTGTTCAATTTATTGATTCGCGCCGGGAAGAATTAGGCGCGATAGGCCGTCGACGAGCTTTAACTCGTGGAAGTTGATGACGAGCCCAATTGGGACATCCAAAAGTCGCATGTAACTCAAGAGGGTTGCCTTGTGAATGGGCATTACTGTTTCGACGGCCTTCGCTTCTACTAAGAGGGTGTTTTTGAATCGCTGTCATGCGTAGGCTCGTTGGATTCGACCGAGCATGAGGCGGATCATGGCAATTTGAATCATCGTTTCACTGGTGTC
>JAKEIB010000069.1 GCA_022614705.1 Planctomycetota bacterium | reverse complement strand
GGTTTTCAAAGCGCCCGATGACTTCAAGCGACTTGTCAGTCAAGGGATTGTTATTCAGGAAAAGATATCGCAAGTTGGTCCAATCCTCGATGGCCTCAAGTCCGTCGTCGGTGATGCGGGTGGAGTGAAGTTCCAATGACTCGGTATCCGTAAATCGGACCACAGCAATTAAGTTTGCATTGGTAATCTCGGGTCCGCTAAACTGGAGCCCTCCGTTACCCATGATTAGCCCACCGGCGTCCTCTACCACCCGCCTAAACTCGCGCGCTTGATATTCGCGGAACTCTTTCACTGCGATGAAAGCAGCGCACACAACAATCGCACCACAGAGGCAGAACCATCCCATAGGATGTACGCATCGAGCAAGCGCGACAATTCTCCGTCGTCGGATGCCAAGTCCGATCAGAAGTGCGGCTGTTCCCGCAAGCCATCCGTAGAAGTACCAGAATTGGCCGATGATCAGTACGGTGATTACGTCCCCGATCCAAGGGCGCAATCGCACGTCGTGAGCCGCTTTCGATGAATCGCCCGGGGATTCGTAGTCATTACGATCGGCCTGGAATTCGTGGGAGTCGCTAGTGACCATCAGCCCTTCTCCTTACGCAGGCGCGCGATTTCGGCGGAATCTTTGTCGCCGCGGCCGGAGAGACAGACGATGATCGTGTGATCTTTTGGCTTGCCGCGGGCGAGTTCCATGGCTTGGGCGATGGCGTGGGAGCTTTCGAGCGCGGCCAGAATGCCTTCGTTGCGCGCTAGCGCGTCGAAGGCGGCCAGGGCGTCCGCATCGCGGCACTCGGTGTAGGTCACGCGGCCGGTCTCTTTCCAGTAACTGTGTTCGGGCCCGACGCCGGGATAGTCGAGTCCGGCCGACATCGAGTGCACATCGCACGTCTGGCCATCATCGTCCTGCATCACGTAGCTGTAGCTGCCGTGAAGCACGCCGGGCCGGCCGTGGCTGAGTGGGGCCGCATGATCGCCCGGCTTCTCGCTGCGGCCGCCCGCTTCAACGCCGACCAGCGCCACTTTCTTGTGCTCGATGAACGGATAAAACATGCCGGCCGCGTTGCTGCCACCGCCGACGCACGCAACGACCGTATCCGGCAGCCGGCCGATCTGCTCGCGCGATTGCTCAATCGTCTCGCGTCCAATCACGGATTGAAAGTCGCGGACGATTCGCGGAAACGGGTGCGGGCCGACCACGGAACCGAGGATGTAGTGCGTCGTCTCGACGCTGGCCATCCAGTCGCGCATGGCCTCATTGATCGCATCGCGGAGGGTACGGGAGCCGCTGGAAACCGGTCGAACCTCGGCTCCCAGCAGCTTCATGCTGAACACATTGGGGGCCTGCCGGCGAATATCTTCCTCGCCCATGTAAACGATGCATTCGAGCCCGAAGTGGGCGCACGCCGTAGCCGTGGCGACGCCGTGTTGACCGGCGCCGGTCTCGGCGATGACGCGCCGCTTGCCCATCCGCAGCGTGAGTAGCCCTTGGCCAAGCGTGTTGTTGATCTTGTGCGCGCCTGTATGATTGAGGTCTTCGCGCTTGAGCCAGATTTGCGCGCCGCCACACTCTTCACTCAGTCGCTTCGCAAAATACAGCGGCGACGGCCGGCCGACGTAATGCTTCAAAAGGCCCGTTAGTTCCGACTGAAAGGCAGCATCCGAGCATGCTTTGTCGTATTCGACCGCGAGCTCGTCGAGCGCGCGAATGAGCGTCTCCGGCACATACCGCCCGCCAAACTCGCCGAATCGGCCGGCTGAATCTGGAACTTGTGTCGTTTCAGTCGTCATCGGTCTCGTATGCTCCGCTCAGTTGATTCTCGGCTGCCAACCCTATCCAATCAAGCCGGAAAATTAACCACAGAGGACACGGAGGACCCAGAGACGACGGCGAGTATTTACAAGTTATGTCGTAACGGGAATAAAGAAGATGTTCGGCTGCGTGCGTTCGGCGAACTCTGTTGTCTTCTCTGTGTCCTCCGTGACCTCTGTGGCGAATAACCGATGCCCGAATTGCCAGAAGTTGAAACGATGCGGCGCGGCATTTTAGGCATCGTCGGTTCGCGGATCGACGATGTCGAGCGTATGGCGTGCCGGCGGCGGCCGATTACGATCACGCCGCGGATCGATCATTTTCGTCGCCGGGCGATTGGCCGAGTCATCAACAATATCGGTCGCATCGGGAAGCGCGTCGTATTGCATTTGGATTCGAGCGATGCGATTGTTTTGGAACCGCGAATGACTGGGTTGGCGCTTGTGGCCCAACCGCCGAGCCGCGAGCACCTGCGTTTTCGCTGCAAGCTCTCCGGCAACGGAATCGGCGAGCTCTTTTATTGGGACCGTCGCGGGCTGGGAAGTGTTCGCCTCATTTCGCCGAAAGAGTTTCAAATGTCGTTCGGGCCGGAGAGAATCGGGCCTGATGCACTGGCGATGACGGGCGAGTTGTTCCGCGTACGGCTCGGCGGCAGCACGCGGGCCGTGAAAGTTGCGCTATTAGACCAGCGGGCCGTTGCCGGCATCGGTAATCTCTACGCGTCCGAAATCTTGCACGCGACCCGCATCCACCCGGCTCGACGATGCGACAAGGTTACCTGGTCCCAATGGCAACAACTCGCCGACGCAACGCGCGCGATCCTCGAAGCTGCAATTCGCTATGAAGGCTCGACGCT
>JAKEIB010000068.1 GCA_022614705.1 Planctomycetota bacterium | reverse complement strand
CCGCTGTTTGAGGCCCTCACCGCCAAACATCAACCGTTTCCAGAATCCTCCGACCCTAACCAACTGAAACTGTTCGACTTATAGCCGGACACTACTGATCGTAGATATATCACAGTCGATTTTTGCTCGCAACGTGACGGCGCTGCAGAGGTTTCTCAATGCAACCATAGCGGCTACAATGTCGGAGCGGTTTGGAAAGTGCCTTGAAATACATCGTGAGAATTACGCCGAATTCAACGTGGACACGATCTATCAATGCCATCTATGAGACGCATACCTGTTTGCTCCGCGCTTTCTTTGGTTCTGTTCCTGGTTGGCCTCGCCGCTCGGGCGGAGTCCTATGACTGGCCGCAATGGCAGGGACCGACGCGCAACGGCCTAACGAAGGAAACCGGTCTGCTCAAGCGATGGCAGGAGGGAGGTCCGCCGCGCCGCTGGCTGTTTGATAAATGCGGTGCCGGATACGCGGGGCCGGCAATTGTCGACGGGCGACTATATATCCTCGGCGCGCGTGATGGCGTGTGCCAGCTCATTGCAATTGACGCGAACACCGGCGACGAACTCTGGGCGAGATCGCTCGGCCCGGAGTTTCACAACGATTGGGGCAACGGGCCGCGGAGCACGCCGGCGGTCGATGATGGACGCGTCTATGCGCTGAGCGCGGCAGGAACGCTCATTTGCGTCGAGGCCAGCGACAGGCATGAGTTGTGGCGTGTGACGATGGAGTCGCTCGGCGGCACGGTGCCAAACTGGGGTTATTCGGAGTCCGTGCTAATCGACGGCGACAAGGTGCTGTGCACGCCGGGCGGGCCTCATGGCGCGATCGCGGCAATCGACAAGGAAACCGGGAAAGTCATCTGGCAGTCGGAAGAACTAACGGATTTTGCGCACTACTCGTCCATCGTGTGCGGGGAGTTTCATCGCCAGCCGCAGTATGTGCAGCTGCTCGAGAAGCGGCTAGTCGGGCTTTCGCCGGAGGACGGGAAACTTCTTTGGGAGGTCGAGTGGCCGGGCAGCGTGGCCGTCATTCCGACGCCGATTGTGCGCGGAAATCGGGTCTTCGTCACGAGCGGCTACGGCGCCGGCTGCATGTTGGTGGAAGTAAGCGCGAACAACGAAGCGACGAAAGTGTTCGAGAACAAGCGGATGAAGAGCCAGCACGGCGGCGTCATCAACCTCGGAAACTTTCTGTACGGATTTTCCGACGACGTTGGTTGGGTTTGCATGAATGCGCGAACGGGCGATTTGGAATGGCGCGAGCGCGACGCGCTCGGCAAGGGAGCGATCGGCTACGCCGACGGGCGGTTCTATTGCGTCGATCAATCGGAAGGCAACGTCGTGCTGATCGACGCGTCGCCGAAGGGTTGGACGGAGCGCGGCCGCTTCACGCTCGAGCCGCAGTCGCAGTCTCGCAGCCCGCGCGGCGGAATCTGGGTTCATCCGGTGATCGTGGACGGCAAGCTCTTCTTGCGTGATCAGGAATACCTGTATTGCTACGACGTGAAGAAGTAGCGAGGCGCGGCGAATGAACGGGCGGGCTGCTTTTTGTGCCGTGATATGTGCTGCGCTGGGCGGCGATAACCTCGTCTCTGCCGCTAAGCGGACTTCGGCACCGCCCAGTGATCTAAAGGTTCCGGCCGGCTTCACGGTCGAGCTTGTGGCCGGTGCGCCGTTGGTCGAGCGGCCGATCGTCGCCTCATTCGATGACGAGGGTCGGCTGTATGTGGCCGAGTCGTCGGGGTCGAATGACCCGGTCGAAAAGCAACTTGAACTGCGGCCGCACCGGATCGCGCGTCTGGAAGACACCGACGGCGACGGCAAGTTTGATCGGCGCACTGAGTTCGCTGATCGGATGATGTTTCCAGAGGGTGTGCAGTATTTGGACGGGTCGGTGTACGTATCGGCGCCGCCCAGCATTTGGAGGCTCACCGACACGAACGACGACGGCGTCGCCGACGAGCGCGTCGAGTGGTTTCAGGGAAAGACGCTCACTGGCTGCGCCAATGATTTGCACGGACCGTACTTGGGACCGGACGGCTGGTTGTATTGGTGCAAAGGCGCTTTTGCGGAGCAGACGCACATCGTGAATGGGCGGCCGTGGACGACACGCGCCGCGCACATCTTTCGATGTCGGCCGGACGGCGGCGGTTTCGAGCCGGTGATGATCGGCGGGATGGACAATCCGGTTGACGTAGTTTTCACGCCCGAGGGTGAGCGAATCTTCTCCGCGACGTATTTGGTCGGCGACGGTCGGCGCGATGGGCTGGCGCACGCTATCTACGGCGGAGTGTACGGCAAAGATCACGGCGTGCTTGTGGGGCATCCGCGAACAGGCGAGCTGATGCCGGCGCTGGTGCTCATGAGCCCCACCGCGCCGTGCGGTTTGGAGCGGTACGATTCCAACGTATTCGGCGCGGAGTATCGCGACAACCTGTTCGCGTGTCAGTTTAACCTTCGCAAGGTATCGCGGCACGTGCTGCGGACTAGGGGTAGCTCATATATCAGCGAGGACAGCGATTTCGTGACGTCGGACAACGTCGATTTTCATCCGACGGACGTTTTGATGGATGCCGATGGCAGCTTATTGGTCATCGACACGGGTGGCTGGTACAAGCTGTGCTGCCCGACGTCGCAGTTATGGAAGCCAGACGTTCTGGGCGGAATCTATCGGGTTCGTCGCGATGGAGCCGTGGCGCCGGCGGACCCGCGCGGACGAAAGATCGACTGGGCCGTTTTGAGCGCGGAGCAATTGTGGGCGCTGCTTTGCGATGGTCGGCCGGCTGTGCGGCAAAAGGCGAGTCGTGAGTTCGTTCGCCGTGGTACCTCGGATGAAATGCGCAGATTTATCGCCGGCTTGCGCGAAAGCGGTATTGTTGCGGCCGTGTCGAAGCTGCCGTCCATCGGCGACGCCGGCTTGAGCGATTCGCGGACGGCGGCATTGGCGCGCGCGTGGACCGTCGGGCAGATCGACAGCGATGAAGCGACGACGTGCGTCCGCGAGCTACTGCGCCACGACGACGAATCGCTGCGACATGCCGCGTTGAATCTGGTTAGTTTGCATCGCGACGCCAAGGCCTTTTCGCTACTTCTCGACCTACTGGCAAACGATGCGCCGGCGAATCGTCGGGCGGCGGCCGAGGCGCTGGGCCGAATCGGAAATGCGGCAGCCGTGCCGCATTTGTTGTCGGCAGCCAGGGAAGCGGACGATCGGATACTTCAGCATTCCATTATCTTTGCGCTAATCGAGCTCAATGAGCCGGCCAATACGCGGGCCGGATTGTTGAGCGATGTACCGCGTACGCACGCGGCCGCATTGATAGCGCTGGATCAAATGCCGGGCGGCGGACTCGACGCGAAAGAGGTGGTGCCGCTACTGAATTCTTCGGACGACACGCGTCGCGATACCGCTCGTTGGCTCGTTACACAGCACCCGGAATGGGGCGATGAGCTGACCGCGTGGTTTCGCCGCGAGTTGGCGACGCTGCCGGTTCGTAGTTCGAAGGACGGCAAACCGGCGAGCGACGATGTTCTCGAAAACATGCTCACCGAATTCGTCGTGCATCCGGCCATTCAACAGTTGATCACCAATACGCTGGAAGACCCGAAGTCTTCGGAACCCGCGCAGCAGTTGGCGCTGCGCGTCATTGCTCGGGCGAAACTCGGCGATCCGCTGCCGGAATTGCGGAATGCGCTGGCGAAAGTGGTTTCTCACGAGGATCGTGGGCTGGTTTCGCTGGTTATTGCCGCCGCGCGCGAGTTGCCTTCGATCGCATTGCCGGATGATGCGCTCAATAAGTCGCTGTTGGTCGCCGCCAATTCGCCGGAATTTCCGAAGGATTTGCGGGTCGCGGCCTTGGCCATCATTTCCGGTAGTCTGAGTCATGTGAGCGAATCGCAATTTGCGCTGCTCATGGGCGGGCTCTCCAATGAGAATGCGGTTCCAGTGCGTTCGGCGGCCGTGGACGCGCTCGTTGCCGCTCCTCTCACTCAACCTCAGTTGGAGCAGTTGTGCAGTACGATGAAAGCGGTCGGGCCGCTGGAATTGAACCGGTTGTTATCGGCGTTTGCACGGTTCACCGATGATCGGCTAGGGACGACGTTGCTTTCGTCGCTGAACGCGGCAAGCGCACTGCCGTCGCTGCGGATCGATATTTTGCGGGAATCGCTGGCCAAGTACGGCCCGGCGGTGCAACAGGGAATCGGCGAGCTCGAATCGCGGGTGAACGTCGACGCGGCCACGCAGCGGAAACGCATTGAAGAATTGTTGCCGCGTATGGCAGGCGGCGACGTGCGGCGGGGGCACGCCGTGTATCACAGTTCCAAAGCGGCGTGCGCGGCTTGCCATCGATTGGGCCACGCCGGCGGAACCGTTGGCCCGGAGCTCACTCGTATCGGCGAGGCCCGCACGGAGCGCGATTTGTTGGAATCGATTCTCTATCCGAGCCTGAGTTTTGTGCGCAGCTACGAGCCAGTGCAGCTTGTCAGGGTCGATGGCCGCACGATCAATGGCGCGATTCTCAACGAGACCGACAAGGAATACGTTCTAGTCACCGGGCCGAACCAGGAGGTGCGCGTGCCGCGCGACGAGGTGGAACAGATCGAGCCGAGCACGGTATCCGTCATGCCGAGCGGTCTCGACAGCCAACTTAGCGTCAAGCAACTGGCCGATTTGGTGGCTTTTCTAAAGAACGCGACGGGTAAGTAGTACGCATTTCCAAACTCGTAGCTGAAGTCGCAAGACTTCAGAATTTGCTGAATAAACACTATTGGAGGTTGCACGCGATGAAGTTCTCCCGGTTCGTGATCGTGCTCGTGGCCTTCGAGTGGGGCATCGCGGCGGCGGTGGCCGAGATTCAAACTCTCTTCCGCGGAGGCTGCTTAACCGAGGCCGAGGCGGCCGAGAAGCTGGCGAAATTCGCGAGCGAATACGACAGCGCCGCCGGATGGCAGGCGCGTGCCGAGCGAATCCGCACGGGCGTGCTTCGGGGCATGAAGCTCGAGCGCGTTCCTGAGGCATGTCCGATGAAGCCGATTCGGCGTTCGGTGCGTCAGGAGGATGGTTACACCGTCGAGAACGTCGCCTTTGAAAGCCTGCCCGGGTTCTGGGTGACCGGCAATTTATACCTTCCGACGGACGGCAGGGAATCGAAAACGAACCTGGCCGGCGTGCTCTGCCCACACGGACATTTGGCCGACAACCGCATGCTTGAGCAAACGCAAAAACGATGCGCGGCGTTGGCACGGATGGGCGCAGTTGTATTCGCATACGACATGATCGGTTTCGGCGAGTCGACGCAGGTACCGCATCGGCACAGCGAAGTGTCGCGGCTGCAAACGTACAACAGCCGGCGGGCGCTGGACTTTCTTCTGTCGCTGGGAAACGTCGATGAAGAGCGGCTGGCTGTCACGGGCGAGTCGGGCGGCGGTACGCAATCGTTCCTTTTGGCGGCCGTCGATCCGCGGATCGACGTCTCCGTGCCGGTCGTCATGGTGTCGGCCGACTTCTACGGCGGCTGTATCTGCGAAAGCGGCATGCCGATCCACAAGAGCGCCGAGCACGAGACGAACAACGTCGAGATCGCGGCCAGCATCGCACCGAAGCCGCAGCTTGTCATCTCCTGCGGAGCCGATTGGACGAAAAATGTGCCGCGTGTCGAGTTCCCCTACATGCAGCGCGTTTACGAGCTGATGGGCGCGGCGGACAACGTTGAGAATGCTCACTTCGCCGACGAGCAGCACGACTACGGGCCGTCAAAACGCGCGGCGATGTACCGGTTTCTTGCCAAACACTTGGGGCTGGATCTAGCGCGAGTTACCGACGCGTCCGGCAATATCGAGGAGTCGTTCGCGACCGTCCATGAACGCGATGACCTGCTAGTGTTCACGCCAGAACATCCGCGGCCCGCGTATGCCCTGCTCGATGCCGAGCAAATAATTAGCCAGTTGGACCGCTGAAAGTTGCGTGTTGAGGATGCGGAAAGGGCTCTGCTTTCACACGTTTTGTGTGCTGGCGTTGGAGCGTTTGTCGAGAAATCAAGCGTATTCACGATTGTCGCACCGCCCAAGTCGAGATTGTCAGCGTTTCCACGGACCGTCATAATTGGCGCGACACGTGACCGAGCTCAACGTCGCAAGCGGCTCAAAAAGTAAACACTTGAAGCCTCGTAATGCCGCTTATCAAGTCTCTCAAGTCACATCGCCGCAAGAAGCGCGGCGAGTGGCAGCATGTAAGTCTTGTTGCGGGCTTCCTCGCAGGGCGGCATTTCGTCGGAACCAATGACCTGCACTATGGTTTTTGGGTCAACGGCATTGAACCGCAAATCAGAAATCTGCCACGGGCGCAGGAAGAGTATTCACGCTTCCTGCTGGAACATATCCCCAGCGACGCGAAGCGGATTCTGGATGTTGGCTGCGGCGCGGGCGGCCTGGCGGCGAAGCTCGTTGAGCGCGGGCACTATGTCGATTGCGTGAGCCCGAACGCGTTTCTCAATCAGCAGGCGAAAGAACTGCTCGGCGATCGCGCTCGACTATTTGATTGTAAGTATGAAGACTATCGGACTTCGGACGTCTACGATGCGATTGTGTTCTGCGAAAGTTATCAATACGTGAACATGCCGAAAGGCCTGGACCTCGTGACCTCGCAGTTGCGGAGCGGCGGCAGCCTCGTGATCTGCGATTTCTTTCGACTCCCGTTGAAGGAAAAGAGCCCGATCAGCGGCGGCCACTACATCGATGAATTTCAGCAGATCGTCGCCGGCTATCCGCTGACGCTGGTGGAAGACATCGATATTACTTTGCAAACTGCGCCAACCTTCACGGTGATCGACAGCGCGTTTACCGATGTGTTGCGACCCATTTGGGACGAGATCGGCCATGCCTCGGTGGCGACGCACCCCTACTGGTCAAAGCTCGCCGCTTGGTTTTTCCGGCGCCGATTGGCGAAGGTGAAGGACAAGTACTTCACCCACACCCGCAGCGCCGCAAACTTCGAAAAGTTCAAGACGTACCGGCTGATGCGATACGTGCGAGATTAGCTTTCTCGACGCCGAGTTCTAGCCAATCGTCCGGCTCGAATCATGGAACGCGAACGAAATCCCCGCGATTTTTGCAAAATGGGCGACACTGGACTCGAACCAGTGACCTCTGCGGTGTGAACACAGCGCTCTAACCAACTGAGCTAGTCGCCCGGCTTCCACAGCGTAGAGCGCTCACGGAAACGTTGTCAACCACGGCCGGCGTGCTGCGCGGCCAGATGCGCTAGAAGAAAATAGAGAAGCAGAGTTACCCGACTTCTACTGTATGCTCGCGATCTTCTTTCTCGGTGTTCTCCGCCTTCGGCGGTTCGAAGCGTGGGCTGGCGGGTTCGCTGTGGTCGCTGTAGCCGACCTGGCCGGTGGGCTCGGAGTAGACCGAGGATTTCACGTCGTTTTCGATGTCGGACATCCCCTTCTTAAACTCGATCAGGCTCTTACCGAGTGAACGGGCGACGGACGGCAGGCGGCCGCCGAAGAGGATCACGGCGATGATGCCAATCACAATCAATTCACCAGTACCGATTCCGAACATGGCGATGCAACTCCCGGCCGAGCGAAGGGGCCCGGCCTGATTGAACAATCTCTCCGCTAGACGCGTCGCAACTAGTCGCAGCTAATCGGCGCTAGCTCTTTGTTTTGTCCTCGGATTGATCTTCGATTCCTTTGATGCCCTTTTTGAACTCCGTGATACTCTCACCGAAGGCTCGTGCCAGCGATGGCAGGCGGGTCGAGCCAAAAATCAGGAGCACAATGGCCAAGATCAACAAGAACTTCCAGATCAATCAAAACTCCCCCGTGTTGCTGCCACGGCGTTGGCTAAACATCGATAGCGCAGGCACTTACTACTAATTTTACAAGGTTGCTGGCGGCAGTCAAACGTGGCCAGTCCTGGAAACAAGGCCGGCAACGTGTCTGCGAGCTTGGATTTAGCGGATTCACAGCGAGAAAGCGGGCGCGGTCGGAGGTAATTCCTGCGGCCTTTTTTAACGCACGTAATAACCGTACCCAGCCCAACGGTACGTGGGGTACCAGGAATAGGGCTTTCCGCCCGGCATTTCCCACACGGGGCTGTAGCGCGAGGTGAACGGCGTGGAGGCGGCCTGCGGCCGGGAGTTCGACATGCCGTACCAGCTCATCGAGGCCAGGCGTGCTTGCCGTTGGTATGCGCGGGTTTGGGCCTTTTCCTGGATGATGGCAAGCGAGTTTGGCCGGTACGTCGGCTGGGGATAGTAGGTCGAATCGCGCTCTTCAATTTCGGTGGTGAGGCTGCCGAACTCCTGGGCCGTGATCGGGGCACATGCGGCCAGGCAGATGCCCAACGTAAGCGCGAAAATGCTCATACGCATTGCTCCGGACATAGCGGGGTCGCCTCAACTATTGAGGGCTGCATTGAAATTGAGCCGTCTCGAGGTCAGCAAGGAGCGAGGAGCAGGGAGCGTGGAGTAAGAATTCCTGCTCCGTGCTCCATGCTATAACCCGTTCGGTCCATTAGCAATGCAGGTGTCATTAGTACCAAGGCCGGTCCCGGCAAGCCGCGAACCGACGCCGACTGTGCACTCAATTATTTGCTTCGGCCGGTGCGGTCGTGCAGGATGAGACGGATACGGATCGGGCCGGCGCGACAATGCCTCACAAGGGCAAGTTTGCCGGTGGCGTAAGATTTGCCAAGGTTGATGCGGTCACGTCGTGGCCGGATCGACACCCGCGCGGCGGCGGAGTTTGGCGCGGGCCCGGCTGAGCATCGGCCCCACGCTATTTTCGGGCATGCCCACCGAGTGGCTGATCTCCTGGTAGGTTTTGCCTTCCAGGTGATACATGCGGACGACGTCGGCCTCCGAGCCATGCAGCTCGCCCAGTAGGCGGCCGACTTCCTCTCGATCCTCAATTCGCCGCTCTGGCTCGTGATCGTCGGCCTCGGCTTGCGCGACCATGTCGCCCAGGGGCAGGGCGGAGCGGCCTTCAACGAGCTTGCGCACCACGACGCGCCGGGCGATGACCGTCAAATAAGTGGCGAGCGAGCTCTTGCCGCGGAAGTGCCGGAGAACTGCCATGTCGTTATCGACGATGGCGAGAAACACTTCGGCGGCCAGATCTTCGCGATCGTTAGCCGACAGACTCGTGGAGCGACATTGGGCCGTGTGGTTGATGACGTGCATGACCAAGCCCATGAAACGGTCGACAAATTTCTGCCATCCTAGCGGTTCGCCGTTCAGGCAATGTTCGAGCAGTTCGCGATCAAGTTCCGATAGGGCCACTGGGCAAACCTCGTCGGGATTGGGGCACGGGCAGCAATCGCGTCCCTGTGCGTGGCAATAACAAACCTAGATTCGGTCGAGGAGAGCCAACTCCGGCCACGCACGCCGCACCTGACCCACAGATTGCGAGCATACCCGTACAAACTCAATTTTAGGTAGGAATTTCGGTCGAAGCAAGATGAGGGCCGGCGGTGGTTGCCGATGCCCTTTATGAAGTCAAACCGAGGTCCGCCGAGGGGACCGCATAGATTCCTCGGCAGACCTCGGAATGACTCCGGGATCCAGCAGAGTCAGTCGCGCGGATGCGTTCGCTCAAACCGCTTGACACCTGTAGAAAGCAGAACTAGGATTGCGCACAACACGGTTGCGGGTCGGATCGAAGTGCTTTGGTTATAACGACTTGCCCCACGGTATGTTGGGCTTTCCAGCCTGACTTCGGATAAAGGTTGGGGCGGTTCGCCGGAGCCAGAATGCGAACTCGCGACTGCCGATGCGACAGGCTTTTATGCTTTCATTAGGAGATTTCGACTCATGACGCACGTCGTTTGCGAACCGTGCTTTGCCTGCAAATACACCGATTGTGTGGTGGTTTGCCCGGTGGAATGCTTTTACGAAGGCGAGCAGATGCTGTACATCCATCCGGATGAGTGCATCGACTGCGAAGCATGCGTGCCCGAGTGCCCGGTCGAGGCAATCTTTCATGAGGACAACGTGCCGGAAGAATGGAAGCCGTTCACTGAGCTCAATGCCGAGATGGCGCCGCAGTGCCCGGTGATCACGGAGAAGAAGGAACCGCTCGCGGAGAAGTAGGGCTCGTTCCCACGTCGAAGATCCGCCGTGGCGGGCTCCGCGTGGGAACGAGATTATTTCAGGTCGACAGACCAATACGCGTTGTCGAGGAATGTTTTCCAGCTGGCGTACTTCGGATTTCCAAGTTTGATCGTGAGCAGCGGGCTGCGCTTCGGGCGCGCCGGCTTCTTGATCAGCTTGATACCAGCTTCTTGCGGCGTGCGTCCGCCCTTGCGGACGTTGCAGCGCACGCACGCGCAGACCAGGTTTTCCCAGCTCGTATCGCCGCCGCGACAGGTGGGAATGATGTGGTCCAAGCTTAATTCGCTCGTGGCGAAACGCTTCCCGCAATATTGGCAGTGGTTGCCGTCTCGGGCGAAGATGTTGCGCCGATTGAGCCGCACGCGTTGTTTCGGCACGCGGTCGTAGTGCAGCAATCTCAGCACCCGCGGAACTTGAATCTCAAAGTGGACGCTGCGAATCCAGTCCTGAAGCGGATCCTTGTATTGGGACTGCAATTCGCTGATTTCTCGCCAGGATTCGAAGTCGTAGTTCGCCCACTGGTCGCCCTCGATGTGAATCACCTCCGCCAACTGGCGGAAGAGCAGCACCAATGCGCGACGCACGTCGACCACATGGATCGCGATGTACTGACGGTTGAGCAATAAGACGCTGGAACTCAAAGCTACACTGGAAACCGTGGACATAAGGCGTATTACAACCGTGGGGGTTAACTAACGTCGCTCAAGGGCGGAGTCGCGTCCGACCCTTCATTTATTCTAACCGCCATAAAAATGCCGGACCAGACGGCATTTTCGAGCTTTGCGGCACTGAAACAATACCGACCACCGGTGAAGTAACGGGCCTTCGACCCGACCGGAAGTGCCTGCCAGAAAAGACGGCGTGCACGGCATGGTGGCACGCGTCGGTTCAGAAAAGTAGCGGCGGCTGGGAACCATTAATTAAGTTCGATTCGTTCAGATGCTGTCAAGTCGATTTATGGAATGCAAGTCGCATACCACTTGGAGGGTCACATCATCGGGCCGATGTCGTCTAAATAGACATTGATCGCGCAACACTCATCGACTCGATCAAATCCCAAAAAACTTCTCCGGCTGCGCTTGCTCATTGCGCTCGATTCTCACTACGATGAACGATACGCAGTTACTCGTTTGAAGAGCGGGTGCGCGTGAATCAAGAAAGGATTAATTGCGAGATGATTCACTACAGTTGCGACATGTGCAAATGCGAGCTGGATCCGAAGCACGATGTGACGTATGTGGTGCGCATGGAAGTGTACCCGGCGCCGTGCGAGGACGATTCCGCGATCGACAACGACCGCGATTATCTCAACGACATTCAAGAAGTGCTCGAGCGTTACGACGAGTTTGAAGCCGACGGCGAGTTGCCGGAAAATGACACGTATCGTCAGCGTCGTTTTGACCTCTGCCGCAGTTGCTGCGAACGGTTTTTGCAGGAACCGCTGGGCCGCCGCAGTGCGCCACAATTCGATTTCAGCAAGCGCTAGTTGCGCCTCGTTCCCACGTCGAAGATCCGCCGTGGCGGGCTCCGCGTGGGAACGAGGTAACCTCAGGAGAACTGCAAAGTAGTAGGCACACTCCGTGTGCCGTAACAGCCTTCAAGAAATCCACGTGTTTCCTCGGGAAAGCTGCGGCACGCGGAGCGTGCCAGCTACATTAATGCGGACTTTGCAGTTCTCCTGCGAGGTAACCTGGGAACAGATTGATTCCGGCGATGTATCGTGCATCTCGTCGCTACTGGCGTGAGCACTGCGGGCTGGCGTTGTGGCTTGTGTGCTTGGCGCTCGTCATTTGGCGTCTGGTGGCGGCGGATGGCGGACAACCGGTACCGGAGGGACTCGACGAAGGCGTTCATCGAGTGCGCCGCGTCGTCGATGGCGACACGCTCTTGCTTGAATCGGGCGCCCGCGTGCGGCTACAGGGCATCGACACACCGGAAACCGTGCTTGAAGATCATCCGGTCGAAGCTTGGGGGCCGGAAGCTAGCGCGTTCGCGAAAGATTTCGTCGCGGACGCCGGCCAACAGGTTCGGCTTACTTTCAGCTTGGAACGCAAGGATCGTCACGATCGCTTCCTGGCGTTCGTTTGGAACGGCGACGTCATGCTCAACGAGGAGCTCGTGCGGGCCGGGTTGGCGCACGCCCGACTGGACTACCGCTACAGCGGGCCAATGAAACGCCGACTCGCGGCGGCCGAAAAGGAAGCTCGGGCAGCGAAGCGGGGGATTTGGTCTGAGACGACTACGACCAGTTCGTCCAACTCCCGCTAATGCTTACCGGCAATTGTCCATTGTCGGTGGTCCGTTGTCCGCTGCACCCAAATCGCTAGCATAGAAGCAATGCACAACGGACGACGGACCCCTGCCATGCTGCTTCAGCCTCAACTTTCAAACAAGGCACTCGCCGAATTGTGCCATCGTCTGGCGGTGGAGACGGATTCGGGCATCGACGTCCGCCGCACGTGGCAGCGCGAGGCGGACATGGCCCGCGGACGGTTTCGGCCGTACTTCGCGCAGGTCCGCGACGCCGTCGCCAAGGGGGACAGCCTTTCGCTGGCTCTGGCCGGCACGGGCAGCGTGTTTCCGCCCTTGTTTCTCGAAATGACGCATGTCGGCGAGGAGACGGGCACGCTGGGGCGGGTGTTTCATCGACTGGAGCCCCACTATCGGCGACAAGTGCAGGCCCAGCGCATTTTTCTGGGCGCCATCGCCTGGCCGATGATCGAGTTGGCGTTTTCGATCCTCGTGATCGGTCTATTGATCTGGATACTCGGCACCATCCCCACACGCGGCGGTCAGCCAATCGACCCGCTTGGTTGGGGCTTGATCGGCACACGCGGCCTCGTCATCTACGCGAATTTTATCATAGCGATTGGGCTATGCATCGCGGGAGTGATCGTGGCCGTGCGACGCGGGATGCTGTGGACACGTCCGTTGCAGCGAGCGATGATGCGGCTGCCTAGCATCGGCGCGGCTTTGCAAAAGATAGCACTCGCGCGGCTGACTTGGGCCCTGCACTTGGCGCTCAACGTCGATATGGATATGCGCCGCGTCGTGCCGCTCGTGCTGCGGGCCACCGGAAACGACTATTACGTCCAGCACACGAACCAGGTCGTGGCCGACGTGGCTGCTGGCCACCCACTGCACGTGGTGCTGGGCCGCAGCGGAGCGTTCCCGACCGATTTTCTCGACGCGCTGGCCGTCGCCGAAGAAAGCGGCCGCATCGTCGAGTCGATGGACCGTCTGTCCAGCCGTTATGAAGGTGAAGCCGAAACGGCCATCAAGGCAATCGCCGTAATCTTCGGCATCCTGGTCGCCATGCTCGTGATGGGCGTCATCGTACTGATGATTTTCCGCCTCGCCGGCTTTTACATCGGCACGATCAACGAAGCGGTCGAGATGACAAAGTAACCAGCGAGCCGGGCCGTCCCCGGCCCCGCTTACAACGTTCGCCGTTACCGCAACCCCGCCAGCTCTTGCAACAGATGCCAGTTCTCCAGCCGGTCCTGCTTGGCGTATAGCAGCGTTTCCGACGGGTTGCCGTCCTTGTCGAAGTGCTTGGCGAACCGGCCTTCGCTGCGGGCGAAATCGACGAAGTCCACCACTTCGCCCGTCTTGGGGTTGGTGAACCAGTCGTCTTTCATGGCCGGGTTGCCTTGAAGCGAGAGCCGCTTTTTGATCGTGTCGCCGGCGCGCGGATCATAGATCAATAGTGGGAATGCCCGGGTGTCGACGGCCAGACGCGCTTGTTCGCCCGCCATGTTGTCGGCCACGCCGTGCTCCGGCTGGCAGGTCGTGTAGCAGCTGATGATGGCCGGGCCGTCGAACTCCAGTGCGCCGAGGACCGACTTGTAAAAGTGGTTCGTATGGGCGCACGTCGTTTGGGCGACGTATGTACGCGGGTGCATCATCGCGATTTGGGCGATTTCCTTGCGTCGCTCTTGCTTTCCGGCAATCACCTTGCCGTGGATGCTCATCTTGGTGTTCTGGCCGGTGAACGTGCTCGTGGAGGCCTGGCCACCCGTGTTGGAGTACACCTGCGTATCGAGCACGAAGCACTTGATCGGCATTCCGGAGGCGAACATCCGCGACAGCGACTGGAAGCCGATGTCGAAGAACGCCCCGTCGCCGCCGATGCACCACAACGGCTTGTTCTGCCAACCCATCTGATCCCATCGCGAGCGGACGCCCATGGCATCGGCCGGCGCGTTTTCGAACAGCGAGTTGGTCCACGGGACGAGGTATGGATTGTAGGGATAGGTCGATGTATAGACCGTGTTGCAGCCGGTGGCCGCGACGATGCCCCACTGGTCGCCATGCTTGGCGCCGGTAGCCGCGCAGAGCATCCGCAGTGCCGTGCCCTCGCCGCAACCGGCGCACGAGCCGGCGCCGCCGACGTACACGTGCGTCTGCTCCTTGAGCATCATGTCAATGAGCAGATTCTCGTTAATGTACCGATCGTCGGATGGACCGACCTGCTTGAACATACGGTGCGACTTGCGAATCCGCTCCATCACCGGTTCGGTCTTAGGAATCATCTTTAGCGCGTTATCATCACACACGGTGACGCACTCGGCGCACCCTTTGCACTTGCTGGGGTCGATGATGATGGCGAATCGTCCACCAGGGAGGCCCTTTTTCTGCGGGCCGTCGTAATACTTCCGCGTTTTCGACCATTGGGCCTCGAATGCCTGCCGGTCTTCCTCGTTCGAAATGGCGGCCAGTTTTTCCTCCAGATCTGGCTCGGCCACGACTTTGCCCAGGATCGCCGTGTCCGGACATTCGGTAACACAATCCATGCAACCGGTGCAGTTCTCGCGGATGTACTCGGGAATCTCCGGGGCCACGTAGCTGAAGTCGCGCAGCGCGGCGGTGCCGGCGGGGATTAACGACCGGGCCACCGCCAAATCGGCCGGCAACTCCTTCTCACCTTTTCCCTCCTCATAGCCACGGATCACGCGCTCGTTGAAATCGTGGACATCGAGTACCGGTAGCGTGACGCCCACGTAAGGTCGGTCGACCAACGTGCCGTAGCAGTTGTTATTAAAGGGGTCGCGTTCGTTGGCCTCGTTCATGGAACGGGGAAGTTCGGCGGTGGCCATGATTGCATCCAAAGGGGTGAGAGGTCGGAGGTCAGAAGTCGGGGATGCGTCAGTGCATCTGACCTCCGACCTCTGACCTCCGATCTCTTACACGTGTCCATTCCCTCCATGAATCACTTCCCGCGGGATTTCCTGCATTTCGTTGTAGCCGCGTTTTACGCAGTTGAGGTTGTCCTGCACGACCTGTTCGCCGCGTTTGCCGAAGTACTTGCGAAGTGCCTTCTCAACGCCGTCGTGCACGGCGTCGTCGGTCATGTTGCTCGATCTGGCGAACGGCGTGAGCTTGAGGAATGCTCCGAGCAGCACGATGCCCTGCATGCGCATTTGCAGGTCGGCCTCGGTGGCCACCTCGCGGGCAATTTGCACCGTGTCGGCAAAGAACACTCGCAGGTTCTTTTGACGAACCGTGTTCTTGTCGCGAGTTGGAATTCGTTGCCACACGTCGACCGGATTCGTGTACGGGCTTTGCATGAAGATCGCCCCCCCGTCGACGATTCCCTCCAGCGGATTGCCGCTGAAGAGCGCCGTCGTGTCGTTGAGCACGACGAGATCGACGTATTCTAGTTCGCTGTGCGAATAAATGTGCGACTCGGCGATGGTGAGGTAGTACGTCGTCGGCAGGCCTTTCTTTTCCGAGCCGTATTTCGGATAGGCTTGCACGTCTTTGCCGAACACTTGCCCGCCGATCGTGGCGATGACCTTATTGGTCGTGACCGAGCCGAAGCCGCCGATCGAGTGGCCGCGCATCGAAAACGCGCCGAGCGGACGCAGATCCGGGTCTTCCTTGACGGTGAGCGCCGTGCGGTGTTTGATGCCCACGCTGAAAAAGTCCTGGCCGTCGTGGATCATGTTCTCAAACACGGCGTAAATATCGCCCGGCCGCACGTCGCGACTGCCCAATCCGGCAGCGCCGTGGTAAATTCTTGGCACGCAATCGATCTTTTCCTGGCCGTTCTGGCCAGTGATCGCGTCGCAGAACGCAGCTTTCAGCTCGCGGGTAAGGTGGTTGCCCGTTGTCGAAAGCGGGTCGTCCATCCGCTCGATCACGGTGATTGCCTTGGCGTGCATCAGTGCATCGACAATATACGTGGCCGGGAACGGACGGAAGCAATACACGTTCAGGCAGCCGGCTTTGATGCCCTTTTCCTCGCGCAGCCAGTCGACGGTCGTTTGGGCCGTTTCCATGTAACAACCCATGCCGACCAAGATGTACTCGGCGTCCTCGCATCGATACGGCATCACGAAGTCGTAACGCCGGCCCGTCTTGCGGTAAAACTCCGAGAACGCCTCGCCCAGCGCCGGCTCGACTTGATCGTAGTACCATCGCTGGGCGATCTTACCCTTCATGTAGGAATCTTGATTCTGCACCACGCCCGACATCATCGGGTTGGCGGGGTCCATGAGGTTCATCAGCTTGTCTTTGGGGTTGCCGACGAACTCAACCATGAACTCCGGCTCAATGAGGCGCACGCTCTCGACCGTGTGCGTGGTGAGGAAGCCATCCTGCACGTTGAGAAACGGCGTGCTGGACGCTTCGGCCGCCCTCCGCGCGATAAGGCACAGGTCGCCGGCCTCCTGCGCATTGCGGGCAAACAGCACGCCCCAGCCGCAATCGGCGACGCTCATCACGTCATCATGGCCTGCGTGAACATTCAGGCCTTGGCTCGTGAGCGCGCGGGCGCCGATGTTGAACACCACGGGCAGCCGCTTGCCGGCGATCGTGTAAAGCACTTCCTTCATGAGCACGAGACCCTGGCCCGACGTGAAATTCGTCACGCGCCCGCCGGCGGCCGCGAAACCCTCGCAGAAGGAGGCCGACGAGTGCTCGCTTTCCGGCTCGACGAACACGAGCTGATCGCCCCAAAGATTCGGCTCGCCGTTGACGACGGCCTGGTTGAAGCCGCCGCCCATGGTGGTCGAACTGGTGATGGGATACGCGCCGCAGCCCTGCGAGATCCGCGTTTCGACCCACACGACCGCCTCGGCGCCGTCGCAGGTGGTCGGGATGCCGGGGTACTGAAACTTTTCGACGACCGGCTCGATGTCCGGAACGGCCGGAATGTCCGACGCCCGATCAATCGCTTGGGTAGCCATGACCGCTCCCTTCGCCGCATACGACTCGGCGAGCCGTGCGGACCTTACAAGCAGCCGACCAAAGACGAGGACTGCGGCGATCGGCCACTCTAAATTCCATCAACGGGAATTATAGACTCCGGCTCTATCCTATACAATTTTGAATGCGGTGCCAATCATCGCCGGGCAGTGATCGGAAGCAGTGGATTTGAGGCGGGTGGCACACCCTGAGTCTTCGAAGGGCGTGGTTGTTCTTGCTGGCCCATGAAAACCACGCCCATCGCCGAGCCTCTGGGCGTGCCACCCGTCCGCCGATTGGTTTTCAAGGATTTTTCACTAACCATGGCCAAGGCCGTCGCCGACTTTTGTCGCGAACTCAACATCAGCGTGGACGACCTCGCCCAGCGCAGCGGCTTGGAGGAAGGTCGCGTGACGGCGATCGCGCTGGGACGCTGGACGCCTAGCCCGGTGGAGCGGCAAAAGATCGCCGAGGTATTCGCTGTGGCCATCGACGAAATCGCCTGGGGGCACAAGACTCCGATCCAACATCTTTATGGCCATGGCCCGGGGTAAAGAGCGGGGAGCTCGGAGCACGGTGCAATCTGGCGCATCGGCTTTGGCTTTCTTGTTTCTCGTCGATTGCCCGACGGGACCCGCTCCCCGATTTCGCGGGTCTGCGTTAAACTGTCCCGCAGGCACTCAACACTTTTCTTTTCGCGGAGAGCAAATCATGGGTACCGATATCAGCGTTTGGACGCTCTGGCTGCCGATCGTCGTTTCGGGCGTCGCCGTTTTCCTTGCCAGTTGTGCGGCGTGGATGGTATTGCCGCACCACAAAAAGGATTGGATTCGCTTGCCGAACGAAGACGCGATCATGAAGCAGATTAAGGGCGATAATCTGCCGCCCGGCCAATACTGTTTTCCGTATGCCGCGACGCCGGAAGATTGCAAGAGCGAGGCCTACAAAGCAAAGATGCAAGCGGGCCCGCATGGCACGCTCACGTTGTGGCGCAACGCGCCCAACATGACGGTGAACATCATTTGCACGTTGCTCTTCTTCCTGATTGCGAACTTCGTCATCGGCTATCTGGCCGGCATCGCCCTCGATCCAGGCGAATCATTCATGAGGGTATTCCGCTTCGTGGGCACCGCGGGAATTCTCACCTACGGCACGGCCAATATCCTCAGTGGCATCTGGTTCGGCCGCAAAATGGTGGCCGACATCATCGACGGCATCGCGTATGGCCTCATCACGGGCCTGATCTTCGCCGCCAGGTGGCCCGGCGCAACGACATAATCGAGCGACTGGATTAACCACCGAGGACACAGAGGTCACAGAGAAGAGCAGCCGAGTGGCAAATCAGCAGAACAGTGACAGCAAATCCTTGATGTTTTACGATCTGCCACTCTTCTGTTCTGCTACGCTATCCTTCTCTGTGACCTCTGTGTCCTCTGTGGTGAAATCCGCCCGCCCATGTCTCCGGCTGACTTTTATATCGATCGCGTCGCTCAGTGGCTTGCCTCTTCGCGATCGGCGGTCGTACTCACCGGCGCCGGCATCAGCACCGAGAGCGGCATCCCCGATTTTCGCTCGCCCGGAGGCGTGTGGTCGAAGTATCGCACGGTATACTTCGACGAGTTCCTGGCGAGCGCCGACGGGCGCTACGAATACTGGCGGCAGAAGTGCGAAATGCACCGCGAGTTTGGGCCGGCTCAGCCGAACGAAGGGCACCAGGTGCTCGCACGTTGGGAGGCGGCCGGACGGATTCGCGGCGTCATCACACAAAACATCGACGGCCTGCACCAAATGGCCGGCAGCCGCCGCGTGCTAGAACTGCACGGCACCGCGCGCCAGGCTGCCTGCCTCGATTGCTCCGCCCGCTACGACATCGAACCGCTCATTGCACAATTTCTCGCGGACGACCGCGTGCCCGATTGCCCCGCGTGCGGCGGCCGACTGAAACACGCCACGATTTCCTTCGGCCAGATGCTTCCACCGGACGTCCTCATGGAAGCCACGCGCTGGTCGCGCGATGCCGACCTCATGCTGGCGATCGGCTCATCGCTGGTCGTTACACCGGCCGCCGATTTGCCGCGTATCACAAGAGAGCGCGGCGGCCGGTTCGTCATCATAAACCGCGATCCTACTCCGCTCGACGAAATCGCGGACGCGACGATTCCTGGCTCGATTGGCGAAACTTTGACAAGTCTCCATGCGGAGTTAACAACATAAAGCCGGCGATGGTATCGCCGGACTGCTGAGGTGAACGCATGCCACGAACGATCGGCTACCACATTGTAAAATCGGCACACGGCCTATGGCTTCCCGGCGACACACGCGGTCATTGGTCGTCGGCATGGGATGAACAGATCGGCTACTTCGACCCACGCCATCTTCACGCGGGCGACCCGGCTCGCGAGCGGATGGCGAAGGAACGGATGAAACATCCGCCGACACGATTTTCACCCGCGATGATCGAGGCTGTGGCGTCGGCGGTGGGTGAATGTGCGGGCAGCTCAGATTGGCAAGTCGCCGCCGCCGCGATTGAGTCGACCCACATGCACCTATTGTTGACTTACACCGAGCGCGACGTTGATGGCACGGCGAAGTGGATTGCGCAGGTGACGACGAAGTCGGTGCACAAAACGACTTCATCCTCCGTTCCAGTTTGGTGTGAGGGAAAGTGGCTTGAATTCATTTATGATCAAAGCCATTGGGAAAACCTGCAACGATATATCGAACGACACAACCTACGTCGAGGCCTACCACTGAAGCCCTGGAACTGGATTTCATAAAGCCGGCGATGTCATCGCCGGTCCCGACGATGTGGCGACGCTCACACTTTACGTGCGTGACCGGCGATACCATCGCCGGCTTTATGCCCAAGCGGCGTACCATCCGAAATTGTCCGCTATTTTCATCGATTGGGGGGATGCGCTGTAACATTTCTCCGTGCCGAGCGACTAAGACAGGAGGAAGCGAGGCATGTGGTCGGGACCGATGAAGTTGGAGCAGGGGATGTCAGTGCGTTCCCAATCAGATATCCCTGAGCTGGCGGATCCTATGCGCTGGGCCGATGAGCACGGCGATAAACTGCTGCGCTTTGCACTGGCGCGGGTCGGACAAAGAGAGGCGGCTGAAGACCTCGTGCAGGAGGCGCTCCTGGCTGCCTGGCGCGCCCGCGATTCGTTCGACGGCAGATCGGGCTTCCGCACCTGGCTGATTGCGATTTTGCGACGAAAGATCTCCGATTACTACCGGCGCTTCGGCCGCGAGCCTCCCCTCGTAACGCACACCCAGCAAGATATTGATACCGCATTGTTCGATGATCGTGGCAAATGGATCGCCGCGCCGCGAAAATGGTCGCTGCCGCCCGACCGAATCGCGGAAGATTCCGAGTTTTGGCGGGTGCTGGCCGATTGCATCATCGAACTGCCTGGACACCTCGCGCAGGCGTTCGAGCTGCGCGAAATTGGCCTGCTGCCGATCGACGAAATCTGCGGAGTTGCCGGCATTTCAGCGAAAAACCTGTCGGTTCGCTTACATCGCGCACGGTTGTTGCTCCGCCAGTGCCTCGAAAAACACTGGTTCTGTCCGAAAGACCGGAGACGCTAACGGATGAAACTGCTCAGGTTGTTCAAGCTCGTTCTGACAATTCGCTGCAGCGAAGCCTCGCAGCTAGCCTCCGACGCCCTCGACCGCACGCTCGATTGGGACGAACGCATCGCGCTTCGCTGGCACACGTTCGTATGCGGGCCGTGCCGCCGATGGTTGCAACAACTCCGCGGCCTGCGTGAAGTTTTGATGAAGATGCCCGACCGCCTGCGCCGCGACGCGTCGGATATTACCACCATCCGCCTCAGCCCCGAGCGACGTCAGCGCATCAAGCAATTGCTGGCCGAGGCACAACGTCACGAATCGAACTGACAAATTGGCGTGTCACGCCGTCGGTTCAAAATTTCTTGTAGCCGATCCGCTTCTCTGGCGACTAACTCTTCGTTCGACAAGCCCGGCTTGGACCGCGTCGTCGATCAGCCGCGCTGCTAGCGAGCTTGTCTCAAGTCTGTAGAAGAGGAACTACGTTACCCCTGAGAATGTCATCATGTCGCAGAAGAATTTCCGTGGCTCCGTCGCCAGAACGAAGCTCGCGCTTTGCGCGGCGGCCGGCCTCTTAGTTTTGTCAGCCTCGTCGTATGGGCAAGTGTTGCGGGTCACCGTGGAGAACCCCAATCCCTCGAATGGATTCTACATAACCCCGGTGTTTGCCGGATTTCACGACGGCAGCTTCGATACTTTCAATTTGGGCAGCCCGGCAACCCCCGGGCTGGAACTGCTTGCCGAGGACGGTCCACCCGATTTGCTGGCCACTGAATTCGCTGCCCCAGGCCGCGTTTCGGGAGTCGTCCCGGGTCTGATGGGATTCGGTTCCATGCCCGGCCAACCGCCCGTCATCGATGGCGGCGAAACTGCTTCGACGCTGGTGTCGATCGTCGATTCAACCATGTCGCGATACTTCACGTTCGCATCGATGGTCATTCCCTCGAATGACGCGTTCATTGGCAACAACAATCCGCTGGCTTATCAAGTGTTCGATGCCGGCGGCAACTTCCTCGGCCCGCTCACCATCGAAGTCTTCGGCGACCAGCTTTGGGACGCAGGCACGGAAGTGAACGACCGCATGGGCGCCGCGTTTTCCACGCTCGGCGGAACCTCGAGCGATGAAGGCGGTATGGTGCATGCTCATCCTGGTCTCGATAACTTCGAAGGCACCGGTACGCCGGTCGGCACGATCGGCGCCGGCCTGGCCCCCGGCCCAAGCGAGCTCATCGCCCGCATCACGATCACCCAGATCCCCGAACCCGCGACGAGCACGCTCTCCGCGCTGGCCCTCGCCGGCCTGCTTGCGTGGCGACGAATGAAACGCGGCGGTTGACGACGGGCGCGCAGTTCGGGCCGGCGATTTCCCAGCCGCTGGCCCGTTTCCATATACAGTCGGGCGAATCGCTAAATGTTCCGCTTCGGGCGCGGTACACGGCCTCGCCATTGCGCCGGGTCGCCAGCCTTACGTTTGCCTTTGCGTGGCTTGCCACCGTCCACAGCCGATGCCAGCTCGCGCACTGCGGCCAGGGGTTTGCCGACCTGTTCACGCAAATGGGTGATGCGGTCGCGGATTGCCGCCGCACGTTCAAACTCCATGGCCTCCGCCGCCGCGAGCATCTCGGCCTCGAGCTCCGCGATATATTCCTCGGTGATGTATTCAGTTTCGTCTGTACGGCCAACCTTGGCATTAGCCTCGGCGTGGGCCGCTGCTTCCGCTTCGATACCGGCGTGGATTGCCTTCTTGATGGTTTCCGGCGTGATCCCGTGCTGGCGGTTGTATTCCTCTTGAAGATGTCGACGGCGGGCCGTTTCGTCCATCGTCCTCTGCATCGCGTCGGTCACTTTGTCGGCGTACAGAATCACCTTGGCGTTCACGTTTCTCGCCGCCCGGCCGATCGTTTGCATCAGCGATGTTTCGCTCCGCAAGAACCCTTCCTTGTCGGCGTCGAGAATTGCAACCAGCGACACTTCGGGCAGGTCGAGGCCTTCGCGCAATAGGTTCACGCCCACTAGCGCCTCGAACTTTCCTTGCCGCAGGTCGCGCAGCAGCTCGACTCGTTCGAACGCGTCAAGCTCGCTGTGCAGCCATTTGCAAAGCACGCCCTCGTCGCTGAAGTAGGTTGCCAAATCCTCGGCAAGACGCTTGGTGAGCGTCGTCACAAGGACGCGCTCCCCCACGGCGGCTCGATCGCGAATCTGCTGCAATAAGTGCGGCACCTGACCACGGGCCGAAACAACTTCGACAATGGGGTCCAACAGTCCCGTCGGCCGCACGACTTGCTCGACCACTTCGCCGCCTGTTTGCTCAAGCTCGAACGGCCCAGGCGTCGCCGAAACGTACACGACCTGGCTGATCCGTTCGCGCCATTCATTGAACCGTAGCGGCCGGTTGTCCAGCGCGCTCGGCAGGCGGAAGCCGTGCTCGACGAGCGTTTCCTTGCGACTGCGGTCGCCGTTGAACATTGCGCCGACTTGCGGCACGGTGGCGTGCGACTCATCGACGAACAGCAAGTAATCCTTCGGAAAAAAGTCGAACAACGTGTACGGTGGCTCGCCCGGCTTGCGGCCGCTGAGCGGCCGGCTGTAGTTCTCGATGCCGGGACAATAGCCCATCTCCATCATCATTTCCACGTCGTACCGCGTCCGCGCGCTGAGCCGCTGGGCTTCGAGCAGCTTGCCTTGCGACTTGAACAGCTCCAGCCTCTCGCGCAACTCGTGGCGGATTTCATCGACCGCGTTGTGAATCCGCTCCTCCGGCAGCACAAAGTGCTTGGCCGGATAGATGTAGATCTGCTCCAGCTTGTCGATCACCTCGCCGGACGTGGGATTGATGATCGAGAGCCGCTCAACCTCGTCGCCCCAGAATTCGATGCGATACGCAAATTCTTCGTACGACGGCCAGATCTCGACCGAATCGCCGCGCACGCGAAACTTGCCGCGCGACGGATCGGTGTCGTTTCGCTCGTACTGAATGTCGACGAGCTTCGCCAGCACGGCGTCGCGGTCGAGCACGTCGCCGACCGCCACGCCGACCATCATTGCTCGATAATCGGCCGGCGATCCCAACCCGTAAATGCACGATACACTGGCTACCACAATCACATCGCGCCGACTCACGAGCGCGCTGGTCGTCGCCAGCCGCAGCCGGTCGATCTCCTCGTTGATCGAGGCGTCCTTCTCAATGTAGATGTCGCGCTGCGGAATGTACGCCTCGGGCTGGTAATAATCGTAGTAGCTGATGAAGTAGCTCACCGCGTTGTGAGGAAAGAACTCCTTGAATTCGCTGTAAAGTTGGGCCGCCAGTGTTTTATTGTGTGAAAGCACTAACGCCGGGCGCTGCACCGCTTGAATGACGTTCGCCATCGTGAACGTCTTTCCGGAGCCGGTCACGCCCATCAGCACCTGCTCGCGCCGGCCACCGCGCAGTCCTTCCACCAGGTCGCGAATGGCCTCCGGCTGATCGCCGGCCGGCTCAAAGGGTGCTTTAAGTTGAAACTGCATCAAGCAAATCCCGGCGAGGTCGACGGAACCGTTCATTTTACCGTGGTACAGGTCAGCGGACCAAGCAAGGATCGCCGAATACGCTGCGTGCCTCTAAAAACGCCGCCGGAACCCGACCGCAATCAATGCCAACGAGCCCAGCGAGACGAGCATCATCGACGACGGTTCAGGCACGACGTCCATCACCCTCAGCGGGAGATCCAAACCGCCGCCTTGGAAGAGGAGAATCTGTAGCGGCGCGGAGGGATTTGCCGGATCGGCGCCGGGAATGAACTCGCGGTTCGCGCCGCCGGCAATGCTGCTGTGCTGGTGCGCCCACTTGGCGTCGGTCGTGGTTAGCTGCGTCCGGTCAACAATTGAAAAAAATCTGTGCCTGGGTTCGCCGCCTGCAGGGGTATGTGTGAACTTGATCGTCCCCAGAATGTCGATATACCCGTCGTTCATAACACCTCCGTCGGGCTCGCCGGCTGGGTTGTGCGTAATCTGCAGCAGGCCCTGGCTCGCCGCGCTCGGATCCAACTCTACCTGAGCGTCCCATAATTCCGTAGCACCGCCGCTGTAATTAACGATTATGGGTTCCGCAGAAATGAGGTTCAGCGAGACGATCTCGATGGGTATATCGACCGGAGCAGGAGGATCGGGAAAGACGCCTCCAGTTTTGCGTATTATCTTGTCCGGCGCTATGTCATCGCCCTTGGGGTCACTCAGTTTCACAT
>JAKEIB010000007.1 GCA_022614705.1 Planctomycetota bacterium | reverse complement strand
GCTGGCGAGTTCAGATCGTGTACACGCATTGTCGAACGCAACTTGTTGAAATCCTAAGAGTTAACCGAAGTCACTCCGGCGTTAGCCGGACAGTAGTGAAGCGGGATTTAAATTGCTCGAGTCGCAATCGATCGTCTTGCCATCCAATCGAGAAACGGCAGACATGTACGCCGCAATTCGTCACGGTCTCACACGAAAAGGCCGTCCGATCCCGGAAAACGATCTCTGGATCGCCGCCTTGGCGCGACAACATGCCCTGGACATTCTCAGCCAGGATTCGCACTTTGATCAGGTCGAAGGCATCCGCCGAATCAGTTGGTAGTCGCCCAATAGCCAATGATCTTGCAACTTGCATTTTGCAATCTCCTCCCGGCTCTCGACGCTAGTCCCTCGACTCTTGACCATTCCTGTCAACCTTCATTTTTGGGCCACCATGCAGCCGCAGTTTCTCCGAAACTCGCAATCCGAGTGTCGGAGACACTCGGCTACAGTGGCCAAAAATGATAGTTGAAATATGTCCACTATTGTGCTAGGTTGGCGTGTGAAATGACCGTGCGGTGCGATGCTGCTTGAAGACGTCTCGCCGGCGGCGCGTTTGCAACTCACAACTCCGCGCTTGCACAGGGTCTTGATCAAAAACCCTTCCTCCTGTCGCGGCGAAGCTCTGCGGCGCGCCACACCGGCCCATTGGAGGCAGGTCCCGCATCGTGCGGTAGGGATACGGTCCAGCGTCAAGCGCGCGAGCGAATCGGGTGAGCGTTTTGCCCATGCGCGCCGCGGCGCTCGATCGTCGGCCCTAAGGGCCCGGCATTTCCTTTTTTTAGAAGCTGTTAGCCGTTAGCTATTAGCCAGAACAAGGAATCAAGACGAAAAATCGCGAGGCAGGAGCCGATTAAATCGAATCAAGACAATGATTTTGAACAGGAGCAAACAGAGCAAACGGAGATGAATTGAATTCTCCGTTCCCTCCGTTGCCTCCTGTTCAAAAACAAACTCCGCAATTTGCATTTTGCAACTTGCAATTTGCATTTTCCGATCGGTTAGCAGGTAATAGCTAACAGCCAATAGCTTCTCTCACGGCAGCGCCGCCGCCGTGCCCACGACCGCGCCGGCTTGGAACAGCGCGCCGCGCGGGCTGATGGGGATGGGGTTGCACATGTACGGCGCGCAGTTGCCGGGGCGGTAGTGGCCGAGGGCGTAGATGCACTCGCACGGCGGTTCGACGCCCGTGCAGTACGGCAATACGAACGGCCGCGTGAAGAAGTGGGCGCCGGAGATGAATGGTTGGAAGCACGGCGAGAACGAATGGCCATAGCGTTCGAGCTGCTCGTCTTCGAAGTACAGCGGCTTGTGGCACAGCGCGGACGCTTTCCACATGTAGGTCGTTTGCTCCCAGCAGCGGCCGCCGTGCAACGCTTCGTCGAGCGTGCACTCGAACGGGAAGTCCGAACCTTCCTCGCCCGTGACGGAAATCACGAGGCTCAGCTTGTCGATCGTTTTATTGCGGAGGTCTTCGAAGCCTTGCTCGCAAGCTTCCTCGGCCTTCTCGCGCTCGGCCTCGATGGTTTCTTCGCTCAGCGACGGCGCGGGCGGCAGCTCCGCGCCGATGCCGCCTCGCGTCGGCGGTACGCGAGGCTGGAACTCGGTCGACGGCTGACGCGGTTGAGGTTGCAGCGGCTGACGCTGCTCGATTCCCGGTTGCGTGCGCGTGTCGTCCGGAATCGGCGGTGTTTCGAGGTCCTGAATGGGCGGTTCTTCGAGCGGCGGAAGCTCGGTCGACGTGTCGATCACGGGACTCCGCAATTCATCGATCGGTTGGGCGCCGGAGTCCGTGGCGCCGGGCGCGGCGGGCGTGCTCGGTGAACCGTCCGGAGCGCCGGACGACAGTTGCGCGGAGCGAACGTCGTCGTCGCGTTCGACGATCACGCTGCGGTACGGCGAACCGCTGCTTGCGTTGTTCCCGAACTGCGGGCCGCGTTCGTCTTCAAAGGCCACGGTGCGGAGCGACGAATCCACGTGTCGCCGCGGGCCGCGGAGTGGGTTGAGCTGCGTCGCGCGCGCCGTGGAGACAGGCGACGGGGGGCTGGGGTCGAGCCGAAGGCGAGCCCCCAGTGAAGCTGGGGGGTCGTCCGCCGCGGCGGACTCCACCCCAGCCACCCGCCCGCGACGCCATTCAAGGTTACCGGCGTTTGTGGCGGCGGACAGGGTTGCGGCGAGCATGGTCATCAACAAAATGCAGGCGGCAATGCGGAGGGTTGATCGCAAATTGAGAATTGGGTTCAGGGTTGCGCTAAGCCGCAAGCGGCTTAATCTTCGCTCAGTGCTCCCTGCTCCATGTTCCGTGCTCTTACTCGTCCGCGGAAAACTCGGCCGTGTAGTTGGGCGCTTCCTGCGTAATGGCGATGTCATGGGGGTGGTTCTCCCGCACACTGGCGGCCGTGATTTGGATAAATCTAGCTTCCGTGCGAAGTTCATCGATCGTTTTGGCGCCGCAGTAGCCCATGCCGGCCCGCAGTCCGCCAACAAGTTGATACAAAAACGGGCTCAGCGATCCCTTGTACGCGACGCGGCCCTCGACCCCCTCTGGCACCAATTTTCCTTTGTTTGTTTCGGCGTCAGCTTGTCGGTATCGTTCGCTCGAACCGTGCACCATCGCGCCGAGCGAGCCCATGCCGCGGTAGGCTTTGTACGTGCGACCCTGGAACAACACGCGATCGCCAGGACTTTCGTCGAGCCCGGCCAGGAGTCCGCCAACCATGACGGCGTTGGCGCCGGCCGCGAGTGCTTTGGTAATGTCTCCCGAGTAGCGGATGCCGCCGTCGGCGACGAGCGTTGTGTTGGTTCCTTTCGTTGCCTGCGACGCTTCGTAAATCGCGGTGACCTGCGGCACGCCGACGCCGGAGATGACCCGCGTTGTGCAGATCGATCCGGGCCCGATGCCGACTTTCACCGCGTCGGCGCCGGCCGCGACGAGGTCGCGCGCTCCGTCGCGCGTGGCCACGTTGCCGGCCACGACGTCGATGTCCCAGCGCCGCTTCACTTCGCGGACCGTTTCGATCACGTTGGCCGAGTGGCCGTGGGCGCTATCGACGACGAGGAAATCGACGCCTTTTTCGATCAGGCTGCCGGCCCGCTCAAAATCAAATACGCCGACTGCCGCTCCGACTCGCAGCCGACCGCTGTGGTCCTTGGCTGCTTGCGGGAAGCGGCGCATCATGTCGATGTCTTTGATCGTGATGAGCCCGGTCAGTCTGTTATTTTCGTCAACCAGCAAAAGCTTCTCGACCTTTTTTGCCATCAAAATCTTCTCAGCTTGCTCAAGCGTTACGGTCCCGCGTGCTGT
>JAKEIB010000405.1 GCA_022614705.1 Planctomycetota bacterium | reverse complement strand
TCACCCAAAGCAAGCTCACACGTATGTCCAATAACCCTTCGCTAATTCGCGGCATCTTCTTCCGTTGTTGTGTTGCAGATTTTTTCGGATGAGCCATATTATTCGTTCGCAGCAAGCAGCCGGCCTTAAAGAGGCCAGCGATACTTCGTTCGCGGAAGCCGGCCTCGCAGAGGCCAGCTACAAGTCTTAGTCAATGAACAAGAAGGATTGACCATGAAGGTTCTGCTTAGCAAGGAGGACTTGCACGACGGCGTGATGCGGATGGCGGACAAAATTGCCGCTTGCTATGAGAATCGTCAGCTCACGATCGTCGGCGTGCTGACTGGCAGCGTCGTGCTGATGGCCGACTTGATTCGCTTGCTCGACCTGCCGATGCGTGTCGGCGTGCTGCAGGCCAGCAGCTACCGCGGAGCCACGACCACACGCGGCGAGCTGGTGATCAACTCCGAGCTAATGCTCGATATCTCGGGCCGCGACGTGCTCCTGGTCGACGACATCTTCGACACTGGCCACACACTCGTCCAAGTGCTCGACAAAATGCGCGAGTTCGGCCCGACTTCCATCCGCTCCGCCGTGCTGCTCCGCAAACACGGCCGGCAGGAAGTCGATTACCGGCCCGACTTCGTGGCATTCGACATTCCGGACGAATTCGTCGTCGGCTATGGCCTCGATTACGAAGACATGTACCGCAATCTGCCGTATCTCGCCGCCCTCGAGCCGGACGACATCGCTCGCCACGAAGCAACGATGGCGGAAACTCAAATGTAGTCGTCTCGCTCCGCGAGACGATGCTCCTCTCGCGGAGCGCAAGGACTACACAGGCCCCTCAAACCGCCCCGGCAACAGTTCGGTCAATGTCGTCTCGTACACGTCACCCGGATTGAGCGAATCGATCATCACGATCGGCAGGTTCGGATTGAACTCCGCCAGGAACTGCCGACAAGCGCCACACGGCGACACGCCCGTGCGGCTGACCACGGCGATCTGCGTGAACTCCCGCTCGCCCGCCGCCACGGCCGCCGACGCTGCCACGCGCTCCGCGCAGATCGTTAAACCGAACGATGCGTTCTCAACGTTCACGCCTTGGAAGATCCGTCCGCTTGCCGTTCGCAGTGCCGCGCCGACGGGAAAATTTGAATACGGACAGAAAGCGCGCTGTTGTGCGTCAAGAGCAGCTCGAATCAATTCGTCGCGTTCCGATGTGTTCATGCAATCCGCTCCACAATAAGCGCCGGCGCTTCGACTCGATTGTCACCAATCGTAATCGCCGCAAGCAGGTCACGTTTGACTTCGTTCAACGCATCCGGCTTCGCGAACACCCGCACAAGCGGCTTCCCTTTTTCGACGGCATCGCCGACACGAACCAGCATCTCCAGGCCCACGGAGAGATCAAGCTTGTCGTTCAACTGCTTCCGGCCGCCGCCCAAATGAATGATCGCGTAACCAAGTCGCTCGGTATCGATTGACGTCACGTAGCCGTCCCAGGGGCTGCCGACGTCGTGCGCGGGCGCGACGGGGCGCGGCGCGTCAAGGTCTCCGCTTTGTGCCGCAACCATCTCGCGAAATTTTTCCAGCCCGGCGCCGGACGAAATCGCCTTTTCCAGTCGATGCCGCGCGGCGGCCGCCGTCTTCTCGCGGTTTGCGAGGACAAGCAGTTCCGCGCCGAGTTCCAACGTGACCTCCATCATGTCGGCCGGCCCGTTCCCTTGGAGCGACTCAACCGACTCGTTGACTTCCACCGCGTTGCCCGCCATGCGACCGAGCGGCTGGTTCATGTCGGTGAGCAGCGCCGCGGTGGGCACGCCCATCCGCTTGCCCGTGTCAACCATCGACTTGGCCAACGCGCGGGCCTCGTTGAGCGTCTTCATGAACGCCCCGCTGCCCCACTTCACGTCGAGTACGAGCGCGTCGAGCCCTTCGGCCAGCTTTTTGCTCATGATGCTGGCCGTGATGAGCGGAATCGACGGAACGGTGCCCGTCACGTCGCGCAAGGCGTAGAGCTTGCGGTCGGCTGGCACGAGATCGGCCGTGGCGCCGCTGATCACGCAACCGACCCGGCGGCACACGTCCTGAAACTCGGCCGTGTTCAAGTTGGTGCGAAAGCCGGGAATCGATTCGAGCTTGTCGAGCGTGCCTCCCGTCGCGCCGAGCCCGCGGCCGGAAATCATCGGCACTTGCAAATCGCAACAGGCCAACAGCGGCGCGAGCAGCAACGATACCTTGTCGCCGATGCCGCCGGTCGAATGCTTGTCGACCTTTGGCGATTCGCCCTCCGGCCACTCGAAGGTCATGCCCGAGTGCAGCATGTGCTCGGTGAGCGCCGCCGTTTCGGCAACGGTCATGCCGCGGATGAACACGGCCATCGCCCAAGCCGACATCTGATAATCGGGCACGTCGCCACGGACATAGCCGGTGATGAGCGCGCCAATCTCGTCGGCGGTAAGCTCGCCGCCGTCGCGTTTTTTCGAGATCAGGTGGACGACGTTCATAACTGTAGCCGGGGTCTGCGACCCCGGCCGTTTGATGTGCAACTCACGCCATATTCCAGCACCGGCCTCACAGAGGCCAGCCACAATCCGTTTACTTTGCAGTAGCGAATTGTTGGGACACGATGCCGGTCACTATTGCTCGCAGCTTGTCGCGCGCCGTTTCGGCGGTGGCGACGACCTCGTCGCCGCTGGTCGTGTGCGGTTTGTCGGGGGAGCAGACATTGGTGATCGTCGACAGGCCTAGCACGCGCAGGCCAGCGTGGGCTGCCACGATTGCTTCCGGCACGGTGGACATGCCGACCGCGTCGCCGCCCAGGTAACGCAGCATGCGGATTTCGGCCCGCGTCTCATACGTCGGCCCGAGCACCGCAATATACACGCCGCGATGGCAAACAAAATCCTCGCGGCGGGCGATCGCCAGCGCTCGGTCGCCCAAATTCCGGTCGTACGGCGCCGACATGTCGGGAAACCGCGGGCCTAGAGTGTCGTCGTTTACGCCGATGAGCGGATTGCGATTGAGCAGATTGATGTGGTCATCAATGACCATCACATCGCCGGCGGCGAAGTTCGGATTCAGCCCGCCTGCCGCGTTGGAGGCGATCAGCAGCTCGATGCCGAGCGCCTTCATCACACGGACCGGAAACGTAACTCGCTCTGCCGAATAGCCTTCATAGCAATGGAAGCGGCCTTGCATCGCGACGAGCGGCACGCCGCCGAGCCGGCCGCACAGCAGTCGTCCGCGATGGCCGACGGCGGTCGACTTCAAAAAATGCGGCAGGTCACCGTAATCGATCGCGGCGTCGAGCTCGATCGCGTCGCCCACCGCACCCAGGCCGGACCCGAGAATGATGCCGCACC
>JAKEIB010000404.1 GCA_022614705.1 Planctomycetota bacterium | reverse complement strand
GACACCAGTGAAACGATGATTCAAATTGCCATGATCCGCCTCATGCTCGGTCGAATCCAACGAGCCTACGCATGACAGCGATTCAAAAACACCCTCTTAGTGCGCATTGAGCATCAATTGCGATGCGCATTGAGCGCAGCACGCTGTTTAGCTATCGCCCGCCTGGCGTCTGCACCATCGGATGCCGCGGCACTGCCTTTGGCTCGCCATGCTGGATTGCCCGGTTTCAAGGACGCCAAAGTCCTAAAATCGTCGGGAGTTAGCACGTGATGCCCGTTGGCGTCTTTGTGGCCGATTCGGTGGGCTTTGCAGAGCCGGTAGAGGTGCGCCGCGTTGCGACTTAGGAGCAAAGCGGCGGCCGGGACACTGACGCAAAGCGGGGCTGGGGAATCAGGGGGTGATTTGCCGGCGGAATCAGCCATCGCTGCGCCCTCTCGTTTCCAGCATTGTAGTTGTTGCCGGGGACTTGAAGGCGGCCCGCATTACTCGAACTGCATCGAATTCTGCTGCGCGGCCGTGCTCGCGGCGTCGATTCTTCGGAAACTGCGCTACTTGTTCGCGTCCAATGACGACTCGGCACGCGCAGCACCGCGACGGATGGGACCCATTTTGGCAGAAGTTTTGCCCGGACACCCCCCAAATGTTCGTGGGAATCATCGCGTATAGTCCTGGCAAAACTTGCGTGCCGCATTATAGTGGCTTTCGTCGAGCGCTTATGGGGTGCCGAGCGATGGCTCAATTTACCTGCGTGAGTTGCGGCTATCACCGAAAGTACCGAGATGATCACCTGGGTAGGGAGATTAAGTGTCCTCAGTGTGCAACGATCGGAATCCTTGAGCCTTCGCTGGGTGATGGTGACCAGGCAGAGTTGTCGATTGCCCATCAGCGGAGCGTCGAAGCGCATCAATTGCTGCTGGGAATGGCCAGAGCCAAAGCGGCTGATTCTGAATCGTTCGAAGCGATCGATGTCCGACTCGGCCCGAATCCGACCACCGCAGCGTTAGCTCAGGCGGCATGCGATCTCGCCAAGCACCATATCCGCCGGGGGTTCAGCGACCGCGACCTGGTAATCGACAAGGTGCATGGCGACCTCGTGAAGATTCTGCCCGAACTCACTCGTCGGCAGACGATGGATCTTATCAGCGATGCTTTGTTGGGTCGTCCGTGGACCTGGGGCAGGCTGATGGTCGAAGTTAAACAGCGATGGGCGGCAATCATGGCACAGCTTCAACTCAGCAGCTCAAACCCGGAAATACAACAGAAGCTGGCGGCGGGCCCGGCGACTGCTGCTAGGCCGATTGGTTTGGAACCCCGCCATCGTACGATCATTATTTGCGTATGCGTAATCTGCGTGACAGCGATCATCTGCTGCTGGCTTCTCAGGCCGTACCGCTACGTGCACACGGTCCGTAACTACGTGCTCGACAAGCGTACTGGCATAGTTCAGCGCAACATCAAGTAGTACTCGCATATTTTGCCAGCTACGTTTCATTTGGTAACATGCTGGCATCGGGTCGCGGCCGTACACCGCACAGACTGACCGGCTGCTGGTGGTTTGCAACACCTACCATCACGGCCGGCAGTCGCCCGGCGGAAAGGTGTTGCATTCATGGCTGCTAATCAGCCCTCGAATGAGCGCGTCATCGTCGCCGATTCTTGTCGTCGGTTGGCGGACAAAGTTGCCGGCGTCATCGAAGCCGTGCGATCCTCGTTTGAATCGAGCGATCCAAGAGTGCGCGCGTCGCGTGTCATGCACTATACGAACGAGATGGTCAGTGATGCCGCTCCCTTTTTTTCGTGGCTCGAACGCACACAGCCCGTGGAGAAAGCCCGGCAGGAACAGGGCCGTTTGTTAAAACTCTGCGATGAGGCGATCGCTTGCACCGGAGAGGGTCAGCAGCGGCGCCTAGCGGAGAGTGTCAGCTACGTGGCGCATTTCGTTCTCCACTTGAAAATGTGGGCTGACCAGATTGAGGCGCTTGAAACGCAGCCCAAGGCGTGCAGCGATTTGGTCGAAAAGCGTTGGCGGCGGGAAGCGGGCGGATTCTGGTTTGATGATCGGTTCTATGAATTGACGGGCAAGCCGTTAGCACTCCTGCGCGTGTTCCTCGAATCGCCGCGTCGCCAAACATTCGGGTACGCGGACTTAAGGGCAGCCTGGGAGGATGACCTAGCGGAAAACGCCACGATCCGAGCTGCGCTCTCAGACTTACGCACTTTGCTCCGAACCGTAGCTTCGGACGCCTCTATCGAATGCGACGATCCGCTGCCTGGCAATCAGGGTTCATGGCGGTTTGCTCTGCCGCGTTAGCTTATCTGCGGTAATTGGATTTCACGGAGATTTTGCGCTCGCGCTGCGGCGGGCCTGCGCGCCGTCAGTAGGATCGTGAGCGTGAGCACCACGGTCGAAAAACTGAGCAGCGCGCAGGTTCGCGAGCGAATCGAAAGTTGCGAGCGTGAGCTGCGCCAGCTACGTCGCGTGCTGCGGGCGACTGTTGCACTGGAGCGCGCCGACACGGAGCGGCAGCAACGGACGGCGAAGGCGGTGGCGCATGGCTAAGCCTGACGCGATCGCCGACCTGATGGCCGCCATCCGCGAACTAGCCGCGCGCGTGGATGGGCAGGCGTGGCCGCGATGGCTGAGTGTCGAGGCGGCAGCTCGCTATTGCTCATTGGGCCAGAAGTCGATTCGGAACCTTGTCGCCAATGGCACGCTGACTCCAAGCCGTGCCGTTCGCGGCAAGGTGCTGATCGACCGGCTGCAACTTGATGCTGCGCTGTCGGCCGAGTGTGGCGCACGGTTGAGGCGGGGCCGTGGAATTCGACTGAAACGTCAACAAACAAGGCCGGCTGACCACCAGCCGGCCCCGTGTTCGTAACCCCCAACGCATAGGAGTTAACGACAATGCTACAACCAAATCTAACCGTGCCACAAGCTGAAAACAATGGCCAAGGCGAGCCGCAGATTGCGCGCGAAGCGCCACCCGACCCATTCGATCCGGCTCGGCTGCGACTGTCCCAAGATTTTGCCGCGACCATTGGAGTGCAGAAAGCACTTCTCACGGTGCCAGTTCGCAAGCCGGACAAATCGTGGTTTGTCAGGGTCCACCCTGACGAATCCTATCGTCTGCAAACGGCCGTCCTCAATCTAAAGGAGGATCGGGAAGTGTATCTGATTGAGCCAGCGCTCTGGTCGGACCTGATGACCAGCGAAGCGACGTTTACCTTTCAAGCGCTGTTCACGGCTATCACGCGGCAACGGACGGTTTTCTTGTGGCCGATCGGTCTGCCTGGACCGGATGGCAAATCAAATTCCTGGAATGACTCCGCGATCCAAGCCGCAACGAGGGCAATGGAGTGTTGGGTCCGCGTCACCGCAAACATGCAGGCCGGCGGCTATGACATTGTCGAGGCAGTGAGCGAAATTCCCGCGCCAACGTGGCCCGATATGTCGTTGCGGGATTTGTTAGAAATCGCGTTCCGAAATCGGCGGATTGATTCTCTCGATCATCCGCTCCTGCGCCGGCTGCGAGGCGAGGAATGATCGCCAACCCGTTGTCCCCGTTCTCTCTCGTCTGGCTGGTGGACTTCGAGTTCAGCCAGCCGGACGGCGAGCGCCTCGAGCCGTTGTGTATGGTCGCGCGCGAGTGGCGGACTGGCGAAACGCTGCGCTGGTGGCGCGATGATCTTGTCGGGCGTGACGTGGCACCGATCCACACCGGCCCCGATGATCTGTTTGTCGCGTACTATGCCAGTGCGGAGCTAGGCTGTTACCTCTCGCTCGGCTGGCCGCTGCCGGTTCGGATTCTGGACTTGTGCGTTGAGTTCAAGTGTCTCACGTCCGGCCTACCTACGGCGTGCGGCCACGGCCTCTTGGGCGCTCTCACGCATTACGGTCTGGACGGCATCGATGCGGCCGACAAGGGCGCAATGCGCGAACTTGCCATGCGTGGCGGCGACTACACCGACGGCGAACGGCGCGCACTTCTCGACTACTGTCAGTCCGACGTTGACGCGCTCGCCAAGCTGCTACCTATCATGCTGCCGTCGATCGACGTGCCGCGGGCGCTCTTACGGGGCCGCTACATGGCGGCCGTCGCCAGAATGGAGCGCACGGGCATACCAATCGACGTGCCGCTATTGGATCGGCTGCGCGAATCGTGGCGACCGTTGAAGCGCCGGCTGGTGCGCGAAGTGGATCGGGATTTCGGCGTGTACGTGCCGGCTGGTCGCGCCCTTCACCCGGTTATTCAGGATGAGGCCGAAGGGGCCGGCATTGATCCGCACAACCTTGCCGAAGCGGTCACGCACGTTCACCACGAAGAGCGCGGAAGCCGGCTCGAACTTGTCGAGGCCGTAAAGGCGGCTCGCAAGGCGACGGGACTGACACCGGCCCGCATCGCGCGGTGGGAGGATCAAGGCGGCGATCATTCGACGTGGCCCGGATTGGACATCCAGGCCCGTGAGTTGGCCGGCATGTACCCGGCGCTGGGCATCGGTCCCGGTTATCAAATCGAAACAGTCTATGACGATACCGACTTCGCCGCGCGGCTGTGGGAATTACTGCGCGACGATGAAACGAGGCTACCGCGGCGCTTCGATCCCGAAATTCTCAACCGTGCCGCGCAATTAGTGGGCAATGCCGGTTCGGCCGATCATTCCGACGTGCCGTTATCCTTTTCGGCTGCGAAGTTTGCTGACTTCCTGATCCGCAATGACATCCCCTGGCCGCGGCTGCCCTCGGGCGCGCTGGCAATGGATGACGATACGTTCCGCCAGATGGCCAAAGGATACCCGCAGCTTGCGCCGTTGCGGGAGCTGCGCCATTCACTCTCAGAGTTGCGGCTCGAATCGCTGGCCGTCGGGAGCGACGGGCGCAATCGGTGCCTGTTAAGTGCGTTCGCCAGTCGGACCGGGCGCAATCAACCAAGTAACACGCGCTACATCTTCGGGCCGTCGGTTTGGTTGCGTGGGCTCATCCGGCCAGAGCGCGGTTATGCGCTGGCCTACGTCGATTGGTCGCAACAAGAATTCGGTATCGCGGCCGCGCTGTCCGGCGATCGCGCGATGATGGAAGCGTACAAGTCCGGCGATCCCTACCTAGCGTTTGCGCGACAGGCCGGCGCAGTCCAGGCCGACGCCACAAAGAAAACGCATGGCGACATTCGGGAGCAGTTCAAGGTCTGCGCGCTGGCCGTTCAGTACGGTATGGCGGAGAAGTCGTTAGCGGAGCGTCTAGGCGTCTGTGAGGCCCGTGGTCGCGAGCTGCTGCGATTGCACAAGGAAACGTACCCGACGTTCTGGAAGTGGTCACAAGCCGCCGTAGATCACGCCATGCTGTACGGCAGTCTGCATACCGTTTTCGGCTGGCAGGTACACGTCGGCCCGGTTGTCAACCCGCGATCACTCGCAAACTTTCCCATGCAGGCCAACGGCGCGGAAATGCTGCGGCTGGCGTGCTGTCTGGCGACAGAGCGCGGTGTCGAGGTCTGCGGTCCCGTCCATGATGCGCTCTTGATCGAAGCCCCGGAATTCCTGATTGACGAGGCGGTCGAGGACTGCCAAGCCGCCATGCGTGAGGCGTCGGCCGTCGTGCTCGCAGGATTCGAGCTGCGGACCGACGCCAAGATCGTCGCCTACCCGGATCGGTATTCCGACGCCCGCGGCTTGCGCTTTTGGGAGACAGTTTGGTCGCTGTTAGACGGTTCCAAACCTGTAGCGCCATGCGACACCTTAGCGGAGAACATGTTGCACGGCGCTACACCCAACATGTTGCACGGCGCTACAGGTACATGTTGCACGAAGCTACACCCGTACAGTCTTTCTCTTTCTCTCTCTGATGTCTCTCTCAGATAAACCTAAGACGTACCCCCCAACAAACGGCAGCCGATTTGGCCGACCGTTGGACCTGACGGCGCTGCCAAAGCGCAAGCGTCCGCTACGGCACCGGCGAGGGAAGCGGTTTATCTGGGGACCGATCCCGTGGGATTGGCTAACGGCGGCGGCTGAGTTGTCGTGTTCGTGCGTGCTGGTCGGTTTGGTGCTGTGGCATTTGGCGGGCCTTCGCAAGAGTTCCCGTGTTAAGTTTGAGTACGGAAGGGCTGCCGAACTGGGCGTACCCCGGTCAACCGTCTATCGCGCCCTTGTAGCTTTGGAGAGCGACGGCCTTGTCGCAGTGGATCGTGGTCGAGGCCGTTGTCCAGTGGTGACGATCCTCGACGCACAGATCGAGAATTAGATCATGACGACATCGCCGAGCGAAAACGGTCGCACAGATTGACCCCAGAATTGCGCCGACGAGTCGAGGCGACTCCTGATACCTGCCCAATCGACGTCTCGGGCCGGATCGTCGGCGGGAAAGATTTTGAGAAATCTTCGCCGCGGTACTTGCAATGTCGTAAGTATCGGGTAAGATGTCGCAATGGCATCAATCGCCGAACAACTGAGGCGGGCAATCGAGCGGAGCGATATGTCGCGGTATCGCGTTGCTCAACTGAGCGGCATCAGCGAAGCCGTATTGAGCCGATTCGCCAATGGGCAAACCGATTTGACGCTCGCCAACGCGGACAAGCTCTGTGCCGCGCTGGGGCTGCGAGTGGTGCTTGAAGCGAAGGGCAAGCAGGGGGCGAAGAAACCGAAAGGGTAGGTGCGACGATGACTGCCATTGCCGAGACACGATCAACAATCAAGCGACGACGTAACCGTCGGGCCATGCCGGCGGGGATGGTGCTACGCGGCCGGACCTATCATGCCGACTTTATGAAGAATGGTCGGCGGGTTCGCAAGCGACTTTCCACCGACTTCCATGCGGCGTCGGATATGCTCAACGAGCTGCGCAGCCGGGCCGACCGCGGGGCGTTGGAACTACTCGATAACCGCTACCCGTGGGACGACTTGAAGAAGGATTTTCTCGCGTGGGCCAAGCAGAGCGTTCGCCGATGGCGGGAATACGAAAGCGACCTGGTAGCATTCGAGAAGTTCTCGCACGTCCGCTGTGTGTCGATCGTGACGCCACGGCTGGTTGACCAGTTTCGGCAGCTACGCCTAGCGGAAGGCGTGACACCGCGGACGATCAACCGGCAAGTTGGCACGCTCCGCAACATGCTCTCCAAGGGCGTGCATCGGTTCAAGGTGCTTGCGTCGAATGCCCTGGCCGACGTGAAGCGACTCGCCGAAGGCGACCCCACAAAGGCAAGGCGTGCGCTCTCAGTGGATGAAGTCGAGGCCATATTCAAGCACAGCCGGCCGGAAATGGTGCCAGTGTGGCGGCTGTACGCGACTACGGGCATGCGCAAGATGGAACTGGTCAGTCTGCTCTGGTCGGACATCGACTTTGGCGACAAGTCGATTACGATTCGTGCGTCGGTCGCCAAGGGCAAGCGGTCGCGTCGTGTGCTGTTAGATGATGCAATGCTGGCCATGCTTATTGCTTTGCGCACGGAAGCAGGTAAGCGGCCGGAAGGATGGGACCGTGATCACGTTTTCGTCAACCAGATTGGCCGGCCGCATCGAAACGGGTTACTATTGATGTTTTACCGGACGTGCAAGCGGGCCGGCATCGCGGACGGCAAGCGTAATGGCTCAGTTGACCTGCATTCGCTCCGCGTTACGTTCACCACGCTGAGCCTGGAAGGCGGAGCCAGCCCGAAAGCGGTTCAGACGATCCTGGGACACTCCACGCTCGATATGACGATGCGGGTGTACGCCAAGGCGACGGATCGGTCCATGCGGGACGCCATCAACGCCCTGCCATTCGCCACGGCGACGGCCCCCGATCACGTGCTGAGCATCGCGAAAACTGAGGCCGATAGTGGCCAAGATTTGTCACAGGATTCCCACAATTGTCCAGAACGCCAATCGGTCAAGGTGGGATAGCCGATGCAAGCTGTTGGTGTGTATGTTGTTAGAATAAGCCGGCCGAGTGGCGGAATGGCAGACGCTACGGACTTAAAATCCGTTGGGGGGCAACCCCCGTGCGGGTTCGACTCCCGCCTCGGCCAGTGTTACAGCCATATACATACCTGACACGTTAAACTGCCCCATGTGTCGGGCTTTGTCTCGGAGAGGCGGTAGGATGGTGCGATGTGGCGCAGCTGGTTTCTGCTCAGTGCGATCGCAGCTATTTCGATCATCATGCTAATGATCCGAGACGACCGTGGTTAGTTCAGCCTGGCCCTGCTGTTCGCTTTGATGACTGTGGTAGCGATAACGCTGGGAATGATTAAGGCCTTCTTTCAGATGCCGGCAATTGATGCAACTCCAGCGGCACGCCTTCCGCGATTTCCTGCGCTACGACCGCCGTCACAATGAGTCCGGCGAGGCTGACGACTGTCATCAGCCCGAGCACGGCGGAGATGCCGAAGTTGCTCTTCACGATGGGGAGCACGAAAACGCCGAGTGATGCGCCGAGCTTCGCAGTGCCCGCCGCGAACCCGGACGCCGACGCCCGCAACTGTGTGGGAAACAGCTCGGGCGCGAGCGTGAACGTGGTTGCGTTGGGCCCGGCGTTCATGAGCAGGTTGAAGACAATAAACCCGGCAAACACCAGCGGCAAGTGCTCGAGTGCTCCGCCCGGTAGTTTCGTGCCAATTAACAGAATCAACATTCCGGCCGCCATGCCGCCGAAGCCGACGACTTGCATCCGGATGCGACCAAATTTGGGCACGGCCCACAGGCTAACAAGAAAACCCACCAGCAGGAAAAGGTCGATGGCCGCGCTGCCGCGCGCGTCGGCGAGGTCCGCGGTCACGGCCCCCACCGAATTTCCCGATAGATGGATCGCGCCGAGAATTACTGGCGTGAACAGGCCAACTCCATATGTGGCCATGTCCATGAGGAACCACGGCACGGCGACGAGAATCGTGCGACTTCGATACTGGCGATGAAACAGCGTGCCCAAGCCCGGCGGCGACTGACATTGTTCGACGAGCGCCACATGGTGCGTCGCGCTCCCAGTCGCGGCGGCCAACGACTCTACTGTCCTGCGCGCTTCCGGCACGATGCGCTCGAGCGCGCGGGCTGCGTCGGCATTCCGTCCCCGAGTCATGAGCCAGCGCACGCTCTCGGGGATGCCCAATCGCAACAACAGAAACACAACGGCAATCGCACCGCCGATGGCTAAGAAGCCTCGCCAAATGTGTGGATTTTCTGACCGCTGCAAGATGAGGATCGTGAGCGCCGCGGCCAGCAGCATGCCGACCGATTGGCAGGCGATCGTCGCGACCATCATCCGCCCGCGGTTCCGCTTGGGCATAGCTTCCGACACGTATGCGCCGCCAACCGGGAAGTCGATGCCGATCCCCATTCCCACAAGTAGTTGGCCCGCGAACACAACGACCCAACCCGGCGCGATCGCGCTCAAAACGCTTCCCAGCGCCACAATCGCCATGTCGGCAAGCAGCAGCTTCTTGCGGCCGAATCGGTCGGCCGCCGGTCCGCCCAGCGCGGCGCCGAAAATCGCGCCCAACACAATTGCAGCACCAACGAGTCCGACTTTATCCGCGCCGATACCCATCTCGCGGACAATCAGCGGCATGGCCACGCCCAGCGAGAAAATCGACAATCCATCGAGCAGCGTACCGCCCGACGACAACAGCCACAACCAGTAATGCACCGGTTTCATCGGCGCATCGTCGAGCAGCGTCAAGATCGATTGCTGCGCGTTGGGCTGCGTCATGAGGCGTCTCGGGATCGGGCAGCGCAAAACTCGTAGCTGAAGTCGCAAGACTTCAGACAAATTAGCTGAATTCTTGCGAATCCAGCTACAAGTTTTTTTTGACACGTGTGCTACTTATTGTTGTCGCGCATCGCCTCAGCTGCCGCGTGATATTGCTTGCGAATCGCGGTGATGTCCACCGTCGGCGCCGGTGTTTTCATTTTCAGCCCGTTGAGCGTCTCGACGATGATCTGCGAGATCGCCAGGTTGCGAAACCACTTGTGATTTGCCGGAATGATGAACCACGGCGCGTGCTTCTTGCTGGTCTTCTCGAGCGCGTCTTCGAATGCCGCAATGTAGTCGTCCCAATAGTTTCGCTCCGAGTAATCCGAGTCGCTGATCTTCCATTGCCGCGCCGGATCATCGAGCCGCTGCTTGAACCGTTCGAGCTGCTCTTCTTTCGAGATGTAGAGGAAGAACTTCAGTATGGTCGTACCGTTCTGCTCCGCGAGTAGTTTTTCGAAGTCGTTGATCAGCTCGTACCGTTCAGACCAAACCGGTTTCGACACGAGATCGTGCACGCGCACGACGAGCACGTCCTCGTAGTGTGATCGGTTAAAAACGACTACCTCACCCTTCCTCGGCGCGTGCGGATGAACGCGCCACAAAAAGTCGTGAGCGATTTCCTCAGCCGTCGGCTGCTTGAAGCCGACGACGCGCACCCCCGCCGGATTCATCCCCGTGATAACGTGCCGCACGACACCGTCCTTGCCGCCCGCATCGAGCCCTTGCAGCACGACGAGCAGCGAATGTTTCCGCTCGGCGTACATCAGGTACTGCAGGTCGTCCATTTTCGCAAGGTTGGCCTGAAACTCCGGCATCGCCGCGTCGTGCGAGTCGTGGTCGCCGTGGTAGGACGGATCGACTTCGTTCAGTTTCACTTTCGAACCCGGCTCGACGATGAGTTTTTTGAGATAGCTCGTCATGGTTACCACAAAGATTGAGTTGATGTGTTAATCATTCGCGGTCAGGCGCGATCGCCGATGGTGCAAGCCGGCGCTCGGATCCAACGGCCGCTTGAGTGTGTGGAGAAACGGCACGATGCCGCCGTCGTGTCCGCCCACGATCCGGTAGAGCGCGAGCTTGACCACATCCAACGCCGCCATCCACGCCAGATTGTACAACCACACCAGGCCAATCGTCCGCCACGACAACTGCGGCACGAGCCAGCCGAAACCGCACATCATCACGGCCGCCACCTGCGTGGCCGTGATCGCCCAAAACAATCGCGCGTTCGGATAGGGCGGCATCCAAAATGCATGCCGGGAGCGCGTCACGAACAGCATGAGATGCCCGCCCGCCACTAACTGCAGGAACATCATCGTCTGTAACCGAAGCTCGCTGAGGTGCATCACCGCGTCGCCCAGATACAACAGCGTAAAACTCTGAATCACGGCCAGCAGCCCCAGCACCGACGACACCGTCAGCATCTCCTGGAACTGCCACCGCACGGGCTTCGGCGGCACGGGCGTGTTGTCGAACGCGATCGTCATGATCGGCACATCATCGAGTAGCGCGAGCGCGATGATCATGATCGGCGTCAGCGGAAAGAAGCCGTAGTACATCGACGCCAGCACTACGAAGCCCATAATGGCGATCGTCATGGCGATGCGATACAGCACGTAGCCGCTCATCCGCTCGAAGATTCGCCGCGCTTCCGCGATGCCTTCCACAATCACCGACAGCCCGGGCGCCGTGAGAATGAGCGCCGCCGCCGCACGTGCAGCTTCCGTCGCGCCGGAAACAGCAATGCCCACGTCGGCCTGCTTCAGTGCCGGCGCGTCATTCACACCGTCGCCTGTCATTCCCACAATGTGCCCGGCTTGCTGCAGCAGCTTAACGATCGCGTACTTGTGCTCCGGAAAAACGCGCGCGAAGCCGTCGGCCTGCTCAATCTTCTCAGTCGCATCGAGTGGGATTTGGCCCTTCGTCACATCGCCGGGAAACAATTCGTCGGCCGGCTGGATGTTCGCGCCCATGCCGAGCTGCGTCGCAATCTGCCTCGCGATGGCGACATCATCGCCCGTGACCATCTTCACCGTTACGCCGTATTGCTCCGCCCGAGCAACCGTTTCCTTCGAGTCCACTCGCGGTGGATCGAACAGCGGCAGGATGCCCAAAAACTGCCACGCGCCGCTCGCGTCGCCATGAGCGACCGCGATCGTCCGATATCCGTGCGCCGCGAAGTCGTCGACAGTTTTGTTCGCCTGTGCCGCGTCGTCTCCCGCCAACTTCGCCAATTCGATGATTACCTGCGGCGCGCCCTTCGTGACGCGAAACTGCTTGCCCGTCGAATCCTTCACCGTGGCCTCGGTCCGTTTCCGCACCGGGTCGAATGGCACGTACTCGACCGGCGTGTAACTCGCCAGCACGGCCGCATCCTTGAGCCCCGCCATCACTGCCAAATCGATCGGGTCATTATCGGCCTTCCGCGACGCCAGCGAGCCCATGAGAATCAGCGTTGGGTCGTCGGTGCCCGGCCACGGCTTCGGCTCGCCGAGCGTGAGTTTGTTCTGCGTGAGCGTGCCCGTCTTGTCGGAGCAAAGCACGTCGATTCCGGCAAGCTCTTCGATCGACTCGAGCCGCGAGACAATCGCCTTCTTGCGGGCCAGCATCCGCGACCCGAGGGCTATCGTCACCGAAAGCACCGCCGGCATCGCGACCGGCACCGAGGCCACCAGCAGAATGAGCACCAACTCGGTCAGCCGCAGCAATTCGGCCCGATCGTACCGCCCGCGCATCTTGAACAGTTGATCCGCCACCAACACTGCGGCCAACACAACCGCCAAAATGATGAGGAAATTGCCGATCTTGAGCACGGCCTGCTGAAAGTGCGACGCGTTCCCCGCGACCGCCACCAGCTTCGCCGTGCGACCGAAGAACGTATTCGAACCGGTGGCCGTGACAACGCCCACCATCTCGCCTTGTTTCACGATCGAGCCCGAGTACGCATCGTCGCCCGGCTTCTTCGTCACCGGAAGCGACTCACCCGTGAGCGCCGCCTGATCGACGCTCAGGTAATCGCCGTCGAGCAGCTGGCAATCGGCCGGCACAACGTCGCCCAGGTACAGCCGCACTACGTCGCCCGGCACAAGCGTCGCCGCATCGATTTCCCGCCAGGCGCCGTCGCGCAAAACGCGCGCCCTCAATGCCAGCGAATTCTTGAGTGACTCGAGGGCGTCCGACGCCGCATGTTCCTCCCAAAAGCCCAACACGGCGTTGAACAACAACAGCCCCGTGATGATCGTGAAGTCGCCCCAATCCTGAACCAACAGCGCCGTTAATGCGGCCGCCTCAATCATCCAGGGAATCGGCCCCCAAAAATAGCCAAGGAACTCAGCCAGATCGCTCTTCTTTTCCTCCGCGAGTGCGTTCGGTCCGTACTTCGCCAGCCGCGACTGTGCTTCCGCGGTCGTCAGACCCCTCTTGGGGTCGACGCCCAATTGCTTAAGCGTTTCGTCAATCGCCGGGGCTGTTGTCGCAGAATGAGATGAGGCCATTTGCAATTCCCGCCGACATCGCAATTGGCCGTATAGGCCGTAGCTGGATTCACAAGAATTCAGCCTTTCGTGGACGCCTCGCATCTTCCGCTACGATAGCTGCCACCCTCGCTCCGAAGCTGCCTAGCGCGTATCCGTCGCTGGCGCGCCCTCCACCCAAAAATCCATCACGCGCACTTTCTCCACCTTCGGCTTCAAATCGTTGACCTCCGTTACGTGCGCCGGGTCGTCCATATACTTCTTCAATCCATCCTCCGAATCAAACGTAAACATGAAGCAGTGCGTGAAGCTCTCATCGTGCTTCTCCGGGCTATTGTTCTTTCCCCATTCGAATGCCTTGATCGTATCGATCTTCGCCGGCAGCCCTGCCAGCCCGTCCTCCACCGCGCGCACAGCCGCGTCCG
>JAKEIB010000403.1 GCA_022614705.1 Planctomycetota bacterium | reverse complement strand
GCCACATAGAACCCGAAGAAACAAATGTATCCAATAGCCGGACCGCTAGGCGGTCCGGCCCGCTTGCATTTGGCCACCACATCGGCTACTTTCTATCTGTTCAAGTGTTTACTATCCGACGTCGGTTGTTGATTCGACAACCGTCGAGCGCTGAGGGTGTGCCAGGGCGCTGCCGACGCAACCGGTGTGCGCAAACAAGAGAACCAAGTTTGCGCAGGAGGGCATACACGAAACCTGTCCCCTTTGTCCCCTTTCGAGGATTTTGATGCCCTCCCAGAGTGAATTACGCGAGAACAGTGTAGTCCTCTCGCTCCGCGAGAGGAAGTTACGTCTCGCGGAGCGAGACGGCTACAAACTGTACCACTGCCGTTTCCACGCACGGGTTGCCTTGTTCGTGGCAACTCTGTTGCTCCCCGCAGGTGGATGTGATAACGGGCCGGACGTGTTCGTTCACGACGCTAATGTCGGGACGCCGCCAGGCAATTCAGCAATGAAGTACCCCGAGACTCGCCGCGTCGATCAGGTGGACGAGTACCACGGCGTGAAAGTGCCCGATCCGTATCGTTGGCTGGAGGCGGACGTGCGCGAGTCAGCCGAGGTGGCCGACTGGGTGCAGCAGCAGAATGAAATCGCCCGGAAGTTCTTGGACGCCATCCCCGAACGGTCCGAGATCGAGCGTCGGCTCACGGAGCTTTGGAACTATGAGCGATACTCCACGCCGACCGAAGAAGGCGGCAAGTATTTTTATACCAAGAACGATGGGCTGCAGAACCAGTCGGTGTTGTACGTCGCCAATTCATATAGCGATGAAGGCCGCGTGCTGATCGATCCGAACCAGTGGTCGGAGGACGGCACGGTCGCGCTTTCGTCGTACAGCCCGAGTGAAGACGGCCGCTACCTGGCGTACGCGCGCTCGGAAGCGGGCAGCGATTGGCAACAGGTTTTTGTGCTTGAGGTCGAAACGGGCAACGAGATCGACGGGCCACTGAAATGGGCGCGCTTTGCGGGAATCGACTGGAAAAAGGATGGCACGGGCTTTTACTACAACCGTTATCCGGAGCCCCTGCCCGGCCAGCAGCACCAGGCGGCCGCGCTGAACCAGAAGATTTACTTCCACAAGTTGGGCACGAAGCAGTCGGACGACAAGTTGGTTTACGAGCGGCCCGATCATCCTGACTGGCACTTTTGGTCCGGCGAGTCGGACGACGGCAAATATCTTGTGCTTTCCATTGCGCGCAGCACCGATCCGCAAAACCAGGTGCTCGTGCGAGACGCCGCGGCGGCGGCCGACGCGCCATTCAACGAGCTGATCGGCGATTTCGAGAACCAGTTCTGGTTTATCGGCAACGAGGGCACGCGGTTCTATTTTCTGAGCGACCTCAACGCGCCGACGAAGCGCGTTGTGTCAATGGACATCAACCAGGCGGGTCGCGAGCACGTGACGGAGATTGTGCCGGCGCGCGAGGCGACGCTCGACGGGGCAAGTATTCTGAGCGGCCGGATCATCGGGCAGTACATGGTCGACGTGTTGAGCCAGGTTGACGTGTTCGACCTCCAGGGAACGCAACTCGCGACGGTGGAATTGCCAGGCAAGGGAACCGCGGACGGCTTTATCGGTGATCAAAGCGACGAGGAAACATTTTTCGCCTTCACGAGCTATAACTTACCGTCGAGCGTGTATCGGTACGACGTGCTCGCGGACAAGGTGGAGCCAATTCGCCAGCCGCGCGTGAAGTTCGACCCGGAGGACTTCTCGGTTGAGCAGGTGTTTTACCACAGCAAAGACGGCACGCGCGTGCCAATGATGCTGGCCTTTCGCAAGGACCCCGAGCGAGCCGAGTCGTCCCCGACCCCGATGACATGGCCGACGCTACTGTACGGCTACGGCGGCTACAGCGTTCCGATCACCCCGGCGTTTCGCCCTGAGTACATCGCCTGGATGGAAATGGGCGGCGTGCTGGCGGTGGCCAACTTGCGCGGGGGCGGCGAATACGGCGAAGCCTGGCACCTGGCCGGCAAAACCACCAAGAAGCAGAACGTGTTCGACGACTTTATCGCGGCGGCGGAATGGCTGATTGATGAGGGCCGCACGTCGCGCGAACAGCTGGCCATCATGGGCGGCAGTAACGGCGGGCTATTAGTCGGCGCCGTCATGGTGCAGCGGCCTGATCTGTTCGGCGCGTGCATCCCGATGGTCGGCGTGCTCGATATGCTCCGTTTCCAAGAGTTCACCGCCGGCCAGTTTTGGCGCGACGAGTTCGGCAACATCGAAAAGGAAGACGAGTTCAAAGCGCTGCTAGCGTATTCGCCGTATCACAATATCAAGGAAGGCGTTGCCTACCCGGCCACGCTGATCATGACGGCCGACACGGATGATCGAGTGGTGCCGATGCACAGCTTTAAGTTCGCCGCCGCGTTGCAGCGTGCTCAGGCGGGTGACGCGCCGATCCTGCTCCGCATCGAAGAGCGCGCCGGTCACGGTGCGGGTACGCCCGTAAAGAAGATGATCGAGTTGGCCGCCGATCGCTGGGCATTTGTGGTGAAAACGCTGGGGATGGACGTTGAACAAGCTCTCAAATGAGTGACCGAATGCGAGCCGTTAAAGCTTGCGCATAGTGTGCATATCTCCCCGCTCTGTCAGCACTTAGGCCGACGTCGCTACGGTGAGGATTCGAGGACGGTCGATCGTGGCCGAGGCGATGATTCGCATATGTCGCTGCATCGGAGCGGGGGTGCCGTATTCCGAATCGGGGTCAAGCTGATAGAATAGAGCCTGATGGATGGCTACGGTAATCGCGTCGACTTGGCGTCGCGAGTACTTACACTGACCCAGGTCACCTTGGAAATTTTCTGCCGCTGAAGGATTTTCGCGAGACGCTCGCTCGCCTAGTGCGGTCTTGCTGGCGCTCGAATAGAAACCCCGCCACTTCAGCTTGACAATCAGCTTGTAGGAACGGAACTCCGCACGCGATCATGCGAAAAGACTTCTTCGCCCGTTATTCGCTGCTGATTCTCATGGCGTTTTTTTTCGCCGTGCCGCTGTTGATGCAGGGCGCCCATCGTGCCGTCCGCAGCAATACGAACAAAGTCGTCGACTGGCTGCCCAAGACGTTCAAGGAAACTCAGGAACTGCGTTGGTTCCGCAAGCATTTTACTGCGGACCAATTCGTCATCGTAACCTGGCCCGGCTGCGAGTTGGGCGACGACCCGGCGCTCACCGATGGCAAGAAAGACGATCCGCGAATCGAACAGCTGGCCAAGTACCTGGTGCCCAAAGAGAAGGCCAGCTCGGCCGAGAGGTCGCGATGGCCCGAGCACACGAAGTATTTTCAGGCCGTGACGACGGCCCGTCGCACGCTGGACGACATCACGTCGAAGCCCAGCGAAGTGCCGTATGACGAGGCAGTGAAACGCCTGCAGGGTACGCTCATCGGGCCCGACGCTCGGCAGACGTGTGTCGTGGTCATGCTTTCGGACGAGGCGATTAAAAACTTCCGCTCGGTGGTCGGCCGACGCGTGCCCGACGGACCGCTGCCGTGGCAACGCAAGTTGGGCGTGCTGATTGAGTCGTTAGAGGCGTGCGGCATCGATCCGGAGACGGCCCGCCTGGGCGGCCCGCCAATTGAAAACGTTGCGATCGATGAAGAAGGCGACAAAACGCTTTCGCGACTGGCGCTGCTTTCCGGCGGGCTTGGTGTTGCATTGGCGTGGTGGTCGCTGCGTAGCGTCAAGCTGACGCTCATGGTGTTTACTTGCGCGGTGCTTAGCGCGGCGACCGGCTTGGCATTTGTGTTCTGGACCGGCCAGACTACCGATGCCGTGATGATGTCGATGCCCTCGATGTTGTACGTGCTGGCGATTTCAGGCGCCGTGCACCTGGTGAATTACTATCACGACGCGATTCGCGAACACGGCATCGAAGGGGCGGCAGAGCGCGCGCTGGCCCACGGCTGGAAGCCGGCGCTGTTGTGCAACGTGACGACGGGCATTGGTCTGGCATCGCTGGCGACGGCCGACCTGGAACCGATCCGTAAGTTTGGCCTTTATTCGGCCGCCGGCGTCGCATTGATGCTGATCTTCTTGTTCTTCTTCTTGCCATCGGCGCTCACGATGTGGCCGGTGCCGCTTACTCGCAAGCAACGGCGAGACGAGCATGAGATGCAGATTGCCGGGCTGAGCGACGGCCGGGCTTCGCGCGACCTTTGGACGCGCTTGAGCACTGGAATTATCCGCCATCACACGGCGGTAAGCCTCGCTTGCTTCGCGTTTATTATTGCAATTGGCTGCGGTTTAATGCGCGTTCACACGAACATCGATTTGCTCAAGCTATTTGACGAAAGTGTGCGCGTGCGCCGCGATTACGCCTATCTCGAAGAGCACATCGGTCGTTTGGTGCCGATGGAGGTCGTTGTCGAGTTTCCCGCCGAGAAGCGTCGGGCGGCCGACGAAAAAGTGGCGGCCGCGGAAGCCGCGACTAGGTCGTCGTTTCTCGAGCGCTACGAGCTGGTGGATTTGATTCAGCAAACCATCGACAAGGAACTTGGGCCGGCCGGCCGAAATCTGGTGGGGCCGTCGCTTTCGCCCATCACGTTCGGCCCGTTGATTCCGGCGGGCAGCAAGGACGTCGCGCGGCGCAACGTGACCAATGTCAAGCTCGAGGAGAGCGAGACGGCGCTTAAACGTAGCGGCTACTTGGAGACCGACCCGGAGACGAATACGGAATTGTGGCGCGTCAGTCTTCGCGCGGCCGCGTTTGCCAATTTGGATTACGGAAGCTTTGTGAACAGCGTACGGGCCGTGATTGAGCCGGTGTTGGCCGCGCAGCGCGTGCGCGAGAAGGCGCTTCAGCAAGTTGCGGCCAATCGAGAAGACGAGTCGCTGGCCGGCGGCGCCGTGTGCTTATGGAATCCCGGCGACTCCAACGCTCCGCCGATGACTGTGTCGGTGGAAACTCCTGCCTATCGGAAGCACGTTTTCGCCAATGCAACACAAGAGTTGCTCGACCGAGCGAGGTTGAAGTTGCAGCGTTTCAACGGCGACCTTTCGAAATTTACGAATGAACAGCGGGAAGCGGTCGTCAAGAAGTTCAAATCGTTCGATTGCGTGGTCGCGATCGGCAATATTCCGGACGCCGATATTCAGGCGATGAATACGGCTGGAGTTCGCCTGGTGGACGCTCGTCGGGAACTCGTACCGTCTGGCGAAGCGTCGCCGGTCGCGATGGGGGTCGCGATGCCGGCTCCGATTAAGGCGGTGTACACGGGCGTCGTGCCGATCGTCTACAAGGCCCAGCGGGCACTTTTGGACAATCTCATTCAGAGTTCGTTCTGGTCGTTTGTGACCATTACGCCGTTGATCATGATCGTGTGCCGCAGCGTACGCGGCGGGGCCGTGGTGATGCTTCCGAACGTGCTGCCGGTGCTCGTGATATTCGGCGGCATGGGATGGTTGGGAATATCGGTCGATATCGGTTCGATGATGGCGGCCAGCATTGCGCTCGGCGTGGCGGTGGACGATACGATCCACTATCTAACTTGGTATCGCGAGGCGCTGGACCAGCTCGGCGACCGGCACAAGGCGATCATCCATGCTTATCGTCGCTGTGCCGCGCCGACACTTCAAGCGGCGCTCATCAGCGGGCTCGGCCTGTCGGTATTCGCATTCAGCACCTTCACGCCGACGCAAAAGATGGGCTGGCTGATGATGACGATCCTCATCGCGGGCGTCATCGCCGAGCTGGTGATGATGCCGGCCATTCTGGCCGGACCGCTCGGTACCGTGTTCAAACCGCGCCCAAAGACAGCGCCCGCCTCGGTGCCGACGCCACACGTACCGAAGCGAAAGACGCAGCTGGTATCGTCGCGGAGCTAAACGCGACGCCGATCCGTCACGTCGCGGGCGACAATTGCCGCAATTCTCGCGGCAATGGGAACGACACGCTTTCCTCGCGGATCGTGCGCGGCTCGACTGTGGCGCCATAGCGATCGCGAAGCCAATCGAGGCATTCTTCGACGACTTGCTCTGGCGCGCTCGCGCCGGCCGTTACGAGCACCGTATCCGCACCGTCGAACCAAGCCGGGTTGAGATCGCTCGGCCCGTCGACGAGATACGCCGGGATGCCACGTTCGCGGGCCAGTTCGGCCAGCCGCTGGCTGTTCGAGCTGTTCTGGCTACCCAAAACGATGGCGACGTCGGCCTCGGCGGCAAGGAGCGAAACGGCCTCCTGCCGGTTTTGAGTCGCGTAGCAGATGTCCTCCTTGGGCGGCGAGGCGATCTTGGGAAACCGCTCTTTGAGCCGGGTGATGATTCGGTTTGCGTCATCGACGCTGAGCGTCGTTTGCGTGAGGTACGCCAGCCGGTTTTCGTCGGCCACTTTCAGCGAAGCGACGTCCTCGGGCGTTTCCACGAGAACGATGGCCTCCGGGGCCTCGCCCATCGTGCCGATCACTTCGTCGTGGCCCTCATGGCCGATGAGCAGGATTGTGTAACCGCCTTGGGCATACTTGATCGCCTCCAGGTGTACTTTCGTCACCAGCGGGCAGGTGGCGTCGATCGCCCTTAAGTTGCGATCCCGGGCAATTCGGCGAACTTCCGGCGAGACACCGTGGGCGGAAAACAGCAGCGTCGCCCCGAACGGAACTTCCGCCAGGTCGTCGACGAACGTCACGCCGCGTCCGCGGAAGTGCTCGACCACGTACTTGTTGTGGACGATCTCGTGATAAACGTAGATCGGCGGCTCAAGCGACGCCAGCGCCAAGTCGAGCGACTCGATCGCCATGTTGACGCCTGCGCAAAAGCCCCGCGGGCTGGCAAGAAGGACTTTCATGCATCCATGATAGTCGGCCGTGGTCCGGCCGGACAGGCAGATAACAGCGTGCAGATTGTAGGCGTCTCGCTCCGCGAGAGGACTACACTCCGCATCCTGCTACTTCGGCCGGCGCTTCACCATTTTTTTGTTGCGGGCCGCCAACGTCAACACGCGCGGCCTGCCCGGATAACGGGCTTCGAGGTCGGCCAGTACCCGGTCGAATTGGTGGCAAAAATCGAGGTAGGCTTTCAGACCGAAGCGGATGGGCAGCAGCCCATGGTAGACGATTCCAGGGACCAGTGGATTGGGGGCCGGCGGCAGGGCGGACATCGGTGGCTTCCTCTCTGTGATTCGACGCGCCATGCGAACTGCGTCGATTGGCCACGGCGATTCGACGTGGCCAGTTGTTTCTATTACGCAAGATGCGCGGGCGCGGTTCAGGGTTCGCGCTCACACAAATAGAGGAAGAAGCGACGCGACTGGGGCAAGAGCTTTAGCGGTGGCCACGCGAACTTGATGGCCGCGCGATGCCCTCATTGTTCGTCGGCGGGCATGGATTCGGCCGGCATCGCCTCGTCTGGCGGCGCTTTGGCCCGGCGACGGGCGCGGAGTTCGGCCGTGGAATCGCCGTTCGATTCAGACTTCGGACGTTGCCCTGGCATGAGGCGGCTAATTCGCTCCGCGGCGGCCAGAAACTCGCGATCCGACAACCCGCCGTCCCGGTCGCGATCGGCAAACCGCACGAATCGCTGCAGTTGCGGTTGGAGCGGCTCCGGCATCTCGCTTAACTCCAGTTTGCCGTCTTTGTTTGCGTCAAATTGAGTGAAAACGGAACGTGCTTTTCGGGGATTACTGAGATTGGCCAGAAACGGCCCCGGCGGTTCGTCGAATCGCCTGGCCACTTTGCCCTGCGACTTTTCCAACTTCTTGAGCTCGCGCGCCACGTCGATTCGCTCGCGCGCCACGTAACGAGCCGAGATCTGCCCGAGCTCGCGCGCCGCCCGGCTGAGCTCATAGCGGTCGAGCGTGCCATTCTTGTTCGTGTCAACGCGCTCGGCCATGATCTCGAACACCGGCTGGAAATCGTCGGGCACCTCGTCGGATTCAATGGAACTGTCGCGGCTGGTGTCCATCGTCAAAAGCAAATACCGCACTGCGTTCGCCTGAGGGTAGCCGTCGGGCTGCTTCTCTTCGATTCTTTTCTCCGGCCGGGTGGGCACGAGCGCGGCGATGAATTCGTCGCGCGACAACGATCGATCGCCGTTGACGTCGGCTTTGCGCACAAGCCGGGCGAATAGCTGCTCCTGATCAGAGGGCGCCTCGGCGATGGAGATGGTTCCATTGCCGTCGGCATCGAGGCGCTCAAAGAGCGCGTCATCGCCGGCGGACGGTGCGTCGGAGTGGGCTGCGAAGGCTGCCGCAACTACCCCTGTCGGCATTAGTGACAGAACAAGACAGCGAAAAAGTCGGCCAGATTTGGTAAACATTTCGGATGCCCTCAATTGCCGGTTCAATTGTAGCAAACGCTCGTCTGGCGGCCGAAGTTTCGCGATTTTCGGCTATTTCGCCCGGTTTCGCGGTGCTGGCCCCAGTGCTACTATGCCGCGCAAGCCGGCTTGACGTTATGCGGACGATTTTCTATCCTCCCTGCGATTAGCGGTCCGTGCTGTCTAAACAGCGCCGGCACAAACGGCGTAATGTGAGAATGTGGCACCAAAATTCGCGTTGAAAATTATCAAAGTGAGTGGACCAGCGGGTAGGCTGTTGCGATGACGGGCCGTGGCAATGCGGAGAGCCAATAGGACTCCCACGAGCGGCCGTAAATCATCCCTACACCTGGTACAGCCCGTGCGTTGCGGCTGACCCATCGCGTTAGGATTTTGTTGGAATTGCGAGCCGGTGCACGACGATTTTGAGAATGTTCTCACACTCGCATTCGCGATTTTGGCCGAAGTGCTTCTAATCGAAAATCGGCCCCGAAACTAAATTGCTCGTACACGTTCGATTCACCCACTACTTTTCGACTCGCCCCTAAGTGGGAGCCACCGCCATGCACATCCACGGCACCACACACGTTCACGGGCCGCACGGCATCAACGCCCCGCACAGCGTGCATCGCGGACAGGCCTCCCAACAAGCTCCGGCAGGTGGCCCGGTCGATCGGGTCGACATTTCGCCAGCAGCCGAGGCGGCGGTGCAGGCGGCTGAGACCGGCCGCATTCGGCAAGACCTGGTGAACCAAATCCGCGCCCAAATTGCGGCCGGGACCTACGAGACGCCGGCAAAGCTCGAGGCCGCCTTAGAGCGGATGCTTGACGAGATTGCCTAAAGGTAGTTTCAACCGTGCTGTCATCCTGAGGGAGGCTCGGCGACCGAAGGATCTACGCTCCCCACTGCGAGATTCTTCGCTACGCTGCGCTTCGCTCAGAATGACGGCACGCGCCTCGCCACGCTTCGGACGCGTCCACGTGGCTTCTTGCCCGCCCCTCGCCGGTGGTTTAGAATCAATAAGCGCGCCTCCGCATTTCGTAAGTTCGATTCGGGACGGTAGTTCCGTCGAAGCGAGCTCCGTCGATTGAGTCTCAACAAGAGTCCGCGACCGGCGGTCGCGGCATTATGCTACTAGCGATGTCCAGCACATTTTCACTCGGCGAAGTGCACGTCTCGAGCTCGCCGCAGGAGCGGTTTGAGGAGTACCTGCAGAGCCGTGGGAAGCGGATTACGCAGCAGCGGCGGGCATTGGTGGACTATGTCTTCGAGCGGCACGACCATTTCGACGCTGACGAACTACTTGAAAGCCTGGGACGCCGGCCGGATGGCGACAAGATCAGCCGGCCGACCGTTTATCGCACGCTCAATGAACTGGTCGAAGCCGGCCTGCTGCGGAAAATGACGCTGGGCGGCCGGGCCGTGTACGAGCACGACTACGGCTACCCGCAGCACGACCACCTCTACTGCCAGATGTGCGACAAACTCATTGAATTCAGCAGCGACGAGCTGCAAAGCCTGCGCGACGCCGTGGCCCGCGAACACAACTTTCGCGTGACAGGCCACCGCCTGATCATCACCGGCGTCTGCAACGACTGCAGCCGGAAACGGCACCGAAGGCAGTCGCCGCTGGATTTAATTTGAAATTAGCAGGCACTGGGCAGCCGGTTTTGCCGGGTACCGGATCGGTGTGCCGTCACACGTGAACGTCGGCCCTTGCATCAAGCTCGCCGTAGCGTTGACGGATCGGCGTCACGACCTCTGCGAGAAACTCATCGACCTGTTCCTTGCTGCGGCCGGTGAGTTTTGATGGGTCGATCGCCGCGTCGAGGTCGACGGCGGCGAACGCCTTATCTTTCTTCAGCCTGGTCATGAGGTCGTTCTCGCCGCCTTGTTCTTTGACGACGGCCGCGGCGGCCTGGCTGTGTTGGTGGATGCGTTCATGGAGTTCCTGGCGGTCGCCGCCGGCGGCGACGGCGGCCATGAGGATGTTTTCGGTGGCCATGAAGGGGAGCTCTTCGCGGAGGTGTTTGGCGATGACTTGGGGGTAGACCGCTAAGCCTGTCGCGGTGTTTTGGTACAGGATCAAGATTGCGTCGATTGCGAGGAAGGCTTGGGGGATGACGAGGCGGCGGTTGGCGCTGTCGTCGAGCGTGCGTTCCATCCATTGCGTGGCGTGCGTTTCGGTGGCATTGGCGGACAGGTTCATCGCGAACCGCGCCAGGGCGCAGATTCGCTCGCTGCGCATCGGATTGCGCTTGTAGGCCATCGCAGAGGAACCGATCTGATCTTTCTCGAACGGCTCTTCGATCTCCTTGCGATGGGCCAGTATTCGCAGGTCGGTCGCCGCCTTGTGGCTGCTGGCGGCGATGCCGGCGAGCACGTCGAGCACCTGCGCGTCGATCTTGCGGGAATACGTTTGGCCGGTGATGGCGTAAGTAGAATCGAAACCCATCTTCTCCGCGACGAGAGTTTCGAGCTTGCGGACCTTGACGTGGTCGCCATCGAACAGTTCGAGGAAGCTGGCTTGCGTGCCCGTGGTGCCCTTCACGCTGCGTGCTTTGAGCGCCGCAATGCGATGCTCGACCTCGGCCAAATCGAGCGCCAAGTCGTATGCCCACAGGCAGGCCCGGCGGCCGACGGTCGTCGGCTGGGCCGGCTGCAGGTGCGTGAAGCTGAGCGTCGGCAGGTTGCGGTATTGTTTGGCGAAATCGGCCAGGGCGATGATGACGGCCGCGAGCCGCCCGGCCAACATTTGCAGCGACTCGCGAATGAGGATCAGGTCGGTGTTGTCGGTGACGTAACAGCTGGTCGCGCCCAGGTGAATGATCGGCCGGGCCAATGGGCACTGGTCGCCATAGGCGTGGACGTGGGCCATCACGTCGTGCCGCAGCTTACGCTCGTATTTGTCGGCGGTGGCGAAATCGATGTCGTCGACGTGGGCCCGCAACTCAGCGATTTGCTCCGGAGTGATCGGCAGGCCCAATTCGGCCTCGGCCTCGGCGAGAGCGACCCACAAGCGACGCCAAGTGTTGAACTTCCGCCGGTCGCCCCACAGCGAGGCCATTTCGCGCGATGCGTAGCGGGTGATAAGCGGGTTTTCGTAGGTTTCGTGCGACATGGAGCTATGTGTGGTACGCGTAAAACGCGTCGCTGAAGCGACCAGTCCGGCGGGGTTAGGTTTCGTTTCGGTCGGGTGGGCGGTCGTTGACGGCGATTAGCGCGAGTAGGATCACGAGGCCGACTAGGCTGATTGACCATATTACCTGGCATGCGGTGCCGACGTGATGGATGACTGTGGCTCCCGCTTCGTCGCCCATGCTCGTGAGCAGGCCGCGGACCCAGATCAGCACGGCTTGCACCACGGGCAGCACCAGGGCAAGAACGAGCAGCGATTTGGTCGCGGAACGCAGGGTCATGGGGCAACTGGCCGCTGAAGCGGCCAGTCCGTCGGAAGGGGCATTCAGAAAAAGGGCGCTTTTACGTCACCGTTGTCGCCCAAGGGGGCGGGTGGTGTCAATGCGCGGCAATCGTATAGGACCGAATACCCGAATAGTCGGTACGATTGGGCCGATGCAAGCCGCCCGGCGGCGGCCGTTCGATTGACCACTTTCAGCGGCAGATGACAATGGAAGAGGGCCACTCGATTAAGACACACGGCGGTCAAGGCAAGTTCGTGTTGCGAATACGTCGAAATATCGTGCGACACGCGGTACACGCGGTCGCAATCACCGCCGTGACGTTGCCCGCACTATCGCGAGTGACGGCCGCTACGCTGCTGCTCAAAGATGGTCGGGCATTAGAGGGGCGGTATGTCCCAATTTCCAGCGTGGCTGAGAATCCGCTTTCGCCAAAGTCGTCGGCGGGTGAAGTCGCGATCCGATCGCTCATTCTCGTGGATGATGGTTTACGCCGCACGTTTATCCACCGCAGCCAGATTCGCCAGGCGCTCGACCAGGACAGCGGCCGCGATGTGCGGATCAACATCTGGCAGCAAGTGGCCGACAAGGGCGGGGCGGTTGGCCGCATTGGCCAGGCCACGCGTGTCACACCTTTCGATGAGTACGGTCGGCGGATTTACGAGATGCAGAGCACCGAAGGACTGCTCTCGGTCGTCCAAGGCATCACACAAGTCACGCCGCTCTTTACTAAAGTGGAAGGTCTCATGGGCGGCGCGCGGCCAATCGTTTGGGACATGCGGATCGCCACGAGCAGTATCCCGCGCGACACGCTCAGCCGAGTCCTTGCGACCGCGGTGAAGCGGGACGATCTCGAGGGCCGTCTACAGGTTGTTTCACTGTACTTGCAGAGCGAGCGCTATCGCGACGCGGGAACCGAGCTGGAGCAAATCATCAAGGACTTTCCGGAGCGAAAGGACCTCGAACAGGAGATTCGCCAGCTGCGCCAATTGGGCGCTCGATTGATCGTTAAAGAAATTCAATTGCGTAGCGCGGCGGGCCAGCATCAGCGGGCCCGGACGCTGTTGGAGCATTTTCCTTCCGAAGGCGTGTCGGGCGAAACACTCCAGGAGGTTCGCGAGCTGCTGACCAATTACACGGCCGAGGACGAGCAACGCAAGGCGCTCGTGGCTCAAATCAACGGCCAGGTCGCCAAGATCGCCGACGACAACGGTCGGCGGCTGGCTGAGGATTTTGCGAAAGAGATCGCTGAGGAGCTTAATGAGGACGCGATCAAGCGCCTCGCGTCGTTCGAGCGGCTTGTGGATGATGCCGCGATGACGCCCGATCAAAAAGTGGCCCTGGCGATCAGCGGCTGGCTCGTCGGCGCCAATCAGGCGACGGACAACTTTCAGGTGGCCGTGTCGCTGGCGCACGTCCGCGATTACGTTCGCGACTACCTTCGCGATCCGTTGGCCCAGAATCGTTCAAGGCTGGCCGCCGAATTGCGCGACATGGAAGGCGCCACCGTGGAACGCGTCGCGCAAATCCTCAAGCTCATGAAGCCGCCGATTGAAACGCCGAAAGAGGCGGAGCGCGGACCGCTGACGTACGAGCTGACCGTCACCGGGCTACCGAACGAAAGCGACTTTCGCTACGTCGTGCAACTTCCGCCGGAGTACGATCCGTTGCGGCGTTACCCGACGATCGTGACGTTGTCGGATACCGGCGTGTCGCCCCAGCAGATGCTCGACTTCTGGGCCGGCCCGGCGGATGAGGCCAAGGGCGGCGAACGGCTCGGCCAGGCCACGCGGCATGGCTACATCGTAATCGCCGTCGATTGGCGACAGCCGCATCAATTCACGTACGACTATTCGGCCCGCGAGCACCACGCCGTGCTAGGCGCGGTGCGCGACGCCTGTCGCCGATTTTCCGTGGATACCGATCGAGTGTTTCTTACCGGGCACGGCATCGGCGGCGACGCGGCGTGGGACATCGCGATCGCGCATCCGGACGTATGGGCGGGCGTGATACCAGTTTGCGCCGTGGCCGGCCGATACGTTGGCCGATATGCGACAAACGCACGCTATGTGCCCTGGTACGTGGTGGGCGGCGAGCTGGACGGCGACAAGATGAGTCGCAACGCCCGCGAGTTGGATCGCTACTTGAAGCCCAACACCGACTGCACGGTGGTTGAGTATCTGGGCCGCGGGTATGAGCCGTTTGGCGATGAAATCCTGCGGTTGTTCGATTGGATGGGCCGGCGGCAGCGCACGATGCCCAAGGAAATTGAATATGTGACGTTGCGGCCGTGGGACAATTTCGTGTGGTGGCTGGAGGTCGCGGGCATGCCGGAGAAATCGATGGTCGCTCCCTCAAGCTGGCCCCCGACGCGCGGCGTGCGGCCGTTTCAATTCGACGGCAAAGTACTGGCCAACAACCGGATCACCACGACCGCCCGCGTTGAGAAAGCGACCGTGTGGCTCTCGCCCGAGCTGGTGGATTTCAATCAACAGATGGTCGTGGAGGTCAATAATCGGGCGATTTCCCCACGCGACCGATTCGTGCGGCCCGACCTCAACGTGCTCCTGGAAGACGCCCGCACGCGGGCCGATCGGCAGCACCCATTCTGGGCGAAGCTGACGACGCGGTGAGGAGAGTCGAGAGCTGAGAGTCTAGAGCCAGAGTCGAACAACAAGCTTTCTGACTCTTGACTCTCGACTCTCACGGTGCTTCTTTATTCAGCATCACGCCCGTAAACAGCCAGCCGTCGTTTTCGCTGCGGGCGACGCCGCCGTGGGGGCCGAAGTAGCGGCGGACGGCTTCGAAGCTCGGCAGGCTGCTGCCGTCGATTTGCTGTTTGCGCAGCACGCCGTCGTGGCGTTCCTGCTCGGTCGTCAGCATTTTGTTGAGCAGTTTGCCGAGGATCGATTTCGACTCGGGCATCTTGCCCTGGCGAATCAGCTCGAAAATCGGCCGAAACTCTTCGTCGCTGCGGCCGAACTCCATCACGCTTCGCTCACCCGGCGTCAATTGGTTGAGGACGCCGAGCACTTGCTGGTAATCGGGGCTGCTCGCCAGGCGTTCGCGCTGCCCGAATCCTTCCAGAATCTCGCCTAGGTATTCGATGTCGGAAGCCATCATGAGATGGCCCAAGGCGACCGTGATCGCCGAGTTGGGAAGCACTCGCTCGCGATCATCTTCTTCGTTGGCCGCTTCTTCTTCATCATCCGAACCGAGCGGCGCGAAGCCGGGCACGTCAAGTTGCAGCTCCTCATCGGCGAGTTTCGGCGGCACGCGCTCCCAGACGATGTACTGCCCCAACTCGCGGCGGACGACATCCGGCTCGTTCTTCATCCACTTTTCGAGGGCTTCTCTCAGCGCCTTTTCATTGCTGGTCTCGATGGCGAACAGCGAACGCTCGCTATCGACCGAAACCGGCATTTCGTAACCGGTGAACAGTGTGATCCGTTCGCCCATATGGGCGACCATTTCGTTGCGGACGTCGACCTTGGGGCCGTAGGGATCGTTTTTCCAACCGTCGAGCGTGTTGGCCCAGGCATCTTCGTGCTCCTGAATGGCGTCGAAGAGCGGACCGACGTTGTCGAAGGCGTCGCCGATCTTCAGCGAAAACGTACGGAAGCCGGCCGTCATCCGCGGGACGAACGATTGCGGCTCGAACCCGGCCACGTTGGGCATCTGCAACATCCGCATCGACTTCGTCCAGCGGAGCGGGTCTTCGTCGTCGACCGGCGGGGCGTAAACCCGCGTGCGGTGCATGAATTCGATGTGGCCGTCGACGAGCTGGTTGACGTAGCCGCCGACGCCCTTGATTGCGTCGAAGCCATTTTCGTAGAGGATTTTGGCGAAATCCTGTTCCGTACGTTGAGTTTCTCGTTTCTTCTGCAACGTGCGGGCGGCGAAAATGAAGCCGAACGGCTCGACGAACCAGCGAGCCTCGGGCCGAAGCTCCTTCGCCTCTCGTCCGCAATGCTCCATGACGGCTTTGTAAGCGGCGACGGAGGCCAGGTTGTCGTTCGCGTTGCCGGCGAATCGATTGAGCATGGCATCGGCGAGCGTCCGGTCATCGACACCGCACAGTAGATTGTCCTTGAGGAAATACACGGTGGTCTGTTGCTCGCCGCCGGCAACCGGCGCAGTAAACACCTGCAACGTCGTGCCGCCGGCTTCCGACGTCTGCTTGCGGCCGCCCCGCGCGGCGAAGCGTTTTTCCACGGCGGCGAGCAAGCCGTCGGCCTGCTGCTTATGGTCGGTGACATCGATCGTAATCGCCAGCGCGGCGTCTCGGTCCTTCCGCTCAATGATCGATAGGCTCAGCTCACCGGCCGGCACGCCTTCCAGGTCATCCCAGGTAATACCGAGCTTGTCCTCGACGGCGCGGTATTCCTCATGCAGCTGCTTGCGCAAGTCCTCGACAAACGGCTGCATGACCTCGTCGTTGAGCATCTGGCCAAACTGCGTCTTCAGCCATCGATCCTTGAATTCAGCCGGCTGGGCGACCGAAACGTATCCCTTGGTCGAGTTGGGCAGAAGCGTGTCGCTCGGCGGTCCGGCGATGACCGGTGCGGCGACGAGAAAGACAAGCCAGGACAGAGTCGATATTTGAGAGCAATGCGAAGCGACTTTCAAACTATGATCTCCTGGAACGGGAGTGTAATCATCTCGCTCCCTTCGGCTGAGCTCACGGCCGAAGCCGCGAGATGAACGTCCGCTCGCGGAGCGAGCGGACTACACTTCTTCGTCATCGACCGAACGACATGCACGAATCGTCAAAGTTGGCGGGAGGCGGCAGAGGTTGCCGGTAAGGACAATTCGTTGCGGGCATTATAACGAGACCCAGAATTTGGACATAGCCGCGACCCCAACGGGTCGCCGGCGACCCGTTGGGGTCGCGGCTATTGGACGAAAAAGGCTTCGCTTTTCGGTGTTTCGACCCTCAATGGACCAGCTCGCGTCGGCGATTGAGGTAGTCCCAAATGACGTACCGGTCCAGATCGCGGCCGGCGGTGAAAAACACGCGGCCGGAGGTCGATTCGGCCAGCCGGAAGGCAAATCGCACATCTTCCTCCGATTGCGACCAACTGGGCAGCAAAAACAGATTGATCGTTATCCCTTCGCGCTGGCAGGCTAGACCCTCGCGAAGGGTGGCCGACTCGGTGCGGGGGTCCGGCGGATAGAGCAAGTACAGCATCTGGCCTTCGAAGTGGGCCGTGGGCAGGCCGTCCGTGATGAGAATGATCTGCCGGTTGGGCGTATCGACGCTGGTCAGCAACCGGCGGGCCAGCGCCAGGCCGTGCTGCAAATTGGTGAAGTGCGGTGGTACCTGGAACTCGCTGATGTCATCGCGGCTCATGTCGGCCCGCAACGCCACGACCGGGTCGAAGAGCGTCACCGGCTTGGGCATAAGATTCACGACCCGGCCCGGCTCGACCATTTTGGCGAACGAATACACTTCGATAAACCGCAGCCAGTCGCCCGGATACTCGCTGCGAATAAGGCCTTCCAGCGCGAGGGCCATCCGCTTGACGTTGATGTACTGGCCATCGTAGCGCATCGACCCACTCATATCCATCAGCACGCAGGTGGCGCATTTGGGCGTGTTGCGCGTGCGGTGCACCTGGATGTCGTCGGACTTGAACCGCACCGGTAATCCAGGGCCACTACGCACGAGCGCGTTGACGAAGGTGCCCGGTATGTCGAGATTCGCGACCGAATCGCCGAACTCGTAGCCCTTAATTGCCTGCATCTCAACGGCGCCTTCGCCGACGACAGGCCCTTGATGTCGGCCCGTGCGCGACGGGGCCATCTCACGAAACAGGCGTTCCAACAGCTTGCCTTGAAATAGCCGGTATGCTTTGGGCGTGAGGCGGAAGTGGCCCTTCTGTTGTTCGAGGCCCTGTTGCTCGGCGAGCTCGCGGAGATAGTCCTGAACTTGTTGTTGCAGGGCGCTCAGCTGGTCGACGTCGCCCGGTTCTGCGAATTCGGAAAGCAGGTCCATGTCGATGATGCCGATGCGGGCCGTCTTCCGCGCCTCATCGAGCTGCTTCAGCAGTTCGTCGATCTTCTCCAACTCCTCTTTGATCGCGAGGGCCTGCGGCACAGTCATCGCCTCGTGTCCGGTGAACTCGTACCTGGCTGCGAGCACGTCAACCTCGTACTTTTCGCCGAGCCGCTCGATGACGCCGACCAGCGAACAGGCCCACGGCGATTGGTCGTCGCCAGCCGCGTACCAGAGCCGCTCCAGATCGCGGATTTGCTCGGTTTGCACGGCCCTGTAAAACCGCTCGCGGAATTTTTTGGGGACCTTGGTTTCGGTCGCTTGATGCGTGAAGGCTTCGGCCGCCCGGCGACGGACAGTTTTCGTTTCGTAGCGAGCGAGGATTTTGCGTTTACGCTCTTGGAGCATCGCGATCAGGGCGTCGATGCTCGGGCCGAGGCCCGCGATCTGGCTCGGGTCGAGTCGAATTGCGCGTGCGAGTTCTTCTTCTGTGAGCTCGCGATGCTCGCCGAACATGAGCATGTGCTCAAATGCGTGCGACACCAGATCGGGCCCCGGCTGCGTCGGGCTGGGGAAGCGGGCCGGGTCGTACCGCTGGTACGTATGGATGACGCCGCCGAGCGAGTCGCGATTGGCCATGGGGGAGTCGAGAGTCGAGGTCAAGAGCCAGAAGCGAAGCAATTATACCCGCCCACTCCTGCCGCGTCCGCCGATAAGCCGCGCTGCTCTAGGCTCCGCGAAGCCGATCGCGAAAAAGTGAACGCCATGCCCGGCCTAAAAATCGTACCACAATCCCAGGCCGATTTGTTCCTCGGAGGTCTGGAAGAACTGCGACTGGCTTGATTTGCCGTTGTAGTAGTGGGCGCCGAACCGCAGCGTTTGCCCCCGGAGGCCGCGGCGGAGCCAGCCGACTTGGGCGGCCAGGTCGCCGCCGAAATCATGCTCTTCGCGAAGTCTCGCGTTGAGGGCTATAAAGGGCGTCCCTTGGCGATCGGTCGGACCGGGCCGCGAGAGCTCCGTGCCAAATTGTAGGGCCAGGGGCTCGGCTCCCCCGCTGCGGTGGAATGCCCAACCCACTTCGCCATACGCTCGCCATGCCGGGATCACGTAGTACGACGCGCCAAACTCGAACGAGTCGCGAACGTAGTTGACTCGATCGGCGAGCGAGCCTGGATGGCTGATTGCGAACTCATCGCCCAAGTGCGAGCTTAGATGAGCGTAACCGAATTCAAACTGCAGTTGTTCGTCGCCCCAGGTTAACGGGAAACCGAATACATAGTCCGTCGAATCCAGGTTCTGTTGATTTTCCACGTCGAGCCGGGCGATGGCCGCGCCGTAGAAGTCGAGTTGATAGCCCTCGAGATTCGCGGGGTCACAGTTGCCATATTTGAGCATGCCGACGCGACCGCCGAGCGTGGCATCCCATAGCGTGCGAGCGTCGCCCGCTTCGTAAAACGTGACCAGTGCCATGCGCGGTTCGTGGACGCCGGCCATGTAAGAGTGGTAGATCAAACCCTCTGGCAGCCATTGCCACGCCCAGGCGTTGAGCGAGTACTCGTCGGCCAGGAACGAGTCGGCTGGCAACTCGACGATCGGCGGCTCGTCGAGGGCGGGAAGCGACTCGTCTTCGACGGACGGATTCGAAGTTTCCTCGTGCTGCCAAACTTCGGTTGTGGCTGATTCCACAATGGTTTCGACGCCTTGTCCGCGATCTATGGCGCTTGCCGCGTCGACGCTGAAAATAACCGGCCACGCGCATGCCAGCAGCGCTAGCGCGCGGAACGAAACGGTGTCAATGACGCGGGATCGCAGCATGACGGCGGGGCGGGAGGCGGGGACGGCGCTGGTAGATCTCTGAGCTGGGCGAGCCGCGAAGGTGGGGTCGTGAGGCGGCTACTGATAGTCTCGGTAAACCGTCGCGCGCCCGTTTAGCGGGCAGAATGCAGGGCGTAAAGTGACCGCTAGCGATGCAACGCTGTCAGCACCGGCAGTATTGCGGGGTGGCTGGGGCAGAGTCTTCGATGCCCCAGACCGAAACAAACTGGGGCGTCGCAGACTCCGCCCCAAGCACCATACGTCGGATACTAGACAGAGCAATGAGAGAGTTCGATAAGACGTAGCAGCAATTCGTTTGCGGCATCGCTGTCGATCGCATCCGCGGCCATCTTTGCCGCCACTATTGGGCTGGTTTCGCGATTCGCCGCGATGAGGCCTGCGGCTGCGTTGAGCACGACGAGACTGCGCGCCGGGCCGCGTTCGCCCGATAACACGATTCGTACGATGGCCGCGCTGGCCGCCGGTCCGTCGACGGCGAGCGAGTCGAGCGAGGACCTCTCAATGCCAAAGTCTTCCGGCTGCCAAGCGAATTCCTTCGTCGTGGCGACAGGCGGCTCGGTTGCCGCGGCGACCGAGCCGCCAGTCGTTACGACTTCTGTGACATTCGTCGTACACGACAGTGTGACATCACCGAGGCCGTCGTCGCCCGAGACAACCAGCGTGCGTCGCGTGCCGAGCCGGGCGATCGCGCCCGCCAGCAGCGGCCGTAGCTCGGGCCGGCCGGCGCCGAGCAACTGATAACACGCGCCGGCCGGATTCACGAGCGGGCCCAGGATGTTGAAGATCGTGCGGATGCCAAGATTCCTGCGCACCGCCGCGACGTGTTTCATCGACGGGTGCATGAGGGGGGCGAAGCAAAAGCACAGGCCCAACTTGTCGAGACAAGCCTCCACTTGCTGGATCGTCGCGTTGATGTTGACGCCGAGCTCGGCCAGCACGTCGGCCGAGCCGCTGCGGCTGGTGATGCTGCGGTTGCCGTGCTTGGCGACGGCTACGCCGGCCGCGGCGGCGACGATTGCCGCCGTGGTGCTGACATTGAATAGCTTCGAGCCACCGCCGCCCGTGCCACAGGTGTCGAGAATCTCTTGATGACGGCTGCGGATGGGAGTCATGTGGCGGCGCATGGCAGCCGCGGCGCCGGCGACTTCGTCGATTGTCTCACCTTTGGCAGCCAGGGCTGTGAGAAAAAGGCCGATTTCGTCCTCGTCCCATTCGCCGCGCATGATGGCGTCGATGGCACGGCTCATCTCATCGAACGAGAGGTTGCCGCCGCCAGCGACGTGGCCGAGGATCGTTGCGATTTCTTGGGTCATGCAGCGAATTGTAGCAGGCACGCGGCGCGTGCCGTAGCTTGAGGTACGGGGAAGCTAAACCGTAAGCGAACCTTTGGGCCGCGGGATGGGGAGATACCGTAAGAGCCGCGGAATTCGCTTGAGAAATGGCCGAAGTCGCGCTAGAATGGCGACCGAAGGACCGGCTTTTCGAATCTCCCGCGCTCACGGGGGCTGCCCGCCGAATGGCCAGAAAACTAATCCTCGACGTGGATCCGGGCATCGGCGACGCTGTGGCGTTGTGCCTAGCGTTGGCCGATCCATCGTTGGATGTGTTGGCCGTGACCGCGACCGGCGGCATAGTTTCGCCCGACCAGGCGACGATTAACGTCCAGGCGATCGTCGAGCAACTCGATCCGTCTCGCTGGCCGCGCCTAGGGACGGCGTCGAGCGAACAGTTCCGGCGTGCCGACGGACCGCACCTATTTGGGGCAAACGGCCTGTGTGGCGCGCATTTCAACGTGGCCCGGCGGCACCATCAGCATACGTCGGTGAAAGTGATCTGCGACGAAGTTTGCTCGTCGCCCGGCGAGGTGACGATCGTGGCGACCGGCCCGCTATCGAACATCGCGGCCGCGTTGCAACAGCAGCCGGATTTGGCGTCGCTCGTTGGACACTTGATCATGATCGGCGGCACGATTGCCGGGCCGGGCAACGTCACGGCCGCGGCCGAGTTCAATATCTACTGCGACGCCGAAGCGGCTCGTGCCGTGTTTCATTCGCAGATCACCAAAACGCTGCTTCCGTTCGACGTTACTAGCCGGGTCACGATGAATTTCGACCTGCTGGAGAAGATTCCGGACGTTGAATCGGGATGCGGCGGATTATTGCGGAAGCTTTTGCCGAGTGCATTTCGCGCGTACCGGCAGCACTTGGGAATGGAAGGAATTCATCTGCACGATGCCGTGGCGATCGTCGCGGCCCTGCGGCCGGATCTGTTCACGATCGAGCGGATGCACGGCGACGTGGAAACCGAAGGCACGCTTACCTATGGCGCAACGGTGTTCGACCGCCGTCGCCAGCCGGAGAGCCAGCCGAACATGGACGTGGTCGTGGACATGGACGCGCCGGCGGTGACGGATTGCATTGTGCGTGGACTGACCCAGGCGGTGTGAGAACCTCTGTCCGTGTGCCACTGCTTGCGGCGTACGAGAAAGTGTATTGAAACCAAGGCGGCACTGCTTGCCTCTCCGCGTTCCAGGCGATTAACTGGCAAGCAGTGCTTTGTCGTATCGCCGAGCTAGTTCTTGCGCCGCAAGCAGTAGCACACAAGTCTGTCACTACTTCTGTCCGGCGATCGTGATGCTGCCGGCCTCGCCGATTTCGACTTCCGTGCGCAGGAGTTTGCCGTCGCGCAGGATCGTGAGCGGCACCCGTCGGCCGATTTCCGTCAGCTTCACGAGGCTGATGAGGTGCATGTCCTGCTCGATGCGCACGCCGTTGAACTCGAGAATCACGTCGTTGACGCGAAGATTGGCCTTTTCGGCCGGCGACTGCGGCTCGATCTGCGACACGCGCGTTCCGACCAGACGTGTGAGGCCGAGCGCTTCGGCTCGCTGCTGATTGAAGTTAATGTCGAGCTTCACGCCCAGGAAGCCGCGCGGCACCTGGTGGTTGTCCACGAGGGCGCGGGCCATGCGGGCCACGATATTGATCGGAATCGAAAAGCCGATGCCTTCGTTTCCGCCCGAGGCGCTAGCGATGGCCGTGTTGAGGCCGACGACTTCGCCGCGAAGGTTCACAAGCGGTCCGCCGCTGTTGCCGGGGTTAATTGCAGCGTCCGTTTGAATGAAGTTCTGCCACTTGAGATCGTCGTCCCCCAGGTCGAGGTTATGCCGGCCCTTAGCGCTGACGATGCCGCGAGTCACGCTCTGGCTCAATCCGAACGGGCTGCCGACGGCGAGCACAAAGTCGCCGATTTCCAGCGCATCGCTGTCCCCAAGGCGGGCGGCCGCCAGGCCAGATGCGTCAATCGATAGTGCCGCGACGTCCGTCTCGCTGTCGCTCCAAATTTGCGTGGGGTTGAACACGCGGCCGTCGGCCAGATGAATCTCGATTCGCTCAGGCGACGAATGACGAATCACGTGGCGATTTGTCAGCACGTAGAACTTTGTTCCAAACTGCACGATCACGCCCGAGCCGGCTTCTTCAACGTGGAGCAAACCTTTGAAACGCTCCAGCGGCCGCGATTCGATGTGCACGACGGTCGGCGTGACAAGCTTCACCACGCGTTTCACTAGGCCGAACTCGCGGTCGAGCGTCTCGACGTCGCGGGCCAGCGAGGCATATTCGGCCTCTCGTACATTCGACACTGGCGAGGTCGCCGTAAGGCTGCTTGGACTCTTTAACACGGGTGCCGTCGTCGCCAGATCGGAGACTTGGGCGAGTGCTGGCGGCGCCGAAACGCCCGCCAGGACAAAGGTCATCAATAGTGCTGCTGGGCCGCGACCGTTTTTGAGAAGCATGCGTTTGGCCATATTTTGCGTGCCTAACGAGAAAAGCCCGGCGGCGATCGAATGATCGCCGCCGGGCTCAATTATACCTTGAAATTAGCCGGGCGGAAGAAACTCGGCCTATTGAGCTTCCAAATCGCTGAAGGACACGTCGACGTCCGAGAAGCCGGTGTCCAGTACGCGGCTCCAGTCGCCGCCCTGGCCGTTCGCGCCGCTGCCGGTTTCGGCCGCACGCTGGCATTCGATGCAGCTTGTGGCGTAGGGCAGGGCGTTGAGCCGGGCCAGTGGGATCTTGCAGCCGCAAACCTCGCATTCGCCATAGCTGCCGTTACGCATCCGCACGAGCGCGCGTTCGATGTTGGCCAGCTCGCGGCTTTCGACTTCCGCCAGTTGCGAGCTGATTTCGTCCTGCGCGGCGTCAAGGGCCTCATCCACGACGTCGCCGCCCGTTTGCTCGCGGAGTTGCTTGAGCAGGCTCAAGTCGCCGGCCAAAGCCTTGCGGAGCGCGTTGCGACGCGTCACCAGAAGGTCGCGCATCTTTATAATCGAATCTTTGCGTGTCATCGTGCTTTCACCTTGCCTGGCGGGCAACGATCGCTCGCTCGCTGCGGATCGACCGCCCCCACGCATCTCTGTTGCCTCTTGCCAGCGGCTATTGGCGCGCCAACCGAAAACGCCCCATTTCCGGGCAGTTGCCGACCGGGCCGCCGCCTTTTGGCGGGCCGATTGGTCTGCAACGTAACTATAGTACGCACGCGCGACCAAGTGGGTCGCTAGCTATGCCAACAATCCGCGGTGATTTTTGGCCGTGTTTTCGGGCACGCCGAAAAACGGCCTGAAAAACCACAAAACCTGTGGTAGCCCCATGCGCGCCAAGCACTTGGGGAACACGCCTACTCACGCTGACGGCGGCCAGACACCTTGCTGGACGGCCGTTTTCGATCCGGTCCGGCGAGCGCGACGAACCGGTCGGCGCCTATCGGTAATCGTCACGTCCGTCGTAACTAGGCCAGTCGAAGTTTGAGGAAAATGCGCTCCACCCAGCTTTGGCGCGGATGCCAGCACGGGCTTTTTTGACGTGCTGCGTGGCACGACCTACATCCCTATATCGGCATCCTCGTCCGCACGGGAGACGGAGCGCGCAGCCTGCGCGCAGAGCGATATTATTGCCGCTTGAACTTCGGGCTTAGGGAAATGCAGATTCTCGACCGTTCACAGGACGCCGAATTAAAGGAGCGCCAACTCGCGCAAAGCGTCCGAGTGCGCGTACGACCCAACGGACCCGTGGTGGATCTGCCACCCGGCAATATTACCGTCGGCTCCAGCCCTCGCTGCAACATTCGCATTCAGCAACCGGGCGTTCAGCCGTTGCACTGCCTGATTCTGCACGAGTCGGGATGCTTGTCAATTCGACGCTGGTCGGGCGAAACAGTTCTGAACGGTGAGCGGCTCGAGGAATCTTCACTCGGCCCGGGCGACTGCTTGCAAATCGGGCCGGTGGAATTGGAGATCGTAGAGCCGCAGGGCACGGCGCTCCCGGCGGCCGATGCGACCATGCCCATCGTCGCTCCGGCACCTGTCTGGGACGGTAAGTCGAATACAGATCGACTCCAGGTCGGCCGCGATGTCGCGCGTTCGCGTACCCGTCAGTTGCTAACGGCTTTGCGCCAAGGCCGAGATGCCAATCGGGAGCTGCGACAGCGGGTCGTGAATCTTGAGCGGCAACTTGAGTGGGCGGCGGCCGACCAGCAAAACTTGACCGATCAGCTTCAGTCGTCGATTTCGGAGCTTGATGCGGTCCGCCGGCAAGTTGCCGATCAGCAGGGTTTTACCGCAGGAAATCAAGAGCTCGCTGCACAAAATGAGCAGCTTGGCCGCGAAGTTTGTGCCCTGACTCAACGCGTTGATCGGTTGACAGGTGAACAGGCGCAGTCGTCGGCCGCGCAACGGGCGCTAGCCGAGGAAAGGGAGTCGCTTGCGGCAGAGAACCGGCGATTAGCTGACGAGAATTCGCGGCTGCAAGAACAGATCGGGCATCAGTCGAACCGCAACTCGGAGCTCTGTGCTCAGCGAGACGAGGCGCGCAGCCAGAATGAGTTGTTGCGAGCGGATTCGCACCTGCTGGTCGAAAAGGAGGAGACACTCGCCGAAGAGGTTCGCCGGTTGGAGCACGAGCTGGCCCAATTCCAGCTGCAGTCTGCAGAACTTGAGGGACGTGTAAGCGAAGTTTCCCGCGAACGCAATGAAGCGCGCGATCAACTTGAGCCGCTGCGTGCGGAAGTGCAATCGCTGACGGACAGTTGTGCCGCGAGCACAGAAAATGTCCGCCGCCTGGAACACGAGCATGCGCAGCTCCAGCAGCATGCCGCGGAGCAGTCGAATCAACTTAGCGATTTGCGCGGTGAACTCGATGAGCTCCGTGCGAAGAACGAGCAGCTTTGTTCGGAATTAACGGAATTGTCTCAGGAACGGGCCTCGTTGGCCGACGATTTGGCCGCCAATAACCGCGATCGGGATGAGCTTCGTCAACAACTTCATGCTCAGGTCGAGGAACAGGCGGTACGCACGAGCGAACATGCCGAGCTCGTTGCCGAGTGCGAGCGGTTGCGCGAGGAGGCCGGCCGGCTCACGCAGCTTGAGCAAGAAGTTCGCGACGCCGTCGCTGAGCGCGAGACGACATCGTCGGAATTGTATCGTGCCCTGTTGCAACTGGCCGAGGTGCAGGAGCGCGACGGTCACAACGCTGCGCTGGCAGCGGCCCACGAAGCTTTGAAAGCGGAGTTGGAAAAATCGGTTCAAGATGTCGCCGAGCTTCAGGCGCAGGTCGACCGGCTTACGAAGGAGCAAGCCGCGGCCGACGAAGCACCGCAAGCGCTGGATCGGCAAACGGCAGCGAGTGACGAGGCCCAGCGTCGGCAGGTGGACGAAATTACGGCGTTGGCCGCCGACGTCGCTCAGCTGCGCGAGCAACTCGAAGCAATCGTACACGAGAAGGACGAGTTAATCGGCCAGCTGGAATCCGCCAGCGCATGGCGCGAGCGATTTGAGGAATCAGAGCACAATCACTCCGCACTGACGGAGACGGTCGCTCGATTACAAAGCGAATTGGCCGACAAGCAGCAGGCCGAGGCGGCTGCAGCGGGAGCCATTTCAGAACGCGACCAACAGATTAGCGAGTACGCGGACTTGCTCGCCGAGTCGCGAGAGTCGGTCCGACTGCTCGAACAGAAATTGGCAGCTGCCGGCGAGGATGACGGTAGTTTTGAACAGGCGCGCGACGCATTGCTGCGCGAGCTCGAAGAATCGACGTACCAGCAGACAGAAATGGCGCGGCGGATTGCGGGCCTAGAGTCTCAACTATTGGAAGCCGAATCGGCTGCGTGCCAGGCCAATCAGCTGTCGGGCTCGCAGGTAGAAAGTCAATATCACACACCGTGGGGCGATGATTCGATCGAGAACACGGAATCGGCGGGTGTGGCGCCGCGTGCAAGTCTCGCCGATTCAGGTCACGTTCTTGCTGCGTCCAGTGTTGAGTCCGCGAGTTCCTGCGATTGGTCCGATACTCGTAGCAAGGCGCCGGAACTTGACTCGGCGCAGTTGAAACGAGAGGCCGTTGCCACAACCGAACTACAAAGCGATCAGGCGGTCGCATGGATTGAGTCGCCTAATGCCACGAGCAAGCCACATCAAGCCAATGCTCTGCGCATGTCGAATATCGAGCGTTACTCGCACACGTTCGCCGATGACGCTGCCGCAATCGATCCCCAGCCCGTTCCCGTAGTCGCTCCGCTACGGGCGGAGGAGAATAGCACGCGCAAGCCGCGCAACTTGGGCGTCGCGCAGCTCGGCGGCGGTTCTTCATCGCTGGCTGGCGGCGATGTTGAAGAATCGATCGAAGAGTACATGAAGAAGCTGCTTCAACGGGTACGCGGCGAGTCGCCGACACCAACGGCGAACGCGGTGCCAATGGATAGGGGGGACGGAATTCCGCCGCTGACCAGGCCGGTTGGAGTCGGCCCGGCTCCACTTACCGTTCCGCCTTCCGTCGCAAGTGGCGATTTGCTCTCGTCGATAAATTCGGACCTCGGCAAGCGCAAGGTTTCGATGCCGGCGCCGCAAACGGACCTCGAAGCGCTTCGGGCGCTGGCGAATGAGTCTGCCCGCCGGGCGATCAGCCGCCACACGCGGCGAAAGCATCGGAAGAACGCGATCACCAAAGTGATCGTCTCGTCACTGGCCGGCTTTACCAGTCTGTGGCTCATGTTCCATTCCGAGAACATGATTTCGTTGCAGTTCGTCACCGCGTGCGTTTCAATTCTCGTGGCCGCTTACTGGGCCGGTGAGACGTTGCGGTCACTTCTTGAAGCGCTCCGCGTCGCCGCCCGGGACGAAACAGACGCTGAAATCGAAGAGCTGACGTTGGAAATCCGTTCGACGCTTGCGACGGAAGTCGAGAGCTGAGTGTCGAGAGTCAGGAGCCAGAAAACATTGTTTTCGACTCACGACGGTAAGGGTTTCTCAAAAGCCGCGCTCCGCACGGACGTCGTCGAAATCGCGCAGGTGGTACTCGATGCGGACGTGATCGAGCACGCGGCATAGTCCGCGGAGCGCGACGCCCATCCCATCTGGACCGCTGAAACCGCCGAATTGGCCACCGCCCTTTAGATGCGGCTCAAGGTCGAGGATTACACCCGGGATACCCCGCTTGGTGAGCTTCTCCTCAAGCTGTGGGATTACTTCGGCGAAGTCGCGCAGAATGCGTTCGTGCCCGCTGTCGCCCAGGTTGGCCGGGACGAAATGCTTGAGCTTGTCCTCGTCGACATGCGCCGTTCGAACGAGCTGCGCGTCGTGATAGTCCTTGATATGGATCCAGCCGATGCTGGGCTTCATGGCCAGGTATTGTGCGAAGGTTTCTTCGGGTGTGTATCCCTGACTGATGATGTTGCCGGCGTCGAAAACCGTGACTAGGGCCGGGTGATTCACGCGCCGATGCAATTCGGCCATTAGTTCGCCCGTTTGCCCGACTAAGTTGGCTTCGATCTCCAGGCCAAACGTGAGATCACTGCGGTGACAAGCTTCGGCAATTTGGCCAAGATGATCGGCCGTTTGCGCGAGATGCTCTCGCGGATCCGATCCCTTCGGGTGATAAAAAGAGAACCCGCGAATCAGTTTGGTTTCAAACGCGTGGGCCAGCTCGCAGGCCCGGCTGACTTCCTTGTCGAGGTACTGATCGAACGGCACGTAGGGGTTTTTAGTACCATCTTCCACGTCGCGCAACTTGATCTTACCGATCGGCGAGCCGATCGAGGCGACGTTCATACCGTATTCGTCTTCCACGTGACGGAGCTTGGTGATTTCCGTCTTTGTAAGCTTCATGACGTTCTTGACGCCGCCGCCGACGTCGACGAACCGCAGGCTGTAGTATTGCAGCCCCATAGCCGCGAAGGCCGCGAACTGTTCGGCGGCCGTTTTGTGATTGGCCGCTTCGTCGCCGAAGCCGGAGAGAACTACTTGAGGACGCTGGGGCATGGGAAGTCGGCCGTGGTTTCGCTTAGCGCGCAGCAGATCGCGGTTGTGGTCATACCTTCAAATCGCGGCAGTATACTTCGCCGTCACGGTTTCCGTCATTCCGCCGCGGGCGTTGAATGCGGCGACGATTTTCATCCAGCGCGGCTCGACCACGGCTGCCAGGTCATCAAGAATCGTATTCGTCACGTGCTCGTAAAAAATACCCTGGTTGCGGAAGCTGTGCAGGTAAAACTTGAGGCTCTTCAGCTCCACGCATTTCTTGTCCGGCGTGTAGGTGATCGTCATCGTGCCAAAGTCAGGCTGGCCCGTCCGCGGACAGACCGAAGTGAACTCCGGGGCCACGATCTCAATCTGGTAATCCCGATCGGGAAATTGGTTCTCGAAGGTTTCCAAAAGGCTGCGAAAATCCGACATCGGGCCGCTCCTTACGACGGGTCGTGCATTGTGGCATGATGGGTTCAGCGGCGAAAGGGGCGGGTGGGATCGAGCCATGTATTCGCAGTGAGGCTGATAATCTATGAAGTACCGGTTTTGGCTTTGGCTCGCGCTTGGTGGCGCTCCGCTAATAATTTATCCAATTGTACTTCTCGCCAATGTCATGAGTCTTGGGGGTGAACCGCCGATGCATCCGGTCCCTTTAGCGCTCCGCCTGTCATCGCAGGGATTTCTCTGGAGCTCCACAGCTTATCCGATCGTGTATTTCTATTGCGCCAGGCAGGCAATCTATTACCGACAGGCGAAGCCAAAATATGCCGTGAACATGTCGACTTTGCCTCTACTGTACCTCGCGATCGTGGCGGCTTTATTTTGCGGATGGATGATTACAAGTCGCTGAATCGTTGTTTGGTCAGATGTCACAAATAACGCAACCCGATTTTCACTCCGCCGTCGTCCTGCTATCCGGTGGGCTCGATTCGGCGACCACGGCAGCAATTGCGCGCGGCGAAGGCTATCGTCTATTCGCCCTGTCGGTCGATTACGGCCAGCGGCATCGCTTCGAGCTCGATGCGGCCCGACGCGTGGCCGAGTCGCTCGGCGTCGCGCGGCACGTCGTTGCTTCAGTCAGCCTCGATCAATTTGGCGGCAGTGCACTTACCGACGCAATCGATGTACCGGTGGATCGGCCCGATGACGAAATTTCGCACGGCATTCCGGTAACCTACGTCCCGGCCCGCAACACGGTGTTTCTGTCGCTCGCGCTCGGTTATGCTGAAGTCGTGGGCGCGGCCGACTTGTTCCTCGGCGTCAACGCGGTGGACTACTCCGGCTATCCCGACTGTCGGCCCGAGTTTGTCGCGGCGTTCGAAAAACTGGCCAACCTGGCCACGAAGGCGGGCGCCCTGGGCACGATGCGGTTTCGCATCCACACGCCATTGATTCGTATGACCAAAGCGGAAATCATTCGCTGTGGCACCGAGCTGGGCGTCGATTACGGCCTGACGCACTCCTGCTACGCTCCCAACTCCGCCGGCACGGCCTGCGGTCGCTGCGACGCCTGCCAGCTCCGCCTCAAAGGCTTTGCGGAAGCGGGGCTCACCGATCCGATCACGTATACAAGATGATTGAACAGGAGGAAAGTGAGGTAACGGAGTGCGACAATGCAAATCCGTAACAGTTTAGCCGTCTGTAGCGGTTTAGGTTGGTAATGGAGGTAGTTGTCCGGTGGTGAGGTAAGTGGCGATCGCGTCGCTGATGGTGCTGATGG
>JAKEIB010000402.1 GCA_022614705.1 Planctomycetota bacterium | reverse complement strand
CCGCTGTTTGAGGCCCTCACCGCCAAACATCAACCGTTTCCAGAATCCTCCGACCCTAACCAACTGAAACTGTTCGACTTATAGCCGGACACTACTGACAAAGAGACACGAAAATATTTTATGTAAAGTTGCAATTCAAAAGTTGATTCACTACCTGCTTCCGTTTTTGTGACTTTTCGTGCTTTTTGTGGCCAGCAATCATGTCCGCATCGAAAAAGATTCAAATCCGCGATCTGTCGATGGCGTTTCCGGGTGGAGCCAACGGCACCGTCATTCACGTGCTGGAACACATTGATCTGGACGTCGCCGCCGGCGAGTTCGTATGCCTGGTTGGCCAATCGGGTTGCGGCAAGTCGACGCTTCTAAACTTGATCGGCGGTTTCTTGAAACCCACCGCGGGCGAAACGCTTATTGACGGTGCCCGCGTCACCGGTCCCGACGTGCGTCGCATCTTTATCTTCCAGGAGAGCGCGCTATTTCCATGGCTCACCGTGCGCGAGAACATCGGCTTCGGCCTCACGCGTCGACCGAAAGACGAGCGCGAAGAAGCGATCGCGCATTACATCAATATGGTGGGCCTCGCCGGCTTCGAGCAGGCGTATCCACATGAGCTTTCCGGCGGCATGAAGCAGCGAGTGGAACTTGCCCGGGCGCTGGCCGCCAATCCGGACGTGCTATTCATGGACGAGCCATTCGGCGCCTTGGATTTCCTCACGCGCCTCAAAATGCGTCAAGAGCTGGTGCGAATCTGGCAGCGCGAACGCAAGACGGTCGTGTTCGTTACACACGACGTGGAGGAATCGGTGCAGCTTGCCGATCGCGTGGTGGTTCTCAGCCGCCGCCCCGCGAAGATTCGGCGAATTATCGACGTCGATCTACCCCGGCCTCGCGATCTGGACTCGCCCGGATATCTCCGCGTCCGCGACGAGATTTTTGCGACGCTGGGCCTCGACCACAGCGGCGCGGCGCCGACGGCCGCCGTGCCGCAAGAAGAGAAAAGAAACGTAGGTCAGGCTTTGCCTGACATGGCGGAGTCGTCGGGCTTAGCGCCTATCGCAGTACCGTCCGAAGAGAGAGGGACCATCCAGCGGATGGTGCCCGGCACACTTTGCTCCGAAGACTCCTCAAAATGAGCCAGTCCCCGATAGGCGGAGTCGTCAGGGTTAGCCTGACCTACTTTTGACCTACGTCGGACATCAACGGAGTGTTGACGGCGTGAACTCGGGTTGGATCGGTGATACCGCGCAACAGCGTGGCGATGGCGTGGTAGCGGCCGACGTCGACGACGTGGGCCGAATGCGGCCGCGATGAAGCTGGGTCCAATGTCATCGTTCCGTCAGTGCTCACGCGGACAGTCAACGTGCCGTCGTCGTACCGATGGTCATCGCGGCCGGACAACTGCTCGAGCTCGTAAATTCGGCCCTGAATGCGGCACACGAGCGTGAGCGACTCAGCCGATCGATCGAGCAAGTAGCCATCGTGCGGCGCGCCGGCATCGAATGCCCGCCGGCTGCCGTAGAAGTTGGGCTTCTTCAAGTACGGTCCATCGTACTCGGGGCAGAACGTGTCGCAGTTGCCGCAATGGTTGCAGTAATCGGAAAAGTTGGCGATCTGGTCGCCCTTTTCGAGCGCGAACGTGCGCTGCTCGCCGATCGGCCTGATGTTCCCGTCGGGCCGCACTTCGACGTCGCGATATGTGAGCCGCAGTTCGCCTGTGTGATAAGAAAAGTTCGCGTCGTTCGGACATACCGGAATGCACTTATCGCAGGTAATGCAGTCGAATGTCACCAAGTGCGAGTCGATCTTCTTTGGAACGGATCGATTCTGCGCCGCCCGATAACGCGGGTCGGCCTGCGTTTCGGCGATGATGATCGGCGTGTTGAGAAAACCGGCCTGCACGGGATCGCCGCCGGCCGCTTCGCGATGGCCGCGGAAGTCGAGGATGAAGTCGTCGATGGTTCGCGCGCCGACGCGATCCATTTGTTGCCGCAGATCGTGCAGATACGGCGGAAGCCGGCCGTAGCCGCCCGTTCGCAATAGGTCGGTGCACGTTGTGATTGGCGCGAAGCCGCAGGCCACGAGGTTGGCAAAGTTTTTTCGATCGACGCCGGCCGAAAACGAGATCGGGAACGCGGCACCCATCGCCTTGCGAAATTCGCCGGCTAGCGTGAGCGTGATCACGTGCAGCGGCGCGCCGGAGAGATACATGATCTTCTCGCTCGGCTGAAAGAAGTCGCGGTGATTCTCGACCTCCAGCGTATTAGAAAACTTGGCGCCGAAGCGGAGGCGGCGCGATGCGGCCAGCTGTGACAGCCGGCCGCAGATTTCGAGCGATTCGTCGAACTGCAGGCCGGATGTATACGCCTTGTCGTTCACCCGCAGCTCCGTGTAACCCAACACGTCGTACAGCAGATGTTCAAGTCGATCTCGGCCGAGCATCGGCGGGTTCATCTTCACGATGACGTGCACGTCGAGCTCCGTGAGCAGAAACGCACAAATCCGCTCGATCTCGTGGGCCGGGCAGCCGTGGAATGTTGAGAGTGTGATGCTGCGGCTGAGCGCAGTGGGATAATCGAGGTCGCGCAGCGGCGCGAGCCATCGTGGAATTTCGCCGCGTAATCGCTCGATGCCTTCCCGCGCGTCGATCAGGCCGCGAATAAAATTGACGACTTTCGGCGTCTGGATGCCCGCCAGGTCGTAGCCGATCGACATGTCGTAAATCGGTTTGCCGCTCATGCCGGCCATCGAGACGTCGCCGAAAGGCCCGCCGAAAACATCCGGCGCGTGTCGCAGCATGTGAATCAGCATCGCCCCTTGCACGTATTGATCGAGCGACTCGGCGACGCGCAGTTCCTGCGACCACTCGACGTTGTAGCCGACGTTCGTGGCATCGATGCACGGGCGAGAGATTTTCAGCTCGTCGTTGACTTGAACCGTCTTGAGCTCCATGATCCGCCCGCCGGCGAGCCATGAGAGCACGATGTTTTGCGCCATCTGCGTTTGCGGGCCCGATGCCGGTCCGGAGGCGTTTCCGGCGACCCTATCGTGAAACCGCACCGACAGATCGGGCCAGTTATCGTCGGCCGGCGGAACGAACCACTTTCGCGCCGGAAGATCGAAGATGGTCTGCTGGTTGTGATACTCCAAGCGCATCCGCTGGATCATGTCGGCGAACGGCGTGCAGAAGAGATCGACCATACCACTTACAATTAGAATTGAACTACGAAGAACACGAAGACTTTAACATTCGCTCATTCGCGTCCTTCGTGCCTTTATGGTTGTTTGCACGTATGGTGAAATATCGCGGATCGACGATCGTCATTATAACTTGTCACCTCTGGTCTGGCCTGCCTGATAACGGCAAGATACATTCGGATATATTCGAGCGAGGTTGGAGATGGCGAATTGCGTGACGAATTTGACATGCATTCACTGCGGCGCTACCTTTCCGGGCGCCAACCTCAAGACGGCCGAGGCAACATGGATGGTCTGCCCACGCTGCGGGCCGATGGATGGTATTCTCGATGTCGGCTATGACCTGGAGCGCGTTCAGGCGGCCTGGCGGAAGAATCCGCTGCAAGACCGGCCGCGGAATCAGTGGCGATACGAGGAATTGTTGCCACTGGAGCCAGACGCCATTCGTCGCGAATGGTCGGACGGATACACGCCGATTATCGATACTCCCCGGCTCGCACGCCGTTTGGGCGTTCAGCAAATCGTGCTCAAGGACGAAGGGCGCAACCCGACGGGATCGTTTAAGGACCGTTCCAGCGCAGTCGGCGTAACGCACGCCTTGCAAGTGGGCGCGACGACGATCGCCTGCGCGTCCACCGGAAATGCGGCCAGCAGCCTCGCCGGCCACGCGGCGTTGGCCGGGTTACCGGCCTACATCTTTGTCCCGCAAACCGCGCCGGAGCCGAAGGTGGCTCAACTACAAGTGTTCGGCGCGTTCGTGTTCGCCGTGAAGTCGTCGTACGACGAAGCGTACGACCTGTGTACCAAGGCGTGCCGCGAATTTGGCTGGTACAACCGCAATTGCGCCATCAACCCAGTTCTCGTCGAGGGCAAGAAAACGGCCGGACTGGAGATCGCGGAACAGTCGGCCGGTTTCGGCGGCGTGCCGGACTGGGTAGCAGTGAGCGTCGGCGACGGATGCACGATTGCCGGAATATGGAAGGGCTTGAAACAGATGCACGAGCTCGGCGTCATCGACCGATTGCCGCGGCTATTGGCCGTGCAAGCCGACGACGTGAACCCGATTCAGTACGCGATGGAGCACAATGAGCTGCCAACGCAGCCGACCGGAAAAACGATTGCCGATAGTATCGACGTTCGCGTGCCGCGCAATTGGCGGAAAGCCGTGAATGCGATTCGAGACTCCGCGGGGACATTGGTTACCGCGAGCGATGATGCGATTCTCGACGCCATGCGGCTGACTGGACGCCACGGCGTATTTGCCGAACCGGCCGCGGCGGCCGCCATGGCCGGAGTCGTGTCGGCCATCGAAGCGAAAGTTATTGGGCAACAGGAGCGCGTGCTCGTAATGATCACAGGCAGCGGCCTTAAGGATACTAAAAACGCGATCCGCGCCGCCGGCCGTCCAATCGAAGTCGCGCCCACTGTCGCCGCCGTCGCGGCCAGCTTGCCGAAATAGCCACGGAGGACACAGAGTTCATTGAGCAGTTTTTCAATACTTATCAATCGAGTGCAATTATGGCTCATCCGAAAAAATCTGCAACACAACAACGGAAGAAGATGCCGCGAATTAGCGAAGGGTTATTGGACATACGTGTGAGCTTGCTTTGGGTG
>JAKEIB010000401.1 GCA_022614705.1 Planctomycetota bacterium | reverse complement strand
CGATTTCGTCAGACCCTACAAAATCAAGAGCCCGCGTTTGTTTGCTAGCACCAAATAACCCTGCAATTCCCGGGGTTTAGTTTCCGGACAGCCTCTTAGTAGCGGTTCACCCGCCGCAGCAACCACACACCGGCGAGTGATAGCAAAAAATTGCCGAGCCACACCGTGTGCGGCGGAAACGTACCGTCCTTGGCCTGGTCGACACTCACGGCCAACAGCGGATAGTACACCAGCAAAATCGGCAAGAAGCAAATGAAGAAGCTCGCGAGAAAATCGCTTTGTCGCATCCACACACTCACCGGCACGCCAATCAGCACGAAGCACAAACAACTAAACCCGTTGGCCCAGCGGCGCCAAGGCTCGGTGTGCAGCCGGTGAAGTCGATACTCGGCGTTTTGCCGCTCCTTTTCGTGGACCTTCCACGCGGTTTCCGAAAGCGAGTCGAAGTCGCCCGTCATCATGCCGAAGGCCGACTGAGCGACCAGGCTCTCTTCAATTCGGCCCAGCGTATCTTCCTGCTCCTTAATGGCCGGCGCGATTTCGGCGAGTGCGTAGGTCGAGGGGCTGCGGTTCTTTGAATTGGAGCCGGTGAGGTCTTCGAGCGAAACTTCGTAGCTGAATGAGTCCGGATCCTCCCAAGTCCAGGGGCCATCGATGTCGTAATCCTCAAGCCGCAAGATGATTTTGCCTTCCTCCGGCAGCAGGCGCAATTCGGCTTCCGCCGCGGAGACGGTGATCGCGGGTTGGTCGCCGGAAGATTGGATGACGAGCGTCGGCTGGATCAATCGATGGCCATCGACTTCGCGCACCGTGATGTTTGCGTTGCCCAGGTTATACGCATGCCGCATTCGCAGTTGGCCGTAGGTAACTTCTTCGATCGAAGCGAGAAACACGCGTTGGACGCCGAGCCGGCCCCAACTGACCGCGATGTCGTTGAGCACCACCGCGCCAAAGCTCACGAGAGTAGCCAGCACGAACGTGGGCCAAATGACGCACATCGGCGAAATGCCCAGCGACTTGATCGCCACGATTTCGTTGTACGACGCCATGCGGCCGTAGACGTACGTCACCGCCAGGAGCATCGTGCCGGGCACGGCGAATTGCATCGCCTGCGGCAACAGATAGGGCGCCATGCGCAGCAGCGGGCCGAGGCCGATGCCCTTGTCCACGGCTTCCTTGCCGATCAGCACTACGAAGATCAGCAGCGTCAGCCCCGTGAGCGTGATCGCGAAGACTTTCAGCAAATCGAACAACACGTAGCGGGTGAGAATGCGCATTGCGGGCGATACCAAACGACCCAACGAGAAACGGGGCCGCCACTTTAGCAAGCGGCGCAACGGCCGCAAACTACAGTTCGGCTGCTAGCATACCGGCGCCTTGTTCCCACGTCGAAGATCCGCCGTGGCGGGCTCCGCGTGGGAACGAGTGGTCAGACTGGATGCCAACTGCTGTCCACGGTCGGCCGATGTTCGCGAAACTCGCGCATGATGTAGCGGATCGCCTGGCAATAACCGCGAATCGCGGCCGTAAAGTCGCCTTGATCCACGTCGGCAGCGGCTGCGGTTCGCGCATCGTCGAACGGCTGCCATTCGACGTTTGCCGCCCAATTGGTCTGTTCGTTATCGGGCAATTCGCGGAGCGTGGAGGCGATTTCCGCGAGCGAAGCAGCGATACGACCGTTGGGCGGGCATTCGGTTTTGCGATGCGGCCCGTTGCCGTACGGCCCGCCGATCGAACGTGCGGCCGGATACTCACCGCTAGTCCGCGAGCGAAACGTGAGCGCCGCCATTAGCGCTGCGGCTAATCCCACGGCGGACACAACCGCGCCTGTCCAAAGTCGGTTCGCAAGAAAGTAGCCCAGCATGCCCAGACATGCGCCGATCGCTACCCACAAGGGCGCCATTGGTTTGCGGCGCGTGGCGGATGTGCCATTGATGGGCGACGACACGTCGAGCCCCGCCGGGATCTCGCCGTCGACTCGGGCGATGATAATGCTGATGTTGTCCGGGCCGCCACGGAAATTGGCGAGGTCCACCAGAGTTTCCACCGCTTCGTCGGGAGGCAAACATTGCAGGATCGCGCCCAACTCTTCGTCGGAGATCTGCCCGCTCAGGCCGTCGCTGCAAAGCAGAAACGTGTCGCCCGCCTGGGCGCTGAATGGTCCTTCCAAATCGAGATGTACGGCCGCGTGCGGGCCCAGCGAACGCGTGATGACGTTTTTGGGAATGTACGCGGGCACATCCGCTTCATCCATCTTGCCGGCGGCCGCCATCTCCCACACGAGGCTGTGGTCGAATGTCAACTGCTCCAGCACCTGACCGCGGAGGCGGTAAACGCGGCTGTCGCCAATGTGGGCCACCAGCGCGCCCTGCGGAAGTAGCACGAGGCAACTGCACGTCGTGCCCATGCCCTGGAACCCGATGCTGCTCTGGCCCTTGGCATGAATGGCGGCGTTGGCGTCGCGGATCGCCTGCCGCAGCGCGGCCGGCGGATAGAGATCGCGAAGTTTGAAGTACGTGTGCGGGATGTTGTCGACGGCGATCTTGCTGGCCAGCTCGCCGGCGGCGTGCGCGCCCATTCCGTCGGCGACCATCAGCAAATGCCCGCGCGCGGCCCAGGTGGCCACATCATCGGTAACAAATACCGCCAAAGAATCCTGGTTTGTCGTGCGGCGCATGCCCAAGTCGCTCACTGAAGCATGCTTCAGGACAAACGTGGGATAGAGCGTGCCATTGTTGTTCGGTGGCATGCGGCGGCAGGACGAGTCGAGGTGCGATTATACGCTAGCAGCGGAAATGCGGGACGCGGCGATTAACGCAACCCGTTAATTCTAGCTGCGTTAGTTTGTGCCGCTAGTATGCCGCGGCTGGCGGCGACCGCAGGTTTGCGGTGAAAACTGGGGCGACGGGTGCCACTGCTGGCTTGTCCAGCAGTGGGACATCGCGACGCCTTGCGTTCCATCGCTTGCCGACCGCTAAAAAACTCTTGCTGCTTCCATAGGCAAAGACTTCGCAGTCAAAAGCACTGCTGGCCGAGCCAGCAGTGGCACACCGGACGTGGACAGCGCGACTGGTTCGGGCTAGTGGCAGGGCGCTCGGCCTTCTATACTCCGCCCCCTCTTCGTCGCGGTCCAGTCGGAAATCTGTCCATGAAACTGTCTGCGCGGACGGCGATCGTCGTTCTCATTGGCCTCACGCTGCTGCCGGCGAGCGGCTGCGTGCGCCGGCGGTTGAACGTGCGCTCCAACCCGCCGGGGGCACTGGTCTATGTAGATAACCAGCAAATCGGCACGACGCCCTGTTCAGTGGATTTCACCTACTACGGCACACGCGAGATTCGCTTGATCAAGCCGGGCTATGAGACACTTACCGTCAACCAGCCGATTCCGACCCCGTGGTACCAGATTCCGCCGCTGGATTTCGTAAGCGAAAACCTCGCCCCGACGAAGATTCGCGACAATCGCACCGTGACCTACGACCTGGCGCCGCAGATCATCGTGCCCACGGAGCAGCTTCTCGACCGGGCGAATCAGTTGCGACAGGAAACGCTGCAATTCCCGGTGGCGCCCGCGGCGGTGAGCGGGCCGGTGGGTGGGCTGCCGGTGGTGACGCCGGCGTTCGCGCCGGCGCCTGCGTCGCCGCCACCGGTGAGTGCGCCGATTGGGCCGGTGGGGCCGTGATTAGCTAAGCCGCAAGCGGCGGACTGCATCACTTGGTCAGACTTGGGTTGACGGCCCCGCTGATGATGCGGCCCGGCTCGCGGCCGATCTTATCGGTAAAGGCCCGCACATCGTCGCGAATTGGCCGCAGGCTGCGGACGAGCTCGTCGACCCGGATTAATACCGTGTTCGCGTTGCACATCAATCGGTTGAGATTCTCGTACACTTGCGCGTCGTGAATCAACCGGCCGATCGTGCCCTCGCGATTGTTGAGAGCCCGTACCAGGACAGTGAAATCCTGGACTAACACGTCCAGCCCTTCGACCGCTTTGATCAGGGTTGCGGCGATTTCACCGCCCTTCTCGCCGAGCGGCTCGGTGAAGCCCTCCAAGTTACGAAGATTCTTGTCGGCTAGCTCCAGCGTTCCGCGGAACTGCTGCATGGTAATGCGGGCTTCACGCACGGCGTCGGGCATTTCGTACAGCCCCTGCCGGATGCGCCGCCGCATTTCCTGCCCCTCAATGGGCGCCGGACCGACGGGTGCGGGCTGGCCATTCACCGGTGGTTGGTTCACGGGCGGTTGGCCCACGCCCGGCAGCTGGTTAATCGCCGGCGGCTGGCCGACATCCGGCCGCCGAACCTCGACCGGCACGTCGCCGATGATTTCGTTCATGGCGGTCATTGTCTGGGCGAACTGGCTCATCGCCTGCTCGGTCGTGTCGAGCAGTCGCGTGACGCGGCCGGAGTCGGTCTCGTCGCCGAATGCCTTGTTGATGCGAGCCGCCAAATCGCCAACTTCGTTACCCGCGCGCTCCAGGGCGCGGCTGGCCGCGGCAAAATCTTCTTGCAGATCTCCCAGCTTGGCGATGGCTTCCAGCGGGTGCGGGGCGACTACGCCTGGGATGACTGCCCCGTCCGCGAGCGGCTGCGGCGGGACGTTTGATGGGGACGTCACGAAATCGATCGTCGCATCGCCCAGCACGCTGGTCCGCACGTGCGGCACCTGATTGGTGAGTAGCGGCCGGTCGGTTTCGACATCGGTCTGCACGACCACTCCCTCGCCCTTGTCCTCGATCGAGTTAACCCGGCCAATCAGAATGCCGTTTTTGCGAACCGGCGAATTCGGGCCAATGCCGGGCGCCTCCGGCAACGCGATGCCGATGCGATACGTCGCACGGCCCCACGGCAGCCAGCCGGTGGGAAGCGGATCGTAAACGGTGGCCAATAGTCCGCCGACGATCACCGTGGCAAACACCACGACGCCAACGCGGAATTCCATTCGTCGATCGTTCATGGGCGTAGAAGCTGTTAGCTGTTAGCTATTAGCTGTTAGCTGTTAGCCGTCGGTTTCTCTGGCTAATAGCTAACGGCTAGTAGCTAATCGCTTGTTCCTGCATTTCTTCCAGTCGCTCGCCCGCTTCGCCGCGGACGAATTGGGCCACGCGTTTGTCCTTTGAATTCATGATATCCTTGGGGCTGCCGTCGAAGATGATTTGTGGTTCGCGCGGCTCCAGCCGCGACAGCGGATAGAGCATCACGACCCGATCGGCCACTTTTTGCGCCGTGCGCATGTCGTGCGTCACGACCACGCCGGTGACCGACTGCTGCTCGCGCGTGCGGATGATTAGCTCATTGATCACGTCGCTCATAATTGGGTCGAGGCCGGTGGTCGGCTCGTCGTAGAGCAGAACCTCGGGACTCATTGCCAGGGCGCGGGCCAGGCCGACGCGCTTCCGCATGCCGCCCGAGAGCTGCGCGGGTCGCTTCGTCAGCACGCTCGTCGGCAGCCCAACCTGAGTAAGCCGATGCTCGACAATCTGAGCGATCTTTTCCGGGGGCATGCGGCTATTCTCACGCAGCGGGAACGAGATGTTCTCGGATATCGTCATGCTGTCGAAGAGGGCGGCGTTCTGGAACAGAAAGCCAAATCGGCTACGCAGGGTCGTGATGTCTTTGTCGTTCAGTTGATCGATCCGCTGGCCATCGAACACAACATGGCCGCTCGTGGGGTGCATCAGCCCAATGATGTTTTTCAAGAGTACGGTCTTGCCGCAGCCGCTTTCGCCGATGATCGCTACCGTCTGGCCGCGAGGTATGGCCAGTGACAAGTCGCGCAGCACTTGCTGGCGGCCGAACGCGACGTTCAGGCGCTCGAGCTCGATGAGTGCGTTGGATGCGTCGGAGCTTTTCTTAGTGGCAGCCATTTGGTTTCGCAATTTGGGATTGCACACGCAATGTCACCCCGAGGTCCGCCGAGGGGTCCGCGTAGATTCCTCGGCGGACCTCGGAATGACAGGTCGCATCCGCAATCCGAAATCCGAAATTATCTCATCCCATCTGCGGCCAAAGCATCTCGTGCACCCTGTCCAGCCAAATGCTGAGGAACAGGTCGAGCACGATGATGATGACGAACGACAACACGAACGCAGCCGTGGCGGCCCGGCCCACGCCCTCGGCGCCCGGATCGCAATGGAAGCCGCGGTAGCAGCTCACGATGGCGATCGTCGCGCCGAAAAATACGCTCTTGAAAACGCCGTAGAATAGGTCCCAGTTGCCGACGAACTGTTGCGAATTGTTCCAGTAGTGATACGAATCGATGCCGAACACTTGCACGCTATAAATCCAGCCGCCCACCACGCCCATGAAAATGGCCATGATCGTGAGCGAAGGGATCATGAGCAGGCAGCCGAGGAAACGCGGCACGACGAGGTAGTGCAGCGGGTTGGCGCCCATCGACGTAAGCGCGTCGATTTGCTCGGTCACGCGCATCGTGCCGATTTCGGCCGCGATCGCGCTGCCCACTCGGCCGGCCAGCATTGTCGCGGCGAGCACCGGACCGAGCTCGCGGCACATGGATAGGTTGATCAGCGCACCCATGCGGGTCTCGAAGCCGAACTGCTTGAATTGCGAGTAGGTTTGCACGGCAAGCACCATACCGATGAACGTGCCGGTAAGTGCAACGACCGGCAGACTTAACACGCCAATGTTGTAGAACGCCGGCACCAGCGTGTCGCGGCGCGGCAGGCGCGTGAACAGCCACAGCAGCGTCCGCCACATGAACAGCGTCATGTCGCCGAGCGTTTCCATCCAGTGGACGACCACGGCGCCGACGTCGGCAATCGAATCGTGGACCGCCATGCCGACGCCGCGGCGAGGCTCTGCGACTGTTGAATTGGTGGATGCGGTGGACATGATGACGTCGTAGGTCAGGCTGAGCCTGACAGCGTTCGTGCGGATGCACAGTTGTCAGGCACAGCCTGACCTACGGACGGCGCGCACGCGCCCCCCCGGCGTACGCCACTGTTGTCGGCATGGTAAACTGTGCCGCTTGAATAAAGTTTACGGGTGAATAACCGCCGGCCAAGCGGCCGAAGGGGTGAATGCACCGCTGGCGTGGCGACAGGCGGCCCGCCTGTCGCAAAAAGGGGGCGCTTTTACAACGTGGACATTCAGCCGCCGGCGAATGTCCGGCAACTAATTGGTTGACGTCAGTAGTGTCCGGCTATAAGTCGAACAGTTTCAGTTGGTTAGGGTCGGAGGATTCTGGAAACGGTTGATGTTTGGCGGTGAGGGCCTCAAACAGCGG
>JAKEIB010000400.1 GCA_022614705.1 Planctomycetota bacterium | reverse complement strand
CCGCTGTTTGAGGCCCTCACCGCCAAACATCAACCGTTTCCAGAATCCTCCGACCCTAACCAACTGAAACTGTTCGACTTATAGCCGGACACTACTGACTTTGCCCAACGAGATTGCGGCGGCTCCGTCGTGGCCTCGAGCTCCAATTCGGCGCGCGTGGGCAGCGGCGCGAACGGCAGATCGATTTCCTCGTACGCAGTCCTCAGCGTCGCGGGAATGGGCGTGAAAGGGCCACGCAGCGTGGCGTCGACGGCGTCGGCGAACTCACGGCCGTGCTGATTCAACAGTTCAATGGTTCGGCGCGGGAGCGGGTTTTGATCCGCGCCGCATCCGGCCCAGTAGAGGGCGATCGTGTCCGGATGACGGCGCTCAATTTCGTTCTGCGCGACGCCCGGCCAGTCGCCCGATATCTTGTAACTATCGAGCACTGTGGCGTGGCAGGCATACCCAGCGACAATAGCGCGCAGCTTGCCGTCGGCGCCGTGAACGGAGAGGACTGGGACATCATGATCGACAGGTCCGACCAGCGCCTGACCCGCGCGCAGTTGGGGTACTTTTCCTTCGGGATTGTCGCGGCGGTTCACGGCGAAGGTGGCGTAACCGCTGGCATACGACAACCGCGAAGACGCAATAGAGTTGATCGCGTCGCCGACCACAGCAACCAGTCTGTCGGTAAGTTGATCGGAGTAAACCTTTACGCGGCGAGCCTGGTCGTCGTCGAGCGAATACATCGGCGCCAAATTGCCGCGGATGACGGGGCCGCTGTGCGTGTGCGACGTGCACAGCGCGATCGACGCGCGCGGCAGCTTGTATTGCTCTTCGACGCGGCGACAGACTTCGAGCGACAGGCCGCGATCGATGCCCACAAGGTCCATCGTCACCAGTACGCCGCGATTGCCGTTGGCGTCTTCGAGCACGAGCGCCTTGGCCCACAGCTCGTCGAGCTTTTCCGCCGCCGGTCGATTTCGCGCGCCGTACCCAGAAAGCCAGATCGGAAGCTCGGGCGAAATGTTGACGCGTGCAACCCCGACTTTCCAAGGCGCATCCACGGCGATTGCGCTAACGCCCGGGCAACTAAGAATTGTGACAACGAGGATGGCACGCAGCATTCTTACTCCTTGCTCCCCGCTCCTTGCTCCGTGCTACCGGCCGACATCAGGAACGCCAGCAGGTCGGCCATCGCTTGATGATCGACTTGCGACTCCAAACCCTCGGGCATGTACGACATGCCGGTGCTTTGCATTTCGTCGATGTCGATGCGCGGGATGGGCACGGGCGTGCCGTCGGCCTGGCGGATGGTGAGATGGTTCGGCGTCTCTTCGGTGATCATACCGGTGATGACTCGCCCTTCGGTTGTGACCACGGTGTACGCGAGAAACTTCGGATTGATTTCGCGGTTGGGGTCGAGGATGTTGAGCATCACGGCCTCGCGGCCCCGGTCGCGGATCGATTTAAGGTCGGCGCCGATTGCGGTGCCCTTCCCTTCCAGCTCGTGACAGGCGGCGCACGTTTTTTGGAACACGGCGCGCCCCTGGTCGGCACTGCCGGTGAGCGTCAGCGACTCCTGATAGTTGGCGACGACATCGCCGCGCCGGGCGACGGAGGAACCGGCGAACACGACGACGGCCCGCTCGCGGACGCCGGGCGATGGGTGCGACTTCAGCAGCGCGATGCGAGCCGGATCGAAATCGCCCGCCGGCACTTCCTCGTTCTCCACCGCGATGAGCAACGATTCGGCCCAAGCCGGCCGCGAGAGAAGCACTTCGGCGGCCGAGGATCGCAAGCCGGGCGTGAGGCCGGGCCACTTCGACAGCAGCAGCTCGACGACCGCGGCGTCGGAAAAGCGGCCGAGGATTTTTACCACAGCTTCCTGAATTGGCTGGGGCTGCTGCGGGGCGAGCAGTTCGTCGAACGCCGGCTGCTCGGCCGCGAAGCTGCCGCAGCCAAGGATCGCAATCGCATCCAATCGCGATTCGGGCTTTTCATCCTGATTGAGTGCGGTGGTGCGGGCGTTCGTCAAAAGGTTTGCAAGGATTTCTTTCACATGGCCGTGCGAACTGGCAGCGACCTCGTCGATAGAAGCACCGGCGCCGTCGGCCAAAATGGCAACAACGATCTTCTTGGTCAACGCTTCGTTGGCATCGTCGGCTTTGTCGAGATTGTCGACTGCGGCCACGACGGTGCGAACTTCAGCCTCGTTTTTTGCGCGGCCAACCTGATTGGCCAGCGTGGCGAGAAACTCCTGGCCATGCGCCGCGCGACGAAGTTCGTCGTCGGATAAAATGCGCACGACGACGTCCGCCGCGACGGTGGCGAGCGAGCTTTGGATCGCGACGCGGAACCAGGCGTTTTCGCCGTCGCGGCGGAGCAGCTCAATGAGCGCCGGATCGCGCTGGGCGGGCGGCAGGCTGCCCAATGAGAAAGCCAGTTGCAACCGGACGGTGACATCGGCGTCGTCGATCATGTCGGCCATTGCTTGCCGCACGGCCTTGGACTCTGCGGCGAATTGCTCGGCGAGACGTAATGCGTGCTCCCGCACGTGTGGGTGGGAATCGGCGAAGCCACAAAGCACGTCGTCGGATTCGAGCACGTCGAGACCGTCGAGCGCGTAGAGCGCGTGCATTCGGGCTTGCGGAAATTTAGCGTCGGTCAACATTCGGCGCAACGGTTCGATCGCTTGTTCGTCCTGCCGTTCGTAAAGAAGTCTCACGGCCGTGTCTCGGTGCCAGCCATTCAAACTTGCCAGCTGCTTCACGATCATCTTGGTGGGCATGCGGCCCATTCGCACTGGCGGCGGCTGCTTGAATCCTTGCGGAGCGATGCGATAGATGCGGCCGCGGTCGCTGCCCGCGGTGGGGTCCATCTTCGCGACTACCTCGGGCGGCACCCATTGGATGCCCTCGATTAACTCGCGATACATGTCGATGACGTACAGATTGCCGTCCGGCCCGTGAGCGAATTGCACGGGGCGGAACCACGTATCGGTCGAGGCCAAAAATCCGGATTCAGTACCCACTCGCTCGCTGACGACGTTCAATCCATCGGTCATCAGCCGGGCGTGGTACACGAGATTGTTCACAACTTCGCCGGTGAACGCGTTGCCGCGCAAGTCGTCGCCCCAGGCATCGCCGCGATAGATCGTGACTCCCGTTGCCGAAGTGAAAACGCCGGACGGACGGTCGAACTCGTAGGTATCCGTGACGGCCACGCCTTGCTCGAGCAGTTGCGTGCGAATGAGCCGCCAGTTTTCCGGTTGGCTATTCCGCGCGAGCTTGGTGAAATTCGCGCCCGGGCCGAGGCTAACGACCGGCGAAGGCGCGGACATAAGCGGGTTCCGCTCGATGTAGCGATCGTCGTAGCCAATCATCTGGATTGGATTGCTATTATCGCAGACGAACGTGCGGCCCCAATCGTCGAAGCTCATGCCGTGCTGGCCGCCGCCGCTGGTGAGCTCGAACGTGCGCGAACGCGGATCGAGAAGCATGCGGCGGCTGCGCACGGTGCAAGGAGGTGCGTCGGGTTGGTCGGCAGGGCGAATGTCGCCGCCATCGTGACCGGTGCAGATGTGGATGCGGTTATCGAGCCCCCAGCGGAACGAGTTAAGCTGGGTTTCGCCCGCTTGGGCGGCGCCGAAACCGGTGAACAACACTTCGCGCTTGTCGGCCCGGCCGTCACCGTCGGTATCGCGCAAGTAGAGCAGATTGGGCGGATCACCGACGAAAAGTCCGCCCCGATAACAGAACAGGCCGGTCGGATATTTCAGGTCGCCGGCGAATGTCGTGCGGCGATCGAATCGGCCGTCGCCGTCGGTGTCTTCAAGGCGGGCGACGCTGCCGGGCGTCCGTGGGCCGGGTTTGCCGTATTCGTTGTAGGCTGGAATTTCGAGAACGTAGGCGACGCCGTTCTCGTCGAATTCGAGCGCCATCGGATCGTGAACCAGCGGTTCCGCGGCGACGAGCTCAACGCGGAAGCCCTTCGGCGCTGCGATCGTGGCGACGGCGTCCACCGGTTCGACGGGCTTGCGGATACGGGGTGCCGCTGGCGATTTCTCCGCGGGCGCGCCGCATAATGGAATCGCAGCGATGGCGAAAACGAGAGCTGTGACGATGACGATAGCGACGCGATGCATGCGGCCCATTGTAACACACCACAACCGCGATGCTACTCATCGCCGGGCCCCTCCGATGCGTAGCATCGCGGCGATTGTGATATATCCGCGCCTTCAGTTTTTCGAACTTGCGCCAACCGATGTTGACATTGCGGAATTGCGATAAACTACTTTGCCGTTCACGATTGTCGCCACGATGGGAACTGTGTTGAGCTCTTCGGGAGGAATCTCGAACACGTTGCGTCCTAGCACGACGAGGTCGGCGAGTTTGCCAGGCTCGAGCGAACCAAGCGACTTTTCGCTGAACGCGGCATACGCGGCGTCGATGGTGTAGGCGCGCAGCGATTCTTCGACGGAGATTTTTTGCCGCGGTACCCAGCCGCCCGGATGTTTGTCGTCGAGCGTGCGTCGTGTGACGGCGGCGTAAATGCCTTCCATCGGAGTGGGTGGTGCGACGAACCAGTCGCTGCCGAATGCCAGGCGGCCGCCGCTGTCGATCAGCGAGCGAAAGGCGTATGTCGTTTTGCTTCGTTCGGCGCCGATCACTCGCTCGGCCCAACGGCCGTCGTCGATCGCATGATACGGCTGCATGCTGGCGATGACGCCCAGCTTGGCGAACCGCGGGATGTCCGCGGGCGCGATGTGCTGGGCGTGCTCGATGCGGAAGCGGCGGTCGCGCGGACCGTTGGCGGCCGCGACGCGTTCGAACACGTCGAGCTGCAAGCGAATGGCCCGGTCGCCGATGGCGTGGACGACGACCTGCAAGCCGGCGCGATCGGCGTCGGCGGTCCACGATTCCAAGTCCTCGGCCGTGTTGACCAACAGGCCGCGGCCGGTCGGCGTATCGGAAAATGGTTGCAAAAACGCGGCCGTGCGCGAGCCGAGTGAGCCGTCGACGAAGCCTTTCAGGCCGCCGATCTTGAGCCATTCGTCGCCGCGGCCGCGGGCTTTCACTTCGTCGGCCAGCCTGTGCCATTGCTCCAGGGGCGTGCAGGCGTAGACGCGCGTCTTCATGAGGCCGCGTTTCTGGGCGACGCGAAACACTTCCAGGTGCTGAAATGTTCCCAGATGGTGCACGGCCGTGACGCCGCGCGCGGCCAGGTAGTCCATCGCGGCGACCGTGGCGTCGAGCAGTTGCTGCGTGGAGCTGTCGGGCTGAGCCCGGTCGATGATGCCGAGGGCGTTGTCCTTGAAAATGCCGGTGGGCTGGCCAGTCGCGTCGCGGACGATTTCGCCACCGTCAACATCTTTGACGTCGTCGCCCACTTTGGCCGCTCGCATGGCCGCGGTGTTGGCGAGCGACATGTGTCCATCGAGCCGATTGATCCAAACTGGATTGTCGGGCGTCACGGCGTCGATCCAATCGCGCGACGGCAGCTCGCCGCCCCACCGCGAATGGTCCCAGTCGCCGCCGGTGACCCACGTGCCGGGCAGCTGCTTCTTGGCGTACTTGCCTATGCGACGGACGAATTCGTCGCGCGACTTGGCGTCGCGAAGCTGAACCGACGCCAGCCGCAGGCCGCCGTCGATGAGATGGATGTGCGAATCGATCAGGCCGGGCACGACTAATCCGTCACCCGCGTCGATGACCTCCGTTTCGGGACCGATCAGTTTCGCGACGTCATCGCGCGTGCCGACGGCCAGAATCGATTCGTTGCGCGCGGCAATCGCTTCGGCCCAAGGTCGCTGCGGATCGGCCGTCCAAATGTGGCCTTGCACGACGAGTGTGGCGTGCATCGGCGGTACATCGGCGGCTGAGGTTTTGCGGTCCATGCGTGTATGCAAGCCGACCAACACGGCGGCAATGAGGATTTGGCGAGCGATAGAGAGTTCGGTGCTCAATTTGGTCGCGATCATTCGCAGTTGTTGAAGAAGAGACGATTCGCTGCCACGAGCATGCGATGCGAATCGGGCGCGACAAAGCATTTCATGGCAGTAGCTGTCCGAGTCAATTTAGCAAAATGGCTGTCAGAAATGCAGTCTTTGGGCCGTTTGATTAGAACCGGTTTCAAAACAAATTGTAGCTGGCCTCTGTGAGGCCGGTTTGCGTGCGCCAGCCGGGGTCATAGACCCCAGCTACAGGTTTTGAAACCGGTTCCAGTGAAACTGGCCAGATTTGCGGGTAGTGGTACAGTTTGCCTAATTCTGCATCGTGTCATTCCGAGGTCCGCCGAGGAATCAAGCCAGACCCCTCGGCGGACCTCGGGGTGACAGAAGTAAACTGTACCACTACCGATTTACGCAACCCTTGGCCCGCCTAGTCCTCGTGGCTATCATATTGGGAGTGCCGCGAAGCTCGGTTCGATCGCCCTCGACTTTCCTATAGGGAGCCCTTCCACCCCGCCTGGCTCCTATATTCCGATGAACTTGATCCAACGATCCTGCATAAACCTGGCTGCTCGATGTCGTCTCCGAATCGCCGGCGTGGCAGCCATGATTTGGCTCGGTGGTGGCTTGGTCGCGTCGGCTGCCGAGCCGGACAAGATCGAATATAACCGCGATATCCGTCCGATCCTGTCCGACAACTGCTTCGCCTGCCACGGCCCCGATAGCGCGTCGCGCAAGGCCGACTTGCGGATCGACCAGCGGGACGCGGCAATCGAGATGGCGGCAATTTCGCCCGGCGACCCGGACGCGAGCGAAATGATTCGCCGGATTCTGTCGGAAGACGAGTCGGAGCGGATGCCGCCGGTGGAGACGAAGAAGAAACTCACCGAGGCGCAAAAGCAGCTTCTTGTCCGCTGGATTCGCGACGGGGCCGAGTATCAGCCGCATTGGTCGTTGATACCGCCGACGCGTCCCGAGCTGCCCAAGGTAGGCAATGCTTGGTGGGTTCGCAATCCAATCGACGCGTTCGTGGCGGCCCGGCTGGAAGCGGCCGGATTGAACGCGGCGCCGGAGGCCGATCGGCGAACGCTCGCGCGGCGGCTGAGCCTCGATCTCACGGGTCTTCCACCCACGCCCGAGATGGTCGAGGAATTCGTCAACGACTCAGCGCCCGACGCATACGAGCGGCTCGTCGATAAACTACTGGCGTCGCCGCATTGGGGCGAGCATCGCGCACGGTACTGGCTCGACGCGTCCCGATACGCCGACACCCACGGCATCCACATCGACAATTATCGCGAGATGTGGTCTTACCGCGACTGGGTGATCAAGAAGTTCAACGAGAACATGCCGTTCGATACGTTTACGATCGAAAACCTGGCCGGCGATCTTCTTCCGAATGCCACGCTCGACCAGCAGATCGGCTCGGGCTTCAACCGCTGCAACATCACGACGAGCGAAGGCGGCGCCATCGATGAAGAGTATGCCGTGCTCTATACGCGCGATCGCACGGAGACCACGTCGCAGGTGTGGATGGGTCTCACGGCCGGATGCGCTGTGTGCCACGATCACAAATTCGATCCGCTCTCGCAGCGCGAGTTCTACGAGATGGCGGCGTTCTTCAACAATACGACGCAGAAGCCGATGGATGGCAACGTCAAGGACACGCCGCCCGTGGTGACCGTACCGATGGATGCCGATCGGCCGCGTTGGAACGACGTCGGCAAGCAGATACCCAATGCCAAGAAATTGTTAGACGAGCGGCGGCAGAACGCGCGGCCGGAGTTCAATACATGGCTCGCGACCGCAAAGCCCTCAGACGTGGCGGTCGAGATTCCGACGTCCGACCTGGAGTTGTACGTGCCGCTCGACGACGGCGGGGCCACCGTGCGATACGAGCTTAAGGGCCAGAAGGCGGATGCGGCTTTGCCATCGACAGTCGAATGGCGCGACGGCAAGCTGGGCGGCAAAGCGGCGTATTTGAATCAAGGCGCCATTCTCGAAGTGCCCGCGGCGGGCGACTTCGATTCAAACCAGGGTTTCTCGTACGCGGCGTGGGTGAAGTTGCCGGCGAACGACGGCGCCGGCGCCGTGCTGGCCCGCATGAACGAGGACGACAACTTCCGCGGCTGGGACTTGTGGGTCGAGGGTCGGCGAATCGGCGGGCACCTGGTCAACAGTTGGCCGGCGAACGCGTTGAAGGTTGTCACGCGCGATCAATTGCCGGCTGACCAATGGGTACACGTCGCGGTGGCGTACGACGGCAAGAGCAAGGCGGCCGGTTTTCAGGTGTACGTCAACGGCCAGCTACAGCCGACGAACGTGCTGGCCGACACGCTGTCGGGCACCACCAAGACCACGGTGCCATTCAAGGTCGGTCAACGGCACAAGTCGTCGCCGCTTTCCGGCGCGTCGGTCCAGGACGTTCGCGTTTACGCGCGCCGGCTGGCGGACGGTGAGATCGCGTCGCTGGCGAAGTCGGCGTTGACGGCGGTAATAGCCGCGGCACCGGATAAACGCACCGAGGCCGACCTCAATGCGCTTTATGACTGGTGGCTCGCGACCGTCGATGAGGCTTACAAGTCGCTTTCGCAGACGCACGATTCGCTGGTTCGCGCCCAGGCCGACGTGCAGGCACGCAGTACGATCGCCCACGTGATGCAGGAGAAGGACGAGGCGGCGCTGGCCTTTGTTCTGAATCGTGGCGAGTACGACCAGCGCCGTGATCAGGTCGCGCCGAGCACGCCGAAGATGCTGCCGCCATTCCCGGGGGACGCGCCTCGCAATCGACTCGGTTTCGCCAAGTGGCTGCTGCGGCCCGAGCATCCGCTCACGGCCCGCGTCACGGTTAACCGGTTATGGAGCGAAGTGTTCGGAACGGGACTGGTAAAGTCGGCGGGTGATTTCGGCGTCACGGGCGAATTGCCGTCGGATCCGGCCTTGTTGGACTGGCTGGCGGTCGATTTCCGCGAATCGGGGTGGGACGTGAAGCGGCTGATGAAATTGATCGTGACGTCGGCCGCGTATCGCCAAAGCGCCGTCGTGACGAAAGATAAACTTGAGAAGGACCAGGAGAATCGTCTTCTCTCGCGCGGGCCACGGTATCGCATGGATGCCGAGATGGTTCGCGACTACGCATTGGCCTCGAGCGGCCTGTTGTCGGAAAAGATTGGCGGGCCGAGCGTGAAGCCGTATCAGCCGCCGGGCGTTTGGGAAGCGGTGGCCATGATCGGCAGCAACACGCGCGACTACAAGCAGGATTCTGGCGAGGCGCTCTATCGCCGCAGCATGTACACGTTCTGGAAGCGGTCGGCGCCGCCGGCCTCAATGGACGTGTTCAACGCGCCAAACCGCGAGCATTGCGTCGTGGTACGCGAGCGGACGAACACGCCGCTGCAGGCGCTGGTGACGCTGAATGATCCGCAATTCGTGGAAGCCGCCCGTCGGCTGGCGGAAAGCTCGCTGAAGGCAACCGCGGACGTTACCGGTCGGATGAATTTCCTGGCCGAGCGATTGCTCGCGCGGCGACTACGCCCGAACGAGGTCGCGATCGTGCAGGCATCGCTCGAGAAGTTCCAAAAGCACTACGCGGCGTCGGAAGAAGATGCCAAGAAATTGGTCGACGTCGGCGACTCGAACGTCGAAGCGACGGCGCCCCCAGCCGACTTAGCGGCGTGGACGATGGTCGCGAACCAGTTGATGAATCTTGATGAGGTGTTGAATAAGTGACACGTAGGTCAGGCTTCAGCCTGACATGTTCTGCCATTTAAGCACGACGACAGAGTCAGGCTAAAGCCTAACCTACTTAAACGCCATGAACGCATTCGAACAATTTCGACTGAACGTCACCCGCCGGCATTTTCTCGGGACCGGATCGCACCTGCTCGGCACGGCGGCTTTGGCGTCGTTAGTCGGGAATGGTTTGGCGCAGCGGGCTTCGGCGGGGATAAACCCCGCCGCTCGCCTGCATTTCGCGCCCAGGGCAAAGCACGTCATTTATCTGCACATGGTGGGCGGACCGTCGCAGATGGACTTGTTCGATTACAAGCCCGTCATGAAGGATTGGTTCGATAAGGACCTGCCCGAGTCGGTCCGCATGGGTCAGCGGCTTACGACGATGACTAGCGGGCAGGCCCGCTTTCCGATCGCGCCGTCGATGTACAAATTCGAGCAAGTCGGCCAGTCGGGCATGTGGATCAGCGAACTGTTGCCGTGGCTGAAGAAAACGGCGGACGACCTGGTATTCATCCGCAGCATGCACACCGAGGCGATCAACCACGAGCCGGCGATCACGCTCATGCAAACCGGCAACCAGGTGACCGGCCGGCCGTGCCTGGGCGCGTGGAGCTCCTACGGCCTGGGCACGCTCAACAACAACCTGCCGACGTTCGTGGTGATGGTCGCGCGCAGCACGAACACCGAGCAGGTGCAGGCTATCTCGGCCCGGCTCTGGTCGAGCGGCTTTCTGTCCGGCGAGCACGCGGCCGTGAGCTTTCGCACGGCCGGCGACCCGATCCTGTTCATCAACGATCCGCCCGGCGTGCCGCGCGACATTCGCCGTGCGAGCCTCGACGGCGTCAGCGCACTCAACGAACTGAATTATCAGCAAATCGGCGATCCGCAAACGCACACGCGAATTCAGCAATACGAGCTGGCGTACCGCATGCAGGCGAGCGTGCCCGAGCTCACCGACATCGCCAGTGAGCCCGATTCGACGTACAAGCTGTACGGCGACGCGGCGAAGGAGCCCGGCACGTTTGCCAACACGGCGCTTCTGGCCCGGCGGATGGTCGAGCGCGGAGTGCGCTTCGTGCAGATTTACCACAACAACTGGGACACGCATTCAAACGTCGCCGGACGGCTTCCGGACCAGTGCCGAGACGTTGATCAACCGTGCTACGGGCTCATTCAGGACCTTAAACAGCGCGGCATGTTGGACGACACGCTAGTGATTTGGGGCGGCGAGTTTGGCCGCACGATTTACTCCCAGGGCGGCCTCTCGGCTCAAAACTACGGCCGCGACCACCATCCACGCTGCTTCACGATGTGGATGGCCGGCGGCGGCTTCAAGGGCGGCGCCGTGCTCGGCGAGACGGACGATTTCTCCTACAACATCGTCAAAGACCCGGTCCACATCCGCGACTTCCACGCGACCGTGCTTTCTCAACTGGGCTTCGACCACGAGCGGTTCACGTTCAAGCACCAGGGGCTGGACCAGAAGCTCACGGGCGTGTTCCCGGCACGGATTTTGAGCGAAGTGTTGGCATAACCCTATGGGCACCGCTTGCGGCTTAGCGCTAGGCCGCAAGCGACCGTCAGCGGGCCAACTCGGGCGCTTCGGTTAAATAGCGCCAGTTCTTGATGAACGCAATAAGGTCGGCCATGTCCTGCGGCGGGATGTTCTTCTCCATACCGTCTGGCATAAACGACACGCCGTCGGAGTGTAGGTCCTCGACCTGATCGCGCGGCAGCGTGATCGCCTTGCCCTCGGTTTGCTTGAGCGTGACCGATGTCGAGGTCTCCGCGGTGAGAATGCCCGTGTACGTAAGGCCGTCGGTTGTCGTGACGGTGTAGCTGAAGTAGTTGGAATCAATGGCTCGGTTCGGCTGGATGATGTCGGTGAGCAATTGCTCGGGCAATTTCTCGCGGGAATCCGAGATGTCGGGAGCCACATCGACGCCGACGTTGTCGATGCGATGACACGTGGCGCAATTCTTTTCGAAGATCGCGCGGCCGCGGGCCGGGCTCGATTCCATATCTAACACGTTCTGATACTCGGCGAGCACTTGTTCGCGGTCGGCCGGCACGGCATCGGCCAAGAGCTTCTCGGCGCGTTGTGTGACGGCCGGATCCGCATGATTCAATATTTGCTTGGAGCGATTGGCGTCGATCTCGATCGGCTTGACGTCGCCGGCACCGACGGCGTCGAGAAGCAACGCGAGACGTTTGGGGCTCGCAAACAAGCCATCGAGAATCGCCCGCTGCACGGCCGGTGTTTCCCCTGAGAATTCGGCAAGCAACTGCCGCCACGGCTCCACTTCGCCGCGCCTGGCCAGCGCCGCGATGGCCGCCAAGCGAACGGTTTGCGATGAACCTTCAACAGCCAAGGTCGTCAGCGTTTTCTCCGCGTCGTTGGCCAGTGCCAGAAGGGCGATTGCATCGCACCGATTGGCCACCGGCTCCGCGGAGTCGGAGGCATCAACACGGGCCTTGTCAAAGGTCTGGTCGAGGGCACGGCGCTGGCTGTCGTTCAACCGCGATTGAAGCGAATCGAGCGATTCGCCCCGATGCAACGCCGCGGTGAAGAGGGAGGTCAAACCGATGACCCGAAAATCGTTGCCGGAAAGAAGTGCTTCAAGCGCGGCAATTTGCTGCGATTTGTCTGGCGATGCCCCGGCCAGACGGGCCAAACTTGCGACAAAACCCTTTGGATCGCTGACATTCGACGCCAATGCGGCCGGGTCTTTCAGCATGATGGCCAATGCCGTTCCGCCCAGCTCGCCGGCGGCGATCAGTATCGCGTCGAGTTCCCATTGATCGGCTGGATACGCGGGCGGCGAGGGCAGAGGCGTGGCCGCGACTAGCGCGTGGAACCGGACTCGCGCATCGGCATTTTGAGTGAGTTGCGTGATTCGATCTTTTAGCGCGCCGTTTTTGGCGACGTGCTGCTCCGCGGCGATGATCGCCTGTTCGACGATCCGCGGATTGTCGTCGTCGAGCAATTTTGCCAAGAGGTCGGCGTCTATACTATCAAGGCCCTGCAAAATCCACAGCGCGTGAATCCGGGCAAGGGGTGAATCGTGTCGCAGCGCGACGTTCTGCAATTGCCGGGCGACGCTTTTGTCCTGTCGTTCCAACAGCAGCCGAGCCGCCGTCTCTCGCCACCACGCGTTGCGATGTGCGAGCAGCTCAACCAGCTTTTCGCTTGGCATGTCGGACATGCGCGGCGGCGCCGGCCGGCGAAAGTCTTTGGGCACAATCCGATAAATGCGGCCGCGGTCGATGCCGTCGAGCAGGTCGGGCCGGTTGCGAAGTTCCGCCGGCATCCAGTGCGGATGCTCGATCACGGCGCGGTACATGTCGACCACGTACAGCGCGCCGTCTGGGCCGATCTCCAAATTGACGGGCGAGAACCATTCGTCGCGCGAGGCGAGAAACTCTATGCCCTCCTCCACCGGCGACGACGTGAACGTTACGCCCAGCGGCTTCATCACTTCGCGGTGTACGAGGTGGGCCGTAGGTTCGCAGACAAAGATATTGCCATAGAATTCGTCAGGCAGTGTGTCGCCGCGGTAAATGTCCAGGCCGCAGGCGGCAGTGAACTGATTGGCGTGCAAGTGCGAGGTAGTCCACGAACGGCCGATCGGAAACAGTCGCGAATCGGCGCCTGCTTTGGCGACGTCCGTCGTGACCGCCGGCACCGCGACCAGCGGATTCTGCTTCAGAAAGCGGTCCTCCAGCACGACGTGCATGGCCGGGTTACGATTCGAGCACACGAACCGGTTGTTGTAATCGTCGAACGTGAGGCCGAACTGGCCGACGCCCGACACAGCCTCGAATCGACGCGTGAGCGGATCGAAGCGGAAGTCCATGCCGCTAATTGAGACCGGTTTGGCTTTGGGAGATCGCGCGTCGACGATCTCACCGCCGCGCAAGCCGTTGGCGATGTAGATGTGATTGTCGAGCGCGAGCCGCGGGTGATTGGCACGGAGTTGCGTATTTTCTTCGGCGAAGCCGGTATACCAGGTTTCGAAAACGTCGGCTTTGTCGTCACCGGTGGTGTCCTTCAGGTACGCGACTTTGCCGGCCATCGTCACGAACGCGCCGCCCTTCCAAGGCTGCACGCCGGTTGCATGCCTCAGATTGTCGGCGACGACGGTGGCCGATTCGTAATAGCCGTCGCCGTCGCGGTCGTCGAGCACTTTTAGCCACGAGTGCGTTTCGCTGCCCGTCACTTCCGTCGTCGGGTAATCGCGCATCTCGACAACCCACATCCGGCCATTTTCGTCGAAGCGAACGGCGACCGGGTCGATCACGTTCGGCTCGCTTGCGACGAGCTCGACGGTCAGTCCTTTGGGTACGACAAGATGCTTCAGCGACTCTTGCGGAGAAACAGGGCTGTACAGCACCGATGGTTCGGCGGCCTGAAGCGATGAGGGATTCGCAACGTGTCCTGCAAGTAAGATTGCAAATTGCAAAATGCAAATTGCAAATTGCAAATTGTAACGGCTCATTCCAACTCCTTAAGCAGCTTGGTGGCCGCCTCGACCAGTTTTTCGCCCGAACCGGGCACGATGCGCGAGTTCACCGTCTCGTAGCTGCCTTCAGCGAACGCCTTTTTGGTGGGAATGTAGCCGAGTGAATCGTTGGTGAGCTCGATGACAAGTGTCGTCTTGAACGGCGAAGCGGCTTTGATGGCCAGGCCGATTTCGACAAAGATCTCGGCCGGCAACGTGACGATCGCGGTCTCCTGGTTCAGCCGGAATGCCTGAACTTCCAGCGGGATGGATTTGCCGGGCCGGCGTTGGATGTCGACGATCTTGTACGCTTCGACCTGTCCCAGGAAGGGAAGTTCGCGCGTGCCGACGAGTTCCAGGTTTTTTCGAGCCTGCGAGATCTCACCTTCCGAGTACGACTGCAACGGAGCGTCGACTTTGGTGCTGCGCACGGCCAGCGATGCCTCGCCGTCCGCCGACAGCTCGCCATCTTGCATGGCTTTCTCAACGGTTTCACCCAGCATCTGGCCAATTGTCGCGGTATCGCGCCGATCGAGCTTCGTGACGTCGATATGGTTGATGTCACCGCAAGTTCCCGCACCGAACAGGAGCGTGAAATCCGGGCCGAAAGACTTGCGGAGCTCGTCCTCGACGAACTTCGGGTAGTCGGCCGAATATTTGGTTCCGCCAACGGTATCTAGATGCATCGCGAATGAAACAATCGCGGCAGATAGCTGGTCCGCACCGGGAGGCGCCAGCGCGATGATTCCAACCTGCGGATCGACCGGCCCGGCCACACGAACGATGTTCGGGTTCTGCTGGCCCGGATTGAACTGCACCGACCCGTTTTTCATGTGGAATCGGCGATTGAATGGCAGGCGACCTTCGATCGCGTAGCCGGACTTCAGTTCGACGGGTTGCAACGCGGCCTTCGCGTCGACAACCGCGGCGACGATTTTATTGACGAGATCCTCGCGATAGGCCTTGGGGTCGTGCGGATCGCCGCCCAATTTGGCGACATTGCGCCGGTGAAAAAACTCGCACAGCGCGCCGTAGTATAGCGGCCCGGTGTGCGAGTGCGTGGCGGAAATCGCAATATGATCGACCGGAATGCCAGTGGCTTCGCTGGCCTTGGCGCGAGCTTCTCCGGCAATTGTGAACGAAATCCCGACCATGTCGCAGAACACGAATGCGGCCGATTCGTCGCCTTGTTGAAACACGATGGCTTTCGCGTGCAGCGGATCTTTCGTTGCGGTGCTGAGCCGTTCCATGAAATAGCCGCTCATGCGGAAGGGAATCGGCGGCGTGACGTCGACGACGGCGACGCCGGCACGCAGTTCGTCGTCGGCGCCGGCATTTTGACTGCCGGCAAGAAATAGCGTTACGATACAAAGACTAAGTCTGAAATGGCGCACAGGTAGTGATCCCAAGAGGTTTTATTGAAACGCTTGCCCGCCGCTTGCGGTTTAGCTATGCCGCAAGCGGAGAACGTTCGTTCAACTGCCTATTTGATTACTTGGCCAGTTCGGGTTTTGGGCCTTTGCCGAGTGGCCAGAGCTCCCAGCGGCGATAGTAAATTTCCGCCAACTCGGATTGCAGCTGCAGCCGGCCTTCGCGCGGCGATGCATCGAACGCCTCGTTGACCTTCTTTCCATTAACAAACGTTTCGATGTGTCCGCCGTCGCAAAATACGTCGAGTCGCGTCCATTCGCCGAGCGGGCTGTCCCGATCCTGCTTGCCGCGAAAGCCCCTGGTATCGGTCCAATTGGGATCGCGGCCGTACCAGTTGACGCGCTTGAGGTTGCCGCGGCGAAACGTTTCGCGCGGGCCGTCCTGATTCCATACTACTTCGCCATCGCGATCGCGCGAAACATTGCACGTGTAAGCGATGGGAACGGGCCCACCGTTTTCGTCGCGGCCCTGCACGGGGACAAAGTCGCCCACTCCGCCTTCAATGATTTGCACTTCAATCGACGGCATCCAAGTGCCGTTGTACCCTCCGTCAATGCCGTTGCTATGGATCAATAGGCCCGAATCGCGAGCCGCACTCTCGCGGCCGTACCACGTGCGTTCGCCCCACTTGTACTCGAGCACGAGGTGATAGTCGCGGTATCGCTTATTGGTGACCAGTCCGCCCAATCCGTCGCCCGTGATGTGCAGCATGCCGTCTTTCACGCGGAAGACTTGGCGCGGATCGTCGCGCTTCGTGTTTTTGAGCCAGGTGTAGCAATCGCCGAGCGTTTTGCCGTCGAACAGGCGAATGACGTTGTCGGCCGGCGAGATTGCATCGCCTACGGCCGCTTCCTCACTGCGAGCGGGCGCCGCGAGAAAAAGTCCCGCGAGCATCAAGGCCAACAGACTCACACGGATGTTCCACATGGCGGCTCCAATCATTTCATTTAAGGGCGCCTAACGAATTGAACCGCCAAGACGCCAAGTGCGCTACGGTAGGCAGAAGAACCAAGAATATTCTTGGCGTTCTTGGCGAACTTGGCGGTTGGATTCATTACTGTTAGACGCTTTCAGTGCATTTCGGCTGCGACGGTTCCGATGCCGCCGCGGTAGTAGCTGAATCTGACGTGCGGATGATCGGCCAACAGCGACATGGGCACGCTGCTATCGGGCACGCGCTTGCTGATCATGAGCGCGGTGAGCCGGATGCCGAACGGATTGTCGTGATGGCCGGGATGCCAGATCGATACGCAATCGGCCTTCCAGGTTTCGACCGGGCCGACCGTGGCCGCTTGGATCGGCACCTGCGGCACGTAGCCGCCGCCCGAGGTGCGGGCGTTCTGAATCACGGTCATCGGATGCAGGTCGGTGATCCGCGACTTGAGCTGCAAATAGGCGCCAGGCGGTGGCGGCTCATCCTGCCATTCGCCTTGGCGCTTGGGCGGATCGTTAAACGCCCAGTGCTTCACCTCGCCTTGCCCTCCCTGCATGATGCGGCAACGCACAGAATCGTAGCTGCTCGAATAGGCGTCGAGGTCGAGCGGAAAATGAATGTTTGCATCCGGCATGCGCAGCTCGGGGCGGATGCGGTTGAAACACAGCTCCATGTCGGCCTTGGCGAACGAAAGCGGATGGCTTGGCGACACGGGCCGGCCGTTTTCGATCCATTCGTCCATGCCCCAGAAGTGCGCGTTGTGAAGCTTTAGTTCGAGCGCATTGACCATGCGGGCCACCAGCGGCAACTGTTCGGTCGGGCCGATCGGGCCGCAGATGCCTACCGGGTTGTCCGGCGTCGCCTCCTGCCACACGCGCACATACTCGAGCGCTTCTGCACAGAAGAATTCTTCAAGCGTGTCGTAGATCGTCACCTCGAAGCCGTCGCGCGAAAGCTGCACGAGATCGTCGGCGGAGAGCTTGGCGGCGTCGGCCAGCAAATGCGCGTCGAGCGTCGTATAGTCCCACCAGCCCGGCGCCACTTTGCTGATCGGCCTTGCCATCGATTTCTCCTCGTATGTTAGGCTTTCCAGCCTGACTAGCTCGCGGCTTAATTCTGGTCAGGCTGAAAAACCTAACTCACATTTTTTTGTCAGGCTGGAAAGCCTAACGTACACTGCTGGGTCAAGCTGGAAAGCCTGACTTACAGATCGGCCAACAAATCGTTTTGCGGAAACGGATGGCCGCGATGCTGCACGAACGCCTCGGCATACATCACACCATGCTGCCGGCCGCGTTCCGCGCTGTGGCGCTTCATGGCCTCAATGTACTCGTCCATGCCGTGGTGCGATCGCAGCCAATCTCGCTGCGACGCGTGGCACGCTAGCATGTCGATCTTACGTTCCATTTGCCGGGTGACGTCGACAAACGTTGTGGGCGAAACGAGCCCTCTACTGTACGGATCACGCGCCTCGACCGGGTCGCAGTAGTATAACCAGGGAATTGCCGAGCCGGGAATCAGCGGCAAGTCGGACGCATTGGGAATCGAATAGCTGAAGGCCGTCGAGCGGGCCAGCAGATGGACCTGCTCGTGATCGAGCATGTAATCGTGGCGCGGGTGCGTGATCAGCAGGGTGGGGCCGATGCGGCGCACAAGGTCGATCGCTTTGCGATTCGTTGCTTTGTCGAAGACGACCTGAATGTCGGGTTCGTCGAGCGTGTGGTAGGTGGCGCTGATCTTGGCGGCAGCGGCGATGCCTTCCCGGCGCCTGACGGCGGCAATTTCCGCGCGTGGCAGCGTCATCGAGCCGCAATCGCCCGAGGCGACTGTCGCGATGTGCACTTCCCAGCCCGCGTCTGCCAGGCGAATCAGCGTGCCGGCGCAAAACATCTCGGCGTCGTCGGGATGCGCGAGCAGCGAGAGAGCAACGCGACGCTGAGGAGATGCAGTCATGGTTGAACGCGCCGCCGTTGGATGCTCAGTTGCCATCTGGAATTTTTTCGGCGGCGCGGCGGGCCGCTGCCTGACGCTGCTGTTTACGGGCCTTTGCTTTCTTGCCCTTTCCGCCGTCGCCCCATGCCGCCGCCATGTTCGACGCGTTCCACCTGTCCCAAGTGGCTTGCAGCGTTTTGGCTCGTTCGGGCTCCTCGGCGATCAAGTTTTTGCTTTCGCCGATGTCCGACGCCAAATTGTAGAGCTTGGCCTGCGTGGCTTTGCCCTTGAGACCATCGACCGCGGGGTCGTATTTTACAAGCTTCCAATCGCCCTGGCGAATCGCCATCTGCTGACCGAATCGCCAGTAGAGCGCATCGTGCGGCGGCCCTTCACTTTCTCCGCGAAGGTATGGCAACATGTTCACGCCATCAAGCCGTGTGTCTGGATCGGCTTCGATTCCGGCGGCCGCGAGCACGGTGGGCAGAATATCGAGCTGAATCACCGGCTGGTCGTACACCTTTCCGGTCGGTAAGCGGGCGGGCCACTTTACAAGAAACGGCACCCGAATGCCACCTTCGAGCGTCGTCCGTTTCGAGCCGCGAAGTGGACGGTTGATCGAGCCATTCACGGTGGTTGTGGACAGACTCGGACCGCCGTTATCGCTGATAAAAAACACCATCGTGTTATCGTCGAGCTTCTTCTCTTGCAGCTTGGCCAGGACCGCGCCAATCGCATCGTCCATCGCAGACATCATGGCGGCGTAGGTTCGACGTTTCTCGTCGCGGATGCTCTTGAATTTCTCAAGCCGTGCCTCATCGGCGTGCATCGGCGTGTGGACGGCGTTGAATGAGAGGCAGAGAAAGAACGGCCTATTAGCCGTTTGACGCTCGAGGAACGCGACGGCCTCGCGGCCGAAGGCGTCGGTTAAGTACTCGTTCTCTTCGACTGGCTCCTCACCGCGGAAAATGCGTGCGTCGTTGCCAGGAAAGTAGCTGTGCGCCCCGCCGAGAAACCCGAAATACTCGTCGAATCCGCGCCGCAACGGATGATACGGGTCGGCATGACCGAGGTGCCACTTGCCGACAAGCGCGGTGGCATAGTCGGCCGACTTCAATCGATCGGCTATGGTTGTTTCCGATAGCGGCAGGCCGATTCCGGCCTTTTCATCGTAGCCTAGTTGCCGTTGCTGTTTCCTTTGCACTTTACCCGGCGCGGGGCCCGGATTGAACTCGTGACCGAAACGGGTTTGATAACGGCCAGTCAACAGCCCGGCCCGCGTCGGTGAGCAATATGGCCCTGAAACGTAACCATTCGTGCAGCGGACGCCGCCGGCAGCGAGGGCGTCGATGTTGGGGGTCGGGATGTCTTTGCAACCGTGAACGCCGATGTCGGCGTAACCCATGTCGTCACCGACAATCACGACGACATTCGGCTTGTCGGCAGCCGCGACCTGCACGATCGCGAATATCACCGAACATGCCATGAAAATCGCGAATGGCAACAAGTCGATGCGTGCCAAATTCATGTGTGCTCCGAAGGCAAACACAAGATGTCTTCCGCAGTTGCTAACCTAATGCGCCGTAGAGCCGTGTCAAGCCGTGGCGGCCGCACGCAATGTTTACCTTAGTCATCATGGTAATGCAGTGCGATCAGAATGCACGGTCCGCCTGCAATGATATTGGCACCGGCATGCTTCGCCAATTCGATGGCCGCGTTGCTTTCCGCGCCCGGTTGCATCCAGATGTTTCTGATGCCCAGCGCGAGCGCTTGCTGCACTACCAGCTCGGTGACTCTCGGTGGCGTGATGATGGATACACCGTCGATATCGCCCGGCACGGACGGCAGATCGGCGTACGCAGTGAGGCCCTCGACCTGATCGGCGTTGGGGTTGATGGGCACCGCATCGATGTTGTTCTGCATGTAAACCCGCAGCACTTTGTTGCCGTACTTCTCGCGATCTTGCGAAGCGCCGACAACCGCGAATCGCTTGCCGGCCAAGAATGTCTTGATTTGCTCCTGCGACGACATCGTACGTCTCCCGGTGCGTTCGGTCATCCGCTCGCGGACGATGCTTTGCTTGGCCATGCGCGGGCTCAAGATTTCAAGTGCGCAACGCCCGTACATGAACTAGACGTCATTGTACCAGGTGCGAGCCGGCGGTCACGCGGCTTTGGCGGAGAGGCCCGCAAGAAGTTGCGTGATTTCCTGTTCAAGCTGGGCGAACGTTTCGGCCGGCGTCGCGCAATCCAGGTCATGCACGTGCCAGTATTCGACGACGTCGCGCCACCCCGGGAACTGAGCATCGACGATTGGCCGATGCTCGGCGGCCTTGACGGCGATTACGCGGTTGGCGGCCGCGAAGTCTGCCTCGGTTACGGGCAGCGGCGAGCGAAGATATTCGGCCCAGGAGATGCCGCGGGCTGCCAGGTTTGCCGAAGTGTGACGCGAGAGCGGGCCGGAATTGCGCGAGTCGAGGGCCAGGCCGCGCGATTCGGCACGCCATGGCAGGCCGTGCTGCTCCGCGTTCCAATTGAAGAAGATTTCAGCAAAGCGGCTGCGGTAATAGTTCCCGCTGCAGAGAAACAAAACTCGCTTCATCGTTCGAAGCACCTTGCGTCGCCTGGGGCCGAATCAGAAGATGGTAGCAATGCGGGTGTCCGAGATGATCCCGCATCAACGCAACAGATTACACGGACGCTCCAGCTCCGCAAAGGTCAATATCGCACGCACACTCACGGGAGATTTCAGCATGAACCACCCCTCTCGATTTGCTCAACTTACTGCCGACGCCAAGAGCCGGGTTCGCGAAGTCACGCCTGCACAGGCTAACGAGGAGCAAGCACAGGGCGCCGTCTTGATCGACGTGCGCGAACGCGAAGAATTTGTTCAGGGGCATGCCAAACGCGCGATCCATCTGAGCAAGGGGGTTGTCGAACTTCGCATCGAGGAGGCTATCCCGGACATAGCGACACCCATAATCTGCTACTGCGGCGGCGGCAGCCGATCGGCACTTGCCGCGGACAATTTGCAGAAGATGGGATACACCAACGTCGCCTCAATGGCGGGCGGACTCAAGGCGTGGCGGAATGAAGGATTGGCGATGGAGTAGAGGCAAACTGTAGCCGGGGTCTGTGACCCCGGTTCGAGGTTGCGCCAGGAGCCGGCCTCGGAGAGGCCAGCTACAGTTTCAGGCATCGATTAACAAGCGCGCCGGTTCTTCGATGGTTTCCTTGATTCGCCGCAAAAACGTAACCGCTTCGCGGCCGTCGACGGTGCGATGATCGTAGGAAAGCGCGACGTACATCATGGGTCGGATGACGATCTGGTTGTCGACCGCGATCGGGCGATTTTGGATGGCGTGCATGCCCAGAACCCCGCTCTGCGGCGGATTGACGATGGGCGTCGACAGCAGCGAACCGAAGACGCCGCCGTTGGTGATCGTGAACGTGCCGCCGTGTAGCTCTTCGACCTTTAGCTCTCCGCTGCGCGCCCGCTTCGACAAATCTTCGATCGCTTGTTCGATTTGCGCGAAGCTCATTCGGTCGGCATCGCGGAGCACCGGAACGACCAGGCCTTTGTCGCTGCTGATGGCCACGCCGATGTCGTAGTAGCGGCGGTAGACGATGTCGTCGCCGTCGATCATGGCGTTGAGCTCCGGAAATAGCCGCAGCGCTTCGACGGCCGCCTTGACAAAGAACGGCATGAAGCCGAGCCGAACGCGATGCCGCTCCTTGAATGCCTCGCCATGCTGGGCACGCAGCTGTTTCACCGCCGACATGTCGATTTCGTTGAACGTCGTCAGCAGCGCGGCGTTGCGCTGGGCGTTCACCAGTCGAGAGGCAATGCGGCGGCGAATCGGGCTCATGACCACGCGCTCTTCTTCCCGATTTGATTCGACAGACTTCGGGCTTAGCAGTACCCCCGACTCCGCGGCTTCATTTGCCCGCTGAAGCGCAACTTTGGGCTTGGCATTCGCAGACTTTTGATCGGCCTTTTTGTCCGTTTCTTTCGCTACAGTTTTGTCGTCGGCAGCGGCCTTTGGCTCGTCCGCCGGCTGTTTTTCGGTGGTAGACTTTTCTTCCTTTTGCTCGGCACGCGACGCGGACTTTTTGGGCGCCTTTTGCGTCGCAGCCTCGTCGATTTGACCAATCACCTCGCCGACCTCGGCCTCTTCACCGGAATTCTTGAGTATCTTCGTAAGCACGCCCGCAGCCGGCGCGCGAAGATCGAGCGTGGCCTTCTCCGATTCGAGTTCCACGAGCACATCATCCTGTTCGACCTGGTCGCCTTCCTTCTTCCACCACTGGCCGATGTAGACCTCGGTTACCGATTCGCCCATCTCCGGGACTTTTAAGTCAACAGGCATGATTCTCCCCGATCGCAGATACCGTCATGGTGTCACTCTCGACCCAGCGCTCGCTCAATGAGTTGCTTTTGCTCGCGTTCGTGGGCGGTCTTCGAGCCAGTGGCCGGGCTGGCCGAGGCAGGACGCGAAACACACGTCAACGGATACTCGCTAAAAAATTGATCCCAATGCACGCGAAAGAATCGCCATGCGCCCATGTTCTCCGGCTCTTCTTGCACCCAGGCGACTTGCGCTCCCGGTGCGAAACGCGAGAGCACGCCGCGCAGCTCTTCAACCGGTAGCGGATAAAACTGCTCCATGCGAATGATCGGTGGCGCGGGCCCTGCGAGCTCCCGACGTCGCTCGAGCAACTCGTAAAATACCTTGCCGGAGCACATAAGCACGCGGTTAGTTTCTTTCGCGTTTTTGCGCTCCGAATCAATAATCACTGGTTGGAAACGTCCGGTTTCAAAGTCATCGAGCACCGACTGGCATTCGCGATGACGCAGCAGGCTCTTCGGCGTCATGATCACGAGCGGCTTGCGCCAGCGTCGCAGCACCTGGCGGCGCAAACAATGAAAGTACTGAGCGGGCGTAGTGGGATACACAACTTGCAAATTATCGTCAGCTGCGAGCGCTAGAAATCGTTCCAACCGCGCACTCGAGTGTTCCGGCCCTTGCCCTTCGAAACCGTGGGGCAATAGTAAAATCACCCCGCTGAGCCGGCGCCACTTGGCCTCGGCGCTGGCGATGAATTGATCGATCACGACTTGGGCCGCGTTCACGAAGTCGCCGAATTGTGCTTCCCAGGCCACAAGTCCTTCCGGGCAATCGAGGCTATAACCGTATTCGTAGCCCAGGACCGCGACTTCCGAGAGCGGACTGTTGATGATCTCGACAGGCGCCTGATTCGGCGACACGTGGCGGAGCGGCATGAACGTCCGACCAGTTTCAAAGTCATGCAGCACGGCGTGCCGCTGGCTGAACGTGCCGCGGGCCGTGTCCTGCCCGCTGATGCGAACGCGGAATCCCTCGTCGGCAAGCGAGGCCAAGGCCACCGCTTCGGCGGCCGACCAATCGAGCGGCCGCTTGCCGGCCGCCATTTCGCGCCGTCGATCGAGCGCGCGGGTCAGCTTGGGATGCAGGTGAAAATCCTCCGGCAAGTTCGTCTGGGTTTCCAATAATGACTTTACGCGCTCGCTGCTGATGGCCGTGTCGACATCAGCCACGTCGCCCCAGGGGCCGCCGTGGAAGTCGGCCCAAAAGCCGGTCGGCGTCGGATTGGAAAGTTGATAGTCCTTGCTGCGCGCGGCGGCAAACTCCTTCTCCAGGCGAGCGCACGCATCGACTTCAATCTTTTCTGCTTCCTCGGGCGTCACTCCCTTCAGCGTCAACAGGCGTCGTAAATACCCGTCGCGAACGGAGCATTGCTTCGCGATGTTCTTGTACAACAGTGGTTGCGTGTACGATGGGTCGTCGCCCTCGTTATGTCCCCGAAGGCGGTATGCGTACATGTCGATGACGACGTCGCGCTGAAACTCCTTGCGAAAATCGAGACCGAGCCGCACGGTTTGGGCCACGGCTTCCGGGTCTTCGCCGTTGACGTGAAAGATCGGAATCTGCAGCATCTTGGCGACGTCGGTGGAATACACGCTCGATCGCGCTTCGTCGGTGTTCGTGGTGAATCCGATCTGGTTGTTGATGACGACGTGAAGCGTGCCACCGACGCGGTAGCCGGGCAGTTCGCTGAGGTTGAGGCATTCCTGCACGACGCCCTCGCCGGAAAATGCCGCGTCGCCGTGCATCAATATCACCAGGCCGCGTTTGCGCTGGGCGTCGCCGTAGCGGTCTTGCTTGGCCCGCATGCGGCCCATCGCCACCGGATTAACGTACTCCAAGTGGCTCGGGTTGAAACTGAGCGAAAGGTGCACCTTCTCGCCGCCAGCGGTCGTCCAATCGCTGGAGTAGCCGAGGTGATACTTCACGTCGCCGGGACCGGTGCGGCCGGCAGACTCCAAATCCTGGAACTCGCGGAAGATTTCGCGCGGACTTTTGCCGATGACGTTGGCCAGCACGTTCAGTCGGCCGCGATGCGCCATGGCCAAAACGATTTCCTGAACGCCGTCGGCTCCGGCTTGCTCAATCGCCAGGTCGAGCAAAGGTATAAGGCTTTCGGCGCCGGCAAGCGAGAAGCTCTTTGCGCCCGTAAACTTCGTTTCCAAGAACGACTCGAACACGGAGGCCGCGGTGAGCCGCTCCAAGATTCGCAACTGCTCCTCGCGGCTGAGCTTGATGTGGTTCTCGCTCTCCTCCATGCGATTCTGCAGCCATTCGCGGACGACCAGGTCGTCGATGTGCATGAATTGCACGCCGATCGTGCGGCAATACGTGTTGCGAAGCCACGCAACAATCTCGCGGAGCGTGCGACGCAGTACGCCGCGCTCCGAGCGAGTCACGAACTCGCGATTGTAGTCGGCATCGGTGAAGCCATAAAAACTCGGATCCAACTCGGGCGGGTGGAGGCGCGGCCGATCGAGCGGATCGACGTCGGCACAGATGTGTCCGCGCACGCGGTAGTTGCGGATGAGCTGATCGATGCGCTCCTGTTTGGCGGCCGCTTCGAGCTCGGCCGGCATCGGCTGCCCATCTCGACCATTGGGCGGAGCAGCCGTCGGTGTCGCTGGTTTGGCAACCTCAGGTCTATGCGCTGTCGGAGTATCGCTTCGTGACACTCCGTTGGAAAGCGCCGCGAAATAGTCGCGCCAATCGGGCGAAACCGACTGGGGATCCGCGGCATACTTGGCAAACATTTGCTCGGCGAACCCGAGACTCTGGCTGTTGAGCTCGGGCGCAGCGTTTGTCACGTTTTCGCCGGTTTCTGCCATGATGGTCGCTTACGCAATGATAGGATCGCGACATCATCGAACGAATAATGTGCCGCCCTATTCCACTATAATCCAAGGCGTACACGGCGCGAGGGAGCTCAGATTCAAAACGATAGGTAACTGAATTCGCAAGAATTCAGTTTGCTGGAGCGGTTCTGAACTCTTGCGCGTTTCGGCTACATATCAGAAAGCAGCCGAATAGCGCGGCCCGAATTGTCGCGCGCCGCTTACCACTCGTAGGTGAGCTGCCAGAAGACGCCGTCCGCCGAGTTGCCGGTGCCGCCATCGGCCTCGTCGTAGTCAATGGCGTGAGAGTATTCAAGTGCGACTCGCAGTCCATCGAGGACCCACTCGCCAATGCCCACCGACAGTCGCCTCTCGGGCACGAACCCAACGCGGCTGATCACGGGCACCGCTGCCAGAGGATCGAAAATCCGCGACACGCCCGCCAGGTCGCTGCTTTCCGAATAACCAATCGTGAAGTACGTTCCTTGCAGGCCGATGATTTCGACGGACGGATTCCAGTCGAACTGATACGCGAGTGCGATCTGCCACGCTTGCGGGCGAATGCTCACCGGTGTGCCGACGTCGTCGATGAAATCAGCGTCGGCAACGGCCCCGTTCCACTCGATGACCAGCGCTACCGGGCCCAAGTTCGACTTCACATGCGCGGCCATGCCGGGGACGAAGCCAATTTGGTCCAGAAACGACCGGTATTCGAATTGCAAAAAGTTGCTGTCGAACACGGAGCTGTTTACGTCGACGTCGAAATCGACAGACCAGGGGATGCCTTGCCACGTGTATCGCTTGGTGCGATAGCCCAGCGTACCGCCAATGTGTTCAATATGGTTTTCTTCCAACGGCCCACCCACGGTGTCGCCGTTGTAGAAATAGATCGCGCCGCTAAATGGAGGCGTGCATGTTGGCGGCACGGCAACCGGCGCCGCGGGAGGCACGGGCGGGAGGCCACAATACTCGCACACGCGTGTCGCGGTACGGCGCACTAGCGGATTGATCAGCAGCGGACGCGGCGGCAGCGGCGCGGGCGGCGAGCCGGCGGAAACGGGCGGCGGCGGCGGCGGAGTCGGCCACTCGAAGCCAAGCAATACGAAGTCCTCGCGGGTCTCGAAGACTTCCACCGTCAGCGGATCGACGATCGTGAGCACGTCCGCGACCGGATCGCCCGTGGAGATACCGAACGGCACGACGGCCCGGCCAATCGTCATGAATAGCGGGTATCGGGTTGTATCACCAACCGTGATGATCCCTTGTCGGACGAGAAACCGGTCAACGCCAATCTCATCGCCTTCGTTGGTGGGAAACAGAAAATCGGTTCCGTCAAAGTATTCGATGACGAGACTTCCCACCGACCAACTGTTGACCGTGACTTCAAAATCGAGCTCGGCGGTGTCCAGAACGATGTCGCTTTCCGCGACATCGTCAAAATCGGTCTGCCAGAACGTGAGCGTTTCCAGGGTTCCGCCGAAGAGGACGAAGGCGTTGATATTCGCGCCTTGCTCGGCAAACGACTGCCGAATGATCGTTCGAGTCGCGTCCTCCTGGGCGGTTCGGGCCGTTTCCAACTGGTCGATCCGTTCGTGAAGCCGCCTGACTTCTTCGGCCACCGACATTTCGGAGTCATCCGGCTCAAGAAACGACGGTCGTGGAAGCGACTCGACTGGATCGGGGTGGGCGAATTCGGCCGGCGAAATCGAGTAGTCCACCGTGCGCCGGTCGGCGACCTGGTCCCATAACGCGAACGTGCCGGACGCAGTCCGATTACGGTCTTCCGCGGAGCCATAGTCGATTGGCGAGCCTTGGTCGGCCCGTCCTTCGACAGCGGCCTGCCACGGCGAGTCCCACGACAATAATTCTTGAGCAAATACGGACGAGTCGAACGCAATGCAAAGCGTCCCGATCGCGGTCGCGCCCAACACCAAGCGCCAGTTGCGAAAAAGCCGGCGGCGGACGCCGACGCATTGGCCCCTCACGCATTGGCTCGTAGTGGTGCTGGAAGTCGGCATCGATACGAAGATTTCCGAAATCAGCAGTACGCGGGTTTCATGCGGCCTTCCGGAAATGACGGCTATGTGGTATTTTCGGTCGGGTTTCCCGCTTTCGCACAGCAATCGTCCCCCTCGGAGTATCGATTTTGCGCGGAATAGGCCGACGCGGTTGAATAATCCGTCCGACACGACCTGCAGGCTGAGAGAGTCGTCCGAATAATCGATACATCCGGAACAGTTTATCAATTTCGGAAGGCTTCGACCGGTTCCAGACGGGCGGCGCGCATTGCTGGGTACGCCCCGGAGAGCAGCCCAATCACTCCGCCGATGAGCGGCGCGAGAAAAGGCGCGGCAGGGTCGAGAACGGGCGTCCAAACCTGATAAGCGGAAACGGCGACGACGATGATTACGCCCAGGCCTGCGCCGAGGATTCCGCCAATCACGCCCATCGACGCGCTTTCGAACAGAAATTGCGCGGCGATGTGGCCGCGAGTCGCTCCGAGGGCACGGCGCAGACCGATCTCGCCGATTCGCTCCATCACGGAGACTAGCGTGATGTTCGCGATGCCAATGGCGCCGACCACTAGAGACAACCCGCCCAGCAACAGGAACATCACGATCACGTCATTCTGCACGTCATCGCGAAGCCGGCGAGGCTCCTGCGGAACTTCGATTTTCAGAATGCGAGGATCATCGGGACGCAGCGCCGAACGAGTTTGATTGGCGATCAAATACGCGGCGCCAAGCTGCGTTTCGACCACCACGGTACCGGGTCCGACTAACCCAAAATCGTGGCGCGCGGTCCCTTCCGGAATAATGACGGAGCCTAGCAGCTCGGGCTTGCGCGCCACGTCGCGAAGGATGCCGATGACGAGGTACAGGCTATCGCCAATGGAAATGGCCGGTAGCTGCTCAACGCCGGAAATGCCCATTCGCCGCGCCGCGTCCGGCCCGAGAACGGCGACGCGGTCCCCGCGCTCCGAATGCCCCGAATCGAACAAACGACCCGTTTCGAGCTCGGCTCGCGCGGCGCGAAACAATTCGGGCGACGCGGCCTGAACCGATAACTTGAACGCAGTTTGGTTCGCGGGGTCCTTGACGGGCGAAGCGCTGACCAAGGCATTCTTGACGTCGATCTCGCTCACCGTCCCAGCCGCCACGACGCCATTCAAGCGGCGAAGCCGCGTGGCGGCATCCCACGGTATCGCCGTTGGATCAATCATTCCCGTGACGCCCGGCTTGGCCGTGACAAAGATCTCCGTCGCAGCTACTTGATCGAACTGGCTGACGATGCGATTGCCGGCCGTGCGCGACAATCCCAGTGTCGCCACGAGAGCCGTCAGGCCGATCACGACGCCCAACACGGTGAGCATCATGCGTCCGGGCCGGGCGAACATTCCGGCCAACGACTCGTTCAAAAGGTCGCCAATCGTGATACCGGATCGCGCTACAGCCGCTCGACTGGACGCTGCATTCGGACTTTGTCCGGGCGTCGGCGCGCTGTCGCCGTGCGTAAGATCGGTTAGCTTTCCGTCGATGATGTGTACGCGGCGGCTGGCCCGCTCGGCCACATTTTCGTCGTGCGTCACCACGACCAGCGTCAGGCCGTCGTCGTTCAGTTTTTCCAACAGATCGAGTAATTTGGCCGACGTTTTCGAGTCGAGGTTGCCGGTCGGTTCATCGCACAGCAACATGCTGGGCGAGCCCATCAGCGCCCGCGCAATGGCCACGCGTTGCTGCTCGCCGCCCGATAGCTTGGTGGGCAAGAAATCGGCCCGGTGGCTGAGTCCCACGCGTTCGATCGCCGCCAGCGCCCGTTCGCGTCGGTCGCCGTTTGAATGTTTGCGGTACACCTCTGCCAACATCACATTTTCCAGCGTGGTGCGGTATGGCAGCAAGTGAAACGACTGGAACACAAAGCCGATGCGCTGGCTGCGCAACCCGGCCCGCTCGCTATCGGAAAGGCTGCCGACGTCGATCCCGTCGAGAAAATAGCTGCCCGTTGTGGGATGATCCAGGCAGCCGATGACGTTGAGCAAAGTCGATTTGCCGGCGCCAGACGGCCCAGTGATCGATAGCCATTCGCCGCGCTCCAGCGCCAGATCGACGTCCACCAGCGCATGAACGGCCGGATCGCTGCCGTAGGTCTTGCAAACCTTTACCAGTTCGAGAACGCGACCCGACGAAGCGGCATCCATGCTCGGCAAATTCGACGCCGGCGCCGGAGTCGCCGGTTTTATTTGTCCGTCGACTTCGGAGCGGCCGGACATCGCGGCGGTGGGCTCGATACGAGTCATGGTTGCAAGTCACCGGCTTCGCTGTTTCCCTTGCCCACGACGACAAGTTGACCTGGCTCAAGCGTTCCCTCAAGCGGCTTGACTTCCACGAACCCGTCCGCGGCCAACCCCGGCTCGACGGCGACATATTCCAGCCCGCCGTCTTTTGAAACTTGAATTCTCGACGTTCCATTGGCGGCCAACGACAACGCGCTGATCGGCACGGCCGTCACGGCGCCCGCCGTGGACTTGATTGGCATCGTAAGACGCAACGAGAAGCCTTGCAGAGGCGTGGGCGATTCGCCCGCTCGAACTGAAAAGTAAAAGTGGTAGCCGTCCACGCCGTTTGTGCCGGGGCTTGGAGCGACCGTTTCCACAATTCCTCTGGCCTTGATCCCAACGGCCGGCTCGTCGATGGCCACCTCCATGCCTGGTTTGACCAGCGGCGCAACGTCGAGCGGCAGCGAAGAATCGATAACGACCTGATTGTCGGTCACGGACATGACTGGCCCGGTAGCCGCGCCACCGACGAGGGCGGTTACCTGCTCGACGCGAACCGGCAGCGACGGAAAGAAAACGATCTCATCCAACGGAATCTGCACGCCCATTTTGCGTTTGGCCGCGTCCAGATCGGCCGCGAGCTTTTCCTCTCGTTCTGCTGTCAATTGCGCGTCGAGGTCCGCGACCTTTTGCGCGTCGAGGGCCGTTTGCAGGGCTACTTCGCCGTCCAGCTCGGCCGAGGTCACGGCCGCGCGTGCCAGCTCCAGGTTGGCGTCGGCGGCTGTTCTGGCCGTTTGCAGCGCGCGAGGATCGAGCACGATTAACGCCCGATCGGAAATCTTTACGGCGACGTCGGCGGTTGCCGTCTTATACACATGCTGCGCCTTCATACGGGCAGCCTTCACCGCCAGTTTCGCGGTTTCTGCGGCCGATTGAGCGGCCAGTTTAGCCTTTGCCGCGTCGCCGTGCGCGACTTCCAACGTACGCAAATTCGTGAGCTGCTCCGGAGTCGGTCGGAACGGCTCGAACCCGGCCGCTTCGTACCATTTCGCCACCGCGTCGCTGGTCTGTGCGTCAAACGTTCCGTCGATCGGTCCGGGATCGAAGCCCATTCGCTGGAGCGCCTCTTCCAACTGCCGCACGTCCTTGCCGACGGAGCCGGGCACAAGGTCGCGGTAGGCCGGGACGGCGCCTTGCAAAATAAACAGCGGCCGCCCCGATGTCGTCAATGCCACGTCGCCTTCCTTGAATTGAGTGTTCGGGATGGGCAACGTTGTAATCACGCTGGCCGTGTTCAACTTCAGTGTCGATGGAGCAATGGCGAGCGGCTGCGGCAAGCCGAAACGGGCCGTGCCGCGGGTAACGATCTCATTGCTCAGCACCCGCTGTTCAACCGGAACCAGAATCGGCGATGGCGTGGGGGGCGCGGTGCGCGCGGCCGCCTCGGCAGGTGACACAATTCGTGCGCCGACCACCCAGGCGCCTCCCGCGACCAGTGCCATCAACGCCAAGACACAATACAGTATCAAGATTCGTTTCTTGCTCATGACAATACTCCCACCCAATACGCTGGGTATGCGGAAGCGGTGTCGAAAGACCAGCAGCCGAGACGCCGGAAACTGGAGGCGGCGTCACTGGCCTGGGCGTCGCTCCTCATTGGACCTCTTGAGCGTACATTTCCTTCTCAATTTGCTCCTCGACGGGGTCGAAAATCTCCTCGGCCAGCCTGAAGCTGATGATGGCGGCCCTCCGCTCGTGCGACTGGAGCTGTTTCAGGGCAAGGCGCTGTTCCGTCGACAGTTGTTCGAGCGGGACCGGAGCGCCGCCGATGATGGCATAGAACCGTTGCGTAATGTCGGCTTCGACCTCGTCCGGATGATTGTAGTCGAAACCGGCTTCGCGCATCTCGTCGGCATATTTCCGCAGGGCAGCTCTCATACGCGGATGCTTGTTGATAAGCGCATCCTTGGGATTATAGTAGTTTTCCTTCAATTGTTCGGGGTTGAAAACCTGTTCGATGGCCTTGAGAGTGCAGCCACCGCACCGCGAAAAGTTCTCGGTCTCCAGCCCGATGGCCAATGATGCGTCGGTGTTTTCGCCGAACAGCGCGCGATTGTAGGCGACCTGGTCTGCCGGAGACAGGTTCTTAAAAATTTGAACGTTTCGATCACCCAAACCTACCCTGGCTGGACTGTAGCCCTCGGCAAGCTGTGGGGCCTGGCCGGTGTACAATGTCGAAATGCCGAATCCGTAATTCAGGATGAACTCTTCTTCGTCCATGCCGGGAAGCGATTTATCGGCGTTCATCCCTCGGCGTACTGTAGCGTAATCGGCAGCGACGTACTCAAATCCCTGTTCGCGCATGCACTTGGCGATCAGCGCTTCAACCTTCTCAACGGCCTGCACGAGCTGCTTCCGACTCAGGCCGAACTCCTCGGTGCCCGGAAGTGCAGCTTTTTCCGGAGCGGCTGTTTGGGCGCCGGCACTGCCAGCAAACACGAGCATGGCCGCGACTGTTACGACTAAGTTTCTCATGTCTATTTCCTTTCTGCATCCGAAAACCTGAAGTGAGTATCCAAAGCTTCACCAGAATAATCGCAAAACAGGCTCGCACGATGGCATCAACGTTGCCATCGCATGGGCCGGTAAGCATAGTACCGATTGCGATTAATTGTCCTTGCCTACAACTTCACCTGTCTCGATATCAACGAACACATCCCATTCCGCTTCGTCTTCCTTCGCGATGATCTCCACGGCGTACACATTGCGTTTGCCCAATCGCTCAATCTTAATGGAATTGGCCTCGCCCGGTACTTCCTTGAGTGCGATTTCCGTGGCCTGCAACCCGTTGATTTTTGCCACCGGCGGCTTAACCTGCTTCACGGGATTCTTATGGAATTTTCCGAAACTTGACATGTCCGTGCCCGGCAATGCGTCAGACGCGACCAAAGCACCGTCCGCCGTATCGCTGATGAGTCCCACGCCTTTACACCACAACTTGTCCGTGGCATCGGCTGGATTGGTGAGACTATACTCGCGTGTTCTCACACAATCCTCGAATTTGCCTGCCGGAGTGGCTAACGTGATCCCCGTCTCCATGTTCTCCGCATAACCATACGCCTCGGCCTCATGTCCGTCGTAGACATATTTCGCACCCAGATTAAAGGCTGCCGGCATGAGCAAACCCGGCTCCGCGATTCCATTGCCATCAAGCTCGCCGACACGCCATGACCCGACAAAGACCTTGCGTCCCAATTGGTCAATCTCCCAGCTTATTTCGCCGAACGCGTACATATTGTTGGTTGTCGTGTCGATGCAAAACCAGTTGTGCGACCGCTCGTGGAATACGTCGTCAAAAAACTCCTCTTCCTGAACGACGGCGCATTCGAACTTGCCAATTCCCGGAACATCAAATGGTTCCGTTTTGTCGAGAACGATGACTTCCGTGCGGAAATGACCCCACGGATGGTCTGGCTTCTCCATGATGTACCGGAAGCCCGGCTTGAGAGGAAAATAGAGCGGATTGTGACCTCTGGGCGAGAGGTTTTCCGCCTTCAAGTTCCAGTCTTTAAGCGAGGAAAAGGTGACCCGGGCGCCCGCCTGCGTGCGATCCTTCTCATTTGCCCACACTCTCTGCGCCATAGCGGTGTCACTGGCTACAGTTGTGGCCAACACCGCCAATAAAGACGACACGACAAACCTGTTGCGCTGAGACTTCATAATTCGACGAGTCGCCAACAAGGGGGTTCGCACGATGGCAACAACGTTGCCATCGTGCGGCCCCATACTACTTGTTGAACTGGAAATCATCGAAGATCAGATCGAGCATGGTCAGACTTTGACTAATTGTCTTTGCCTGCAACCTCACCTGTCTCGATATCCACGAAGACATCCCATTCGCCTCCGTCTTCCTTCGCAATGATCTCGACGGCGTAGACATTGCGTCTGCCCAATCTTTCAATCTTTACGGAATTCGCCTCGCCGGGCACTTCCTTGAGTGCGATTTCCGTCGCTTTTATCCCGTCGATTTTGGCAACGGGCGCCGTAATCTGCTTGACGGGATTCTTATGGTATTTTCCGAAGCTCGACATGTCCGAGTCGGGCAAGGCGTCGGACGCAACCAATACGCCATCCGAAGTGTCCCTGATGATTCCCACTCCTTTACACCAGAACTTGTCCGTGACATCGGATGGATTGGTGAGACTATACTCACGTGTTCGCACACAATTTTCAAAAGTGCCTGCTGGAGTGACTAACTTTATTCCCGTCTCCATGTTCTCCGTATATCCATAGGCCTCGGCTTCATGTCCGTCGAAAACGTATCTCGCTCCCAGGAGAAAGGAACCGGGCATCAGCAAGCCGGGCTCTGCCATGCCATTGCCATCCGGTTCGCCGACACGCCAAGTCCCGTCAAAGACCTTGCGTCCGATTTGGTCGATCTCCCAGCTGATTTCGCCGAACGCGTACATATTGTTGTTTGTCTTGTCGATGCAAAACCAGTTGTGCGATTGCTGGTCCCATACGCCGTCGTAAAATTCCTCTTCCTGGACGACGGCGCATTCGAACTTGCCAATACCTGGAACATCAAATTTTTCGGTCTTGTCGAGAACGACGACTTCGATGCGTAATTCACCCCATGGATGGTCTGGATACTCCATGATGTAGCGAAAGCCTGGCTTGAGCGGGAAATAGAGCGGATTGTGACCTCGCGGCGAGAGGTTTTCCCCCTTCACGTCCCAGTCTTTAAGTGAGGAAAAGGTGATCCGGGCGCCCGCCTGCGTGCGGCCCTTCTCGTCCTCCCACACTCTCTGCGCCAT
>JAKEIB010000399.1 GCA_022614705.1 Planctomycetota bacterium | reverse complement strand
GAGCGGCCCACCAACACCCACAAAATACAGCGTATTCACGAGCGATCGCCGAAACAGAGGATCGCCCAGCAGGTGTCGGTAGTTATCCCAACCCACCCACCGCGTATTGCGGAGGTTGCCCAGGGCATAGATGTCGAAGTCGGTTAAGCTCAGCAAGAGGGCAGCCAGAATCGGCATGAAAAAAAACAGGCCGAGCACTACACACGCCGGCATCAAAAAAAAACACGCCGGTTTCAGCGCTGGCGCGAGAATTCGCATGAGGCCCGTTTAGTTCTGTTCTGCTTCACGGCGTGCCAACATCCAGCGGCGCTTGTCCAGGATATGGTCCACCGCGCGGTCCAAGTCGGCGACGGCCCGATCGACCGTTTCGCCCGCGATGACTGCTTGCCCGGCGTCCCAAATCTTCGTCGTAATCTGCTCCCACTCGGGTACGCGCGGCATCGGTACGACGTGCTTAAGTTGCTCGTGAAACGCGCGGACCGGCGGATCGTCTTCGAGCTGCCCCAGCTTCCACGCCGATTCGCGCGGCGGCAGGTTGCCTGTCAGCTCGTAGAATCTAACCAACTTCTCCGGCCGCGACAGAAACTCCACCAGTCGCCATGCCGCTTCCTTGCGCTCGGAGCGCCGGAAAATGGCCAACCCGCTCCCGCCCGCCTGAGAGACGCTGAACGTGCTCCCTTCCGGCCGCGGCAAGGGCGCCGTCGTCCAATCTTCTTGCATCGACGGCGGCAACCGGCGACGAAACTCGCCGATATTCCACGGCCCGGTAATATACATCGCAAAGTACCCCCGGCCGAACTCCTCCCAATAGTTTGATATCTCCGTATTCCTGACTGGCGGCGCCAGCCCCTCCGCGAATATCTGGGCATAGAATTCGAGGGCGCGACGGAACTCGGGGCTACCAAAATTCCCGTAACGGCCGTCGTCGCGCAACATTCTCGTCCCCGTCTGCAAGCCGAAAATCGTCAAATGCTCCCACTCGTTCGTGGGCATCAGGATCGCATAGCCATTCGGGTTGACTTTTCGCTTAATGTCGCGCATCGCTTCCAGCCATTCGGTCCAACTTCGCGGCGGTTTAGTCCATCCAGCCTTCGCCAAAATATCCTTCCGGTAGAAAAGGACACGTGTGTCGGCATACCAGGGAATCCCGTAAACACGAGCGTCCATTTGGTTTGTTTCCCACAACCCGGGAAAATAATCCCGCGGCTCGATCGCTTTCGATCGTTGGATGTACGCATCGAGTGGCTCGAGAGCACCGAGCGTGGCAAACTCGGGAATCCACGTATTTCCTAACTGACAGACATCCGGCGTGGCATCGCCGGCAAACGCGGTGAGGAGCTTTTCGTGTGCCGCAAGCCACGGTACCTGCAGCACGCGGAGCTCGATGTCTGGGTTCTGCCGCTCGAACTCGTCGAATAACTCGCTGATCTGCTCCACTTCGGAGCCGATGGCCCAGAAATCGATAATCGTGCGTCCGTCGTCGCCCTTGCCGCACCCGACGGCAATAGAAATGAAGGAGCAAAAAATCGCTAATTGCAATATGTCCGCCACAAAGCGCTCGACGAGGCGGACTCGCGGTGGCGAGCAAATTACAAATTGCAAATCCTCATTTTGCACTTGGCAATTTGCACCGCGCATTTTGCGATCAATCCTTCGTTCGCCCGTTCATCCCGCAACCACACGACTCGCGGACAACCAACTCAGCGGGTAACGCGACTTTGGCCGGGGACCGGTCCGGCTCGGCGATTCGCTGGCACAATAAATCGATCGCCGTCGCGCCCATCCGCGACATCGGCACGCGCACCGTCGTCAACAACGGGCTGGTCATTCGCGCCACGCGCGTGTCGTCGAAACCCACGACTCCCAAGTCGTGTGGCACCGAAACGTTCGTGGCGATCGCCCCGGCGATGATTCCGGCGGCCATCTCGTCGTTGGCGGCAAAAACATAGTGATGTTGCCCAGCCCAGGCGCTGGCCCTTTGAATTGCCAGTCGATATGCCGAATCGTAGGTGTAGTCGAGATGGTATTGATCCTCGTTGTGGGCCTTGAGCCCCGCCTTCTTTAACACGTCGCAATATGCCTTGAAGCGAGCTTGCGTGTCGATGTTGGTTTCGAGTCCCCCCACGAAGATCACCCGCTTTGCGCGACAATCGTCCACCAGGTGACGCATCATCGCGAGCGCTCCTTGGCGCTGATCGATGATGACCGCGTCGTGCTCCACGCCCTCGATCTCATCGTCGAGCACAACGATCGGGAGGTGCAACTCGGCCAGCGTCGGCCCGATTCCCGACGCCATCGTGTCGGACACCATCACCGCCAGGCCATCGATCAGCCCATGCTGGCTAAACGCGGCTAGCCAGCTCTCGGCGTCGTCGCCCGGCAACGCGGACGACAAGAGCAGATTGTGTCGCATTTCTCGGGCCTGCAAACTCGCTCCCCGAATAATCTCGGAATAGAATTCGCCGTGAAGATCGGGCAGCACCAATCCGACGATCCCGCTCTTGCGCAGCATCAATCCGCGGGCGAAAGCATTCGGGCGGTAGCGCAGCTGCCGGATCGCCGCTTCGACGCGCTGGCACGTCTCCTCGTTGACCAGTTTGCGGCGGTTGATGACCCGCGAGACGGTGCTAATCGAGACATTCGCAAGCTTGGCGACATCTTCAATGGATGCACTCATAGCGTCTCATCCCAGTACGAGTGGCGGCACGCGGATACTCTACGCCATATCAGCCTCCTTATTGCACGATAGTCTCCGCTTGCGACGAATGTCAACATCGTAATTCATGCGCTGGGAACCGCCCGCGGTTTTCAGCTAACTGCGGTGCTCGATCGCCAATGGCGCCAGAGGACGATTCCGATGCAAAACGCGCCCAGCGCGTAGGCGACGGCGGCCGCCCAAACGAATGCCTCGTATCCTTTTTTGTCGAGTTGCACCAGGGTGAGCGACGTGGTGATGGAAAAGAAGATGAGAAACAACACACTGAAGCCGAGCACGAACGAGTGATCTACTTCTCGCAGGCGAGGCTTGCTCTCCAGCCAGTGTTCCCAGCCGACCATATTCTCGATTCTCGGCTCGACGGTTTCTCGCAGATACCTGCCGGCGCGGGCGATGTTGTTTTGCTCGGAAACGAAAGCCAGCATCAGCCCTAGAAGCAGCAACGGGGTTGCGGCGTTGGCAAATGCAGAGGGATGCTCGGCAGCCAGATATCCAGCCACCATGACCAGGAACATGCCGATAATGAGCAGCCAAAAGATGCGGGCTTTGGATTCGCGGATTTCATCGCGGAGAGTGAGATATTGCTGCTTCATAAAATCGTCGGTAGCCATCGTGAAACCTCCTTAGAGTGGTCGCCAACGGCGACGTGAAAAGGATCGAGGACGAGACCAGTAGCACTGGCAACGCCAGTGGCACACCAACCTGAAGAATGCAATAACTTGACCATCTTTTCGCGTAGACGTGCAAAAATGAGCAGCCAACGTGCACCGGGGCGGCGGCGACCCGGCACACGGATCACTCTTCGGCCCGTGCGAGCCAGCGATCATTGGATCAGCTCCTCGGTCGGGTCGGTGACTTCGCCGAAACGCTTGAGGATGAGGTCCGGCAATTCTTTGTAAATCTCGACGAGCGGCGCGTTGACT
>JAKEIB010000067.1 GCA_022614705.1 Planctomycetota bacterium | reverse complement strand
CTCACACGTCGAATAGGCGCCTACGCTCATGGCGCGCCTTGTCCCATGATATTATGTACTTGTCCAGGCCAATGTTGCAGATTTATTGCGATGGGCCATAAATATCGTCGCCAACGTTGTGCAACCGCGCATAAGTCATCGTGCCGGTGCGAACGAGTTTCCAGTCGCCTTTCCGTACAGCGAACCGTCCGTCGAGGCCGCGCCAGAACAAATATTCGTGGGGGTCGCCGCCTGCGTCGCCGGACAAATACGGCATCAGATCGGTGCCGTTGGTGTCGATTTGCGTCGCGTCGCCGCCGGCCGCGTTGACCAACGTGGGCAACAAATCCAACGATATAACCGGATTATCGTAAACCCCTGGCGCCATCCCCGGCACTTTGATCATGTACGGTACCCGGATACCGCCTTCGAACATCGAGCCCTTGTTGCCGCGCAGCGGCCCGTTGCTGTATGCGCCGACGGAAGGCGCGGGTCCGCCATTGTCGTTGAGAAATACGACAATCGTGTTGTCCTCGACTCCGTTCGCGGCGAGGGCGGTCGTAATGTCGCCGACGGCCCGATCCATGGCATACGTCATTGCCGCCACCGCGCGGCGGCCGGGATCCGCAATCTCGGAAAACAGGTCCAGATCCGCTTGCTTGGCGTGAAAGGGCGAGTGAGGGGCCTGGAAAGGGACGTACAGGAAAAACGGATTCTCGTCGCCGGCGTGTCGATTGATGAAGTCGACCGCCTCTTCGCCCCACGCATCCGTCGTGTAACGTCCGTGGACGGGATCGTATCGGATGGCGTCGCCCTCGTTGACCCATTGCGGTTCGATGTTCTCGTTTCCGCGCCGCATGGTGCGGCCGTGATCCGTAATGCCCAATCCCCAATACGGCCGGCCGCCGCCGAATACTCCGTAGAATTCGTCGAACCCGACATCCAGCGGCCGGCTGACGCCCTCCTCATATCCCAGATGCCATTTTCCAACGGCACCGGTCGTGTAGCCGAGGTTTTTGAGATGATGCGTAATAAGCTGCTGGCCGGCCTCCAAGCCTTCGCCAAGCGCGTTTGGGTTATCTTCATGCCCAAAACGCTGTTGATATTGACCGGTGAGAAGTCCCGCGCGCGATGGACTGCAGACGGCGCCGCTGACGTATCCGCTGGACATGACCATGCTGCGGGCCGCCAGGGCGTCGAGATTTGGCGTTCTGATATCGGTCGGCATGCCGTTGAGCGCCGACATGAAGCCGAAATCGTTGTAGCCGGCGTCATCGGACATGATCACGACGATATTCGGCTGCGTGTTCGCCGACAGACACACGGCACCGTAGCAAGCGCACACGATCGCCACAGGTAAAAAAGCGGCGCCGCGAGTGAAGCTGGGAAGCGACGTGCGAAGTGGAGATCTTCGATCCATTCCGTTCCACGAGATGGCGGGGCAAGTATTTTAAATGCCCGGCGCCGACTACCACAAGTTGACTAATGAAAACGTCGCCACCGTCCAGTTTAGCCGCGAGATGCAGGCTTTGCGATGCCGGTGCGTGTGGGCGCGGCGGAATGTCACAAAAACGCGCTCCGCGAGCGCGTCGCGGCTGAACTGGATGCGGCGCTAGTCCTTCTTCAGCGAGCGTTGGAGTCGCACTACTTGGGCGCGGACTTCTTCGAGGCCCGGGTTGAGGCGCAGGGCACGGCGGAAAGCTTCCAGCGCGGCGACGGGGTTGTCTTGCAGCATGTAGCATTGTCCCATTCCCGCCGCCGCGGTGAAGTGATAGGGGTTGATTTCGAGCGCCTGGCTGCAGTCGCGGATCGCCGCATCATATTGGCCCAAGTGATAGTGGGCAATTCCGCGCTGGCACCAGGCTTCCGCGATATCGGACGTGGAGCTGCGAATCAGCTCGCTGGCCAGCCGGGCGGCCTCTTCGTGACGGCGCTCGTCGTTGAGATTCACAATGCGGCATAAGGTTTCCCGTTCGTGCTGGCTGCCGGCGCGGCACCACAATTCGCGGATGCCGCTTTCCGCGATGCTGCGTACGCCGCGGTCGCGGTCGACGAGTGCCCGGCCGAGGACGGCGTTCGATTCGTAATCGCCCAGCAAGCTCAAGGCGAAGACGGCCGCGCGCCGGGTGGTGTGGTCGCCGACGCCGACTAGTCGCTCCAAGGTGCTGACCGCGTACCGCCGGGCCACGCGCTTGACGAACAGCGCGCAGTCCTGGTTGGTGAGGTAGCGATTGTAATAGATGACCAAAACCGGGGTGCGAACTCGACGGGTGTCCACGCCATGACTCCGTTACGTGCCCAAAGGAAGTCAGCTCTCGGAAGAAACGACGTTCGCGACGCCCGCCGATAGCGAATGCCGCGAAGCTCCCTCTCTGTCCGTGGACCGTTCGGGTCGCCGCAACGACCCGTCGATACTTTCAAAACCTTGACCCGGCGCGACTCGTGTGATCCGGCTCACAAACCGAACGCGAAATGAAAAGTAAACATTCCACCCTGCCAGCCGATGCGTCCGCCGGCCCGCCAATCTCTAGGGTTGAGTGTAATCACGATTGAATAAAGCACAATGAAAAAATCGCTCATGGCGACAAGATTCTTGGTTGAGCGTCGACGTCGATAGACTGGTCGAAGCGCGACCGAATATAATAAAGGTCGTCGCGAAGCGGTAATTTCAATATTTCTTCGCGTTAATCCGATTGAAGCATCGCGAAGCACGCAGATCGAAAGCGTTTTAACTTTACACACGAATGTTAGCGCGCTAAACGCCGTGTAAGACTCGGCAAACGACTTGACAACCAGCCCGTCAGTTGCTTTGCCAAGGGACCGCCGAATGCGCATCGGGTGGAAAAGCGTTTTGTTTTGGATCGCGCTCGTCGTGATTGGGCCGGTGCGCACGACCGCAGCGCAAGAACGGCCATTGGGGCGGTTGTCGCCGGCGGAACGCCGCGCCGGCAGCGGGGTGCGAACAGCGACGGTTCACTGGGTGGACGTGCCGCTGCGCGAAGCGATCGGACGGCTGGTGAAGCTCTTCGATGAAGTGATTTTCGTCGATCGGCGCGTCGATCCGGGCGAGCGTATAACGCTCGCTGCAAACGCGTCGAGCGCGGAGGAAATATTGAATCGGATCGCGGCCCAGCACGAATGGGGCGTGAGCCGTTTGGGGCGAGTCAATTATCTGGGGCCGGCCGCGGCGGCCCGGCGGCTGCGCCGTGTCGCGGCGGCACGGGCGGACGACATCGCGCATCTGACCGGAACATTGCGGGCGCCGTTCGAGCGAAAGCGATCGCATACTTGGCGGCGACTTGCCGAGCCGCGGGCGCTCGTGACCGCGCTGATTGAGGAAAATGGCTGGCGGATCGCGGATTCCGAGCGAATTCCACACGACCTTTGGAACGCCGGCAGTCTGCCCGACCTTTCGCTCCCCGAGCAACTCACGATCTTGCTCATTGGCTTCGATTTGACGTTCAAAATCCGCACGTCGGAGCGGACGATTCAAATTGTCGCGTTGGAGCCGGCCGCCGAAGTTGTCGGCACGGATGACGCGCCCCGTCATCGCGCGCCGAAAAGTTCCGCGCGGGCGCCGGCCGGAACAAAGCAGGTTTACAGCCTGCGCGTAGCGGATAAGCCGGTTGGCGCCGTGATGCGCGAGCTGGCGAGGCGATTGGACTGGCAAATCGAGTTTGATGAAGCCGCGATTCAGGCGGCCGGCGGCTCGCTCGACGCACGCGTATCTTTCGCCGTTGAGGATGTCGAGCAGGACAAGTTGCTCGACGCTGTTTTGGGGCCGGCCGGGTTGACTTTCCGACGCGAGGGCGAACGGATCATCGTCGTTCCGCGCGACGGGGCGGCGCAATGAGTCGGCCGTGTGGTCGCCGCGGCGACCTCGCGGCGGAGGTAGGGGCCATTCTTATCGTGCACAGCACTGCTTGCTTCCCAACGCCGGCGATCTCTAAACAGCGAGCAGTGCTGTTCGTGCGAAGGCGCAACTTGGTGGGCCGCAAGCAGTGGCACACCATGGGAGGCCGCTTACGCGGCGACGATTCGCTCGAGTTGTTCCTTGATGTCGGACTCGATTTTGCCGCGGAACATCATGGCGGCGAAAGGCAAATCGCCATCGAGTTTGAGCTCGTTGTCGGTAACCGCGATGCCGCCAGTTAGCTGGATGCCAAAGGTCTTGAAGCTGAAGTTGAGCGTGTCGCCGTCCCACGACTGCTGCAGGTCGCTGACCTTACCCTCGAATTTTTGCTGAAGCACTTCGACGAACCGTTCCAGCCGCGAACAGGCTTCATCTGTCGTCAAATTGTGCGGCACGGTGACGCCGAACTTGGGCATGGTCGCTCCTAGTACGTTAGGCTTTCAGCCTGACACAAAGTGGGGCGCGGTCAGTCTGAGAAGTCTAACCTACGATGCGGCGGTCAGCCTGGAAAGGCTAACCTACGATGCGCTCGGATCTTCGTAGTCGGCCCGGTCGGATTCGTGCCACAGCGGCAAGCCGGCGCGGACCCGATCGGCCAGCACCGCGACTTTCTCTTTGCTTCCCGGGATTGCGCCGGTTGCCGAAAAACGGGCGGCGTCAACCTCCTCGGGTTCAAAACACCAATTCCCTTCGCGAATCGCATCCAAAACGTTCTTCAGCATGTCCGTCACCCCCAACGCTGAAAATTAAACGCCTGGCTTTCAACGGCGCAAGCCGGCGACGATTCGAGTATCCGATTTTCCCTCGGATTGTCAAGAAAATTCTTCGGTCGCGAATGTCCGCCCCGGCAGTTGGTCCCGCTCGGTCGCAACAGCGATTGCTCTGTGCAGCGACGCGACGCGGTCGCGGGAGACAGGACCGCTGCGGCCAGCGTCGCAGGCTGCGGTTCGCACAGCGAGGAGATCGGGTCGCAATTGGGCTGCCGCGGTCAGGCTTTCGCCGTGGAGTGAACCGGCCAGCACAACGAGCAATTTGTGCGATCGGACGGATTGAACGAAAGTGCGAAGCTGCTGGGCGGACCAGTGGTCAAATAGAGAGCCGGCCGATTTGTTCCACGTGTCGATGAGCAGGGCGGGGGAGCCGAGTTCCACGGCGGCGCGGAGCACCTCATCGGGCCGCGGCGAGTCGGCGATTCGCCAATCGGCGTACGCGACGGCGACGGCATGCCGCGGCGCGTCGGCGTGCGGCCACATCATCGCAATCATCTCTTTCCAACGCGATGGCCAATTCGGTACGGAACTGCAGCCGGCGAGTCCGATCTTGAACAACGACACGCCGGCGGAGATGGGCGGCTGTGGCGAACGCATCAAGTCGACCAGTTCTCCGGCAGCCGCCGTAACGGGAGCGCGGCCGTTCACCGTGCGGACCACGGCGGCGATGGTCGTGGCGTCGGCCGCGCCGAGCGAGCCTCGATCGGGCTCCTTCACGTCAATCACGTCCGCGCCGCCCGTGAGCGCGGCGAGCGCTTCCGTGGCATCGCGAACGCTGACGAGCAAGCGAGGATGATTTTCGGAACGATCAAGTTGCAACATCGGCGGCCGCACGTTCGGTTAGGGATTTCACTTCTTTCAGTCGCCGGTTGATTCGACGAACCACGTCGGCATTGAGCGGTTCGCACCACGTGCCGCGGACGGTGACGTAGCCTTCGGACCAGTTGCCGAACGCCGGTTTGACCACGCGATGCGCCCAATCGGACTGTCGCTGCGCGAGACGCGCGACCAGGTTGACTGTTTTCTCCTGCTGCCGGAAGTCGCCCGGCAGATTGGCGGGGCCTTGACCCAAAAAAAACGCTTCGACCACTTCCACCGGCACTGCAATCGGCGGGCCGGAACGCAGATTAAACAAGACGTGTCCGTCGTGGTAGGCGATTCGCGGGCGAGTCAGTTGACGCACCAGCGCAGCGAGCACGGCGCACGCGACGATCACCAAGGCGACGCCGATCCAATTCCACACGTTGCGGCTCGAACCGGAGGGCGGAATTGCCATCCACCCACCGACGGCCGCAATCAAGAGCGGCGGGATGCACCCGAACCAGATGGCTCGGCGGTTCGGTTGTAGCCAGGTTTCGAGCATTGCACTGATTCGCTCAAGTCGATCGAAGGACGGCACGCCCCGACGTCCCGGAGGGACGTCACGAAAATAGCCCAGCAATTCATTGCTGGGTTAATAGTAGCGTAACAGGCAAGTCCCGTAGGGACGACTGAGGATCCTGCGTTGCCTTCAATCGTCCCTACGGGACACGCCACCCTAAGCCCGACGGCATAGACGATTCCGCCGTCGGTCGATAACTTGAACCGATCATTTTGATCGGTACACAGTTCGGAGTCGAGCGAAGCGGCGACGAAATCAATTCATGACGCACGAGAATTTACACGGTGGCAATTCCAAAACGGTGCCGGCGGCGATCCTGGCCGTGATCGTGGTGTACGCAGTGACGCTGTTGGCCGGCTGGCCGCAGAAGGGCACGGCGGACATGTTGGCCGCGTCGAGCCACGACGGCCCTCACGCCGAGTCGCACGAGGCCCAGGCGGTGAAGGGCCAAGCGGCTGTCGGTAAGGCGGCGCCCCTCGTCGCGCCGCCACTGTGGACGGTCATCCCGTTCGCGCTCCTGTTGCTAGGGATCGCCGTATTGCCGCTGATTCCGTTCACCGAACATTGGTGGGATTCGAACCTGAGCCGGTTCTTGGTGGCCATTGGACTCGCGCTCGTGACGCTTGCCTACTACGCGTTTTTGCACGGCACGACGTTGGAGGGCCATTGGCCGGGGCACCACATGATCGAGCCATCGGGCGGCATTCCGCAGATTCATTTTGTTCGCACCATTCTCGAAAATGCGATTCTGGCGGAGTTCATCCCGTTCATCGTGCTGCTGTTCAGTCTGTTCACGATCAGCGGCGGCATTCGCATCACGGGCGACGTGCAGGCCCACCCGATGACCAACGCCATGTTCCTGACCGTCGGTGGATTGCTGGCCAGCTTCATCGGCACGACCGGCGCGGCCATGCTGCTGATTCGCCCGCTGTTGGAGACCAATCAGGAACGCAAGCGCGTCGTTCACACCGTCGTGTTCTTCATCTTCATTGTGTGCAATTGCGGCGGATGCCTGTTGCCCATTGGCGACCCTCCGTTATTCCTGGGATACCTGCAGGGAGTGCACTTTCTATGGACGCTTGTGCTGTGGCGCGAATGGCTGTTCGTCAACGGGCTTTTGATCGTGCTCTACCTGCTGCTCGACGGGCTGTGGCATTACCCAAAGGAGGAGCTTGCCGACGTCCAGCGCGACGTCACTCAGCGCCGCCGGCTTGAGATCACAGGCTGGCAGGTGAACGTCCCGCTGCTAATCGGCGTCGTGCTTGCGGTGGCGATGCTGGATCCGAGCAAGCCGGTGCCTGGCATCAACTGGCATCCGTGGATGTACCTGCGAGAGGTCGTTCAACTTGCACTAGTGCTGATTTCGCTGTGGTTTGGCGATCGAAAAGTGCGCGAAGCCAATCGCTTCAACTACCACGCGATCGTGGAGGTGGCCGCGTTGTTCAGCGGCATTTTTATTACAATGCAGCCGGCGCTGCAGATTTTAGGACTTCGCGGCGACGAATTGGGCATCGACACGCCGGCCCAGTTTTTCTGGGTGACCGGCGCCCTGTCGAGCGTACTAGACAACGCGCCGACCTACCTGGTGTTTTTCAGGACAGCCCAAGCGATGCCTTCGACCGGCCCGACGGTTGCGGGCGTCGACGAGATGATCCTCATGGGTATCAGCCTGGGTGCCGTATTCATGGGTTCGATGACGTATATTGGCAACGGCCCAAACTTCATGGTCCGGGCGATCGCCGAAAAGTCGGGCGTAAAGATGCCCAGCTTCTTCGGCTACATGGTTTATAGTTGCCTGATTCTGTTGCCGCTGTTCGCGCTGATGATGTGGCTGTATCTGTTGTTTCCGTATTAAAAAGCAGGGAGCAGGGAGCATGGAGCCGGAACGGAAGTTTTTAAACGCTTTACGCTCCTAGCTCCTAAGCTCCTGGCTCCACGCTCCTAGCTCCCCATGTCGCACGAGTCGATCACCTCGCCCGCGAAACTCGCCGCGTTGTGTACGCGGCTGGCCTCCGCCGACCGCGTCGGCATCGATACGGAATTCGTTTCCGAGGATACGTTTCGGCCCGAGCTGTGCCTGGTGCAAATCGCCACGCACGACGAGTTGGCGGTAATCGACCCGTATCGGTCCGGCGACCTGACGCCATTTTGGCGCACGCTGGCTGAGGGGAAACACGTCACGATCGTTCACGCGGCGCGCGAAGAGTTGAACTTTGCGCTCTCGGCGTGCGGTCGGCCGCCGGCGAACCTGTTCGACACGCAGCTGGCGGCCGGATTTTGCAGCGCTGAGTATCCGTCATCGTACGGATCAGTGGTCACGCGATTTCTCGATGCGCGCCCGGCCAAGGGGGAGCAACGGACCGATTGGCGTCGTCGGCCGCTCACGCCGGAGCAAATCGAGTATGCGCTGGAAGACGTACGATACTTGTTGCCGCTTCACGAAACGCTGCGATCGAGGCTGCAAACGCTGCGACGACTTGACTGGTTGAAGGAGGAAACGGATCACTGGCTGGCCGACGTGCACGATTCGCGCGAACGGCCGCGCTGGAGGCGTGTTTCCGGGTTGGGAAATCTCGCGCCGCGCAGCCTGGCGATTGTGCGTGAGATTTGGCTATGGCGCCGGGCCGAGGCCGAGAAGCGAAACATTCCGCCACGGCGCGTGCTGCGCGACGATCTTATCGTGGAGCTCGCGCGGCGAAAGAGCGACAACGTGGAGCGGATTCGCGACGTTCGCGGCATGCATCGCGGCATGAAGCGCGAGACGATGGAGGAGTTGGCGTCGTGTATCAAGCGCGGGCTATCGGCGCCGCTCGGCGACATCGAGCGCCCCTCGCGCGAGGCGATGCCGTCGCAGCTGAATTTGCTGGGGCAGTTTCTGTCGCCGGCGCTTTCCAGTATCTGCCGCAGCGCGAACGTGGCGACGAGCCTGGCCGGCACGGCGACCGATGTCCGCGATTTGATCGCATACAGACTAGGTTTCGGCGACGCGACGCCGGAAGAGCCGCCGCTCTTGGCCACCGGCTGGCGGGCCGAACTGGTTGGGCATCTCATTGAGGAGCTGCTGGCCGGCCGCAAGTCGATCCGCATCGAAGACCCGCTCAGCGAGCATCCACTGGCGTTCGATCCCGTGGGCGGCGACGATACGGCGCTCGAGGAGGATTAATTTAGCAAAGTAGGGCGGGTGCTCGCACCCGCCACGTGCGAGATGAATCGCCGCCCTCGTTCATGGCGGGTGAAAGCACCCGCCCTACATGAGGAGTTATTATGGATCCGTACGCGATAGATTTTGACGCATGTCGCGGCCGGCAGCGGCGGCTGCTCGAGGCCATCGAGCCGCTCGAGGTCGACCTCGTGCTGCTCACGCGGCGGGAATCGGTGCAGTGGGCGACGGGCGCATTCGTCAAAACACCGTTCGAACCGATCGCGGCCATCACTACCGCCGGTCGCGTCACTCTCGTGCTTCCCGATCGTCAAATCGAAGCGCCCGCCGCCGCCGATGAGCTTATCGGTTACGAAGCCAAATGGCATTCCACCACGCGCGACGAACAGCGCGCGGCGAGCTCGGCCGTGCTGCAGTCGAGGCTGAAGGCCAAGCCGAAGCGTGTTGCCTGCGAATTCGAAGCGTTCGCCCCTTCGCTGTGTCTCGGTTGGAACGTGCCGCTCGTCGAAATCGATGCGATTGTGTTCGAACTGCGGCGGCGGAAGGACGCCGACGAGCTGCGGATGCTCGCACGGGCGAACGAGGCCAACCAGGCGATGTACGACCACGCGCGGAAGATCGTGCGACCGGGCGCCAACGAGCTGGACATCTATTCCGAGCTCCATGCCGTGGCGGTACGCACGTTGGGCGAGCCGCTCACGTATTTCGGACAGGATTTCCGCGGCAACGCCCGCGGCGGCCCCCCGCGCGACCGGCGGCTCGAAGCGGGTGAGCTGTTTATTCTCGACTTGGGGGTCGGGTTTCGCGGCTATCATTCCGACAACTGCCGCACCATCGCCGTTGGCGAACCGACGGATGAGCAGCAGCGTGCGTGGCAGGCCGTGTCGGCCGTGTTTAAGACGTTCGAGGCTAGCGCGCGAGCGGGCGTCAGTTGCCGCAAGGTTTTCGACATGGTGCAGCGCGAGTTGGACCGGTACGGGTCGGGGTCGTTCAATCATCACCTGGGACACGGCGTCGGCCTCGCGCCGCAAGAAGGCCCGCATCTCAATCCTCGCTGGCACGACACGCTGGAAGAGGGGAATTTTATCGCCGTCGAGCCGGGGGTTTATTTCGAGGAGCTGCGAGCCGGCATTCGATTGGAGCAAAACTACGTCGTAACTCGCGACGGCGTGCAGCTCACGACCGATTGGCCGCTGGAATTGTGACGTCAGATAGCATTGCCGCCGCGCGCTCGACTTGACGCGCTACATCCGGCGGCTATACTCCGGCCGCTTTTCTTCTACCTCGTCTTTTCGGCGGGCGACCAACCGGCGCTCGCCGCGGAACGGTTCACTCTTCGATTGGCCAGCGTGGCCGAACTACGTTTAGCCGCGGCGCGGAGCGGAGCGCGCTTGCGGGTTAATACGTTCGTTCGCGCGTCGCGGCTAAACGGACCTTGCTATGACTAGGCATCACGTGAAGTGTTGCGCTTGGATTTTAGTTATTACGCTTGCGACGCTGGCGGCGTGCGCCCAAAGTGCACCGGCCGCCGACGCGCCGAAAACCGACGTGCGCTGGACCGATACGCGCCAAGTCGGTCCTTTCATCTTCCATGCGACGTTTTCTCTGGAGGCGTACAAGCGACTTTTTGCGGAGCTCCCCGAGTTGCAGCACGAATTGACGCGCACGCTAGGTGTTCCGCCTGCCAAGGATCCGATTTACGTCTATCTGTTTTCCGACGAGGACGAGTACCGCGTTTATAAAGATCGGCATTTTCCCCGCGTGCCGTTTCGCCCGGCGTTGTACATCCTCGATGGTGGTTCGCCGGGGGTTTACACCTATCGTAAGCCGGACCTCGAGATCGACGTTCGCCACGAATGTACGCACGCGCTGTTGCACGCCGCGCTACCGGTCGTGCCGCTGTGGCTCGACGAAGGCCTGGCCAAGTACTTCGAAGTGCCGGCCAGCCAGCGGGCGTTCGATCATCCGTATTTCGACGATCTCAAGTGGACGTGGAGCCTGCGGCTGGGCATGGTGCGGACGATGGAATCGCTCGAAGAGTGTGAGGATCTCACCGAGATGGATGCGGCCGACTATCGCTTCGCCTGGGCGTGGGTCCACTTCATGCTTCACGGCCCGGAGGCCGCTCACCGCGCGCTCGTAGGGTACCTCGCGTGCAACCAGAAATACGCGCCCGCCGGCAAACTGTCGGCGCGAGTTGCCGAGGCCCTGCCTAACCCGACCGAGCAAATGATTCAGCATTTCCAGCATTGGCACGAGTGAACCCGTGAAACCATTCGTCTGCCGCAGGGCGCGAGTTTCCTATGACGATAGTAATGCTGGTAAGCTCGACCGAAAGCACGGGGATGTGCCTCCCGCGGGCCGGCCTCATCGAGGCCAGCTACAATTCGGGTACATTCTTTCTCTCGGTGATACCGATTCTCCTATAGAGCGCCGACAAGCGCACCGCATCGATTCACCGCTACCGAGCGAGCTAGCGTCGGAAATCTTTGCGCGCTTTGTCCACTCCGCCGCATGGATGCGGCGAATTACGCTCAATCCCGCCAAAACCTCGCCCCGCCCCCGCGTCAAGGAGGACCCCTGTGGCCGCTGCCAGCTGGTTTCGCTACCTGTACCTCTCCCATGCGTCGCGTCCGAAAAGTGTCCGTCAACTCTACCGGTTAGTGAAGCGTCAGCAAGTTTGCCGGATCGTGGAAGTGGGGATCAGCGATTTGCGTCGCAGCGTGTCGTTGGTTGAGGTCGCTCAGCGGTATGCGGGCGGCAAGAAGGTTGTGTTCACTGGGATCGATTGGTTCGAAGCTCGGGCCAAGGAACTCGCGCCGCTATCGTTGAAGGAGGCCTATCGCGCACTGCGCGCCACGGGAGCCAACGTGCGGCTTGGGCCGGGCGTGCCGGCCACGTCGCTCGCGGCCGCGGCAAACGCACATCAGAACACGGACCTTATTCTGATATCAGCCTCGATCGCGGACGCCGATCTCGACGGCGCGTGGTTTTACGTGCCGCGGATGTTATACGCGCGATCGGTGGTTCTGCGCGAACGCCGCGATTCGAACGGCGAGCCTGTTTTCGAGCAAATTGCTGCGCAGCAGATTGCCGCCTGGGCGGCCGCTACACCGGCGCGCCGTGCCGCCTGAGTACAATTGAGGCCTGCGGCATTCAGGCCCAATGGGCCGCAAGTTAATAGCCAGGTGGCGTAAGCCCCCGGGTGCGATTTCATAACAGCGACAAAGCCCCAACGGGGCGGTAGTAGCGATCGCAAACGCACTGTCGCCCGGTTGGGGCTTTCAATATTTTTTCGCGCAGTTTGCCAGGGGCTTACGCACCCTGGCTATTAACTTCCGCCGCGTTGCGGCTGAAGTTTGCCAATATCTTCGCCGATATAGATCGCGCCGATAGCACTCAATTTGATCGGAATTGCAACTGCGGCGTTGCCCCAGGCACCCCTTATCGCAAACTGTCCCGCTTTGCAAAACTCTCGCCCCCTGCCCGCAAAGCACTGGCTTGGGTACTATAAGACGTTAGGCGACGACCCGTAGGCCGACGGCGGGTGGGAGAACCAAAACGGCCCGGGCGCTGTCGGTTATGCGACAAGGTTAGGTCCCATGCCGGATGCACGCACTGATCGTCCTGGAGAACGTCTGCGGTCGTCGAGCGCGGCGGAAACAATTGTCGTGCCGCGGCCGGTCGAACGCGACGACGACAGTTCGAGCAGTAACGTCGGCCGCGCGGAAGCTCGTCGGCACGTAGCGCTCGTCGAGGGCAGCACGCCGCATCTTAGCGCCGAGACGCGCGATCTTCTGCGAAATCGGCTGCGGATTGCCGCGATTTTGTTCTTCGTCGGCTTCTCGGCCTTTCTCGTTCGCTGGTTCTTCTATTGGGACGAGTGGATACCGAAGCATCTCACGATGTTTCTGACGCACGGTTTCGTCACGATCATCCTCGGCGGCTTCGCGGTGCGACTGTGTCGGCACTGCTTGTATTCGTTGAGAACTTTGCGCATCGCGGAGTTGCTCATCTTTGGTTGCCCGGCGTTGTTTTTTGTCGTCAAGACGGTGCAGGAATCGAAGGCTCGTGCCAGCCTTCCAGACGGCGAGGCCCGGCTCGATTACATCGTCATCCCCTGGTTGCTCATGATCTTCACGTACGCCTTGTTCATTCCAAACACCTGGCAGCGAGCGGCAGCCGTACTAGGCATCATGGGGTTGGTGCCCGTTGTGATATTGGGGTACCTGTACAATGCAGTGCCGGCGTATGGACAATTGGCCGCGCTACCCGCATACAGCGGTTTCATCAGCGGTCAGATTCTCATCACGGCCATCGCCGTGCTGGTGGGCGTTGTCGGCGTGCACACCATCGGCACGCTGCGCCGCGAGGCGTTCGCCGCGCGGCAACTCGGCCAGTACCGGCTCAAGCGACGGCTTGGCTCCGGCGGCATGGGCGAGGTTTACTTGGCCGAGCATCAGATGATGAAGCGGCCGTGCGCGGTGAAACTGATCCGACCAGAAAAGGCCGGCGACCCGCGAATGCTGGCCCGCTTCGAGCGCGAGGTCCGCGCCACGGCCAAGCTTTCGCATTGGAACTCGATCGACATCTACGATTACGGTCGCACGGCCGACGGCACGTTTTACTACGTGATGGAGTTTCTGCCGGGACACAACGTGGGCGAAATCGTCGAAGACTACGGCCCGATTCCGCCCGCGCGCAGCGTTTATCTTATGGATCAGGTTTGTGCCGCGTTGAATGAAGCCCATGGGATGGGTCTGGTGCATCGCGACATCAAGCCGGCCAACATCTTTTGCGCATATCGCGGCGGCGTGTTCGACGTCGCCAAGCTGCTCGACTTCGGGCTGGCGAAGCCCACCTTGGAAGTTAACGGCGAAGCGCAACTGACAATGGAAGGCACGGTCACCGGCTCGCCGCTGTTCATGTCGCCGGAGCAGGCCAGCGGCGACGAGGGCGTCGACGCCCGCAGCGACATTTATTCGCTCGGTGCCGTGTTGTATTACATGCTCACCGGCCAGCCGCCGTTCATGTCGGACAACCCGCTCAAGGTGATGATCGCGCACGCGTCGCAGGACGTCGTGCCGCCACGGCAGATCAACGCGGATCTCCCAGTCGAGTTGGAGGAAGTCGTGCTGCGGTGCCTGGAAAAGGACCCGGAGCATCGTTTCCAGGACGTCGCCGAATTACAAAGAGCGTTGCGAGAGCTGCCGCTCAATGGAACCTGGTCAAGCGACATGGCAGCCGAATGGTGGAGCTGCAACGGCTGCCCCGAGCGCAAGAAGCTGGCGGCCGAAATGGTCGAGGCCGCGGCCGTGTAATCATGGCGCGTTGGCGCCCTTCTGACAAACGCTGTCTTGGTCGCTACAATGCGTTGGCACCCCGAGGACGCTGTTAAAAATGCGCGTTCAAACGAATTACATTTCATTGGCTTGGTCACTTCTCGTGCTGCTGTCCGTTGGACAAGTGCTAGTGGCCGCTGAGCGCTGGACGCCCGAGCAGGCGAATGAGTGGTACGCAAAGCAGCCGTGGCTGGTCGGTTGCAATTTTCTGCCGAGCAGCGCCATCAATCAGCTTGAAATGTGGCAGGCCGATACGTTCGATCCAAAAACGATCAACCACGATCTGTTCCTCGCGAAATCGGTAGGTTTCAACACGGCCCGCGTGTTTCTGCACGAGCTGCCTTGGAAAGAAGACCCGGCCGGTTTTTTCGAACGCGTGGATAAGTTCTTGGACATTGCCGAGAAGCATCAGATTCGGCCCATGTTGGTGCTGTTCGATGGTGTTTGGGATCCGGACCCGCAGAGCGGGCCGCAACGCCGGCCGCGCGCCGGAGTGCACAACAGCGGTTGGGTGCAGAGCCCGGGGCGAGTCGTATTGGCCGATAATGCCAAACAGGATGCGCTCGAAGCGTATGTTACCGACGTAATTTCGCGTTACGCGAACGACGGTCGCGTGCTGGCCTGGGATCTCTTCAACGAGCCAGACAACCCGAACGGCAACAGCTACGGGCCGCTTGAATTGAAAAACAAGGACGAGGCGGCCGCCCGGCTGGTTCGGCTCGCCTTTCAATGGGCGCGAGCGACGAAACCGACGCAACCGCTCACCGTCGGAGTGTGGCGGCTTGAATACTGGGACAAACCCGAGAAGCTCAACCAGGTGCATCGGCTGGCGGTCGGGCTGAGCGATGTGATTTCGTTCCACGATTACGGCAAGACGGACGTCACCCAGCGCCGCATCAGCGAACTGAAAACATACGGTCGGCCGCTGCTGTGCACCGAATTCATGGCCCGGGGCAACGGCAGCACGTTTGAAAACGCGCTCCCGCTATTCAAGAGGGAAAAAATCGCGGCGTACTGCTGGGGGCTGGTGGACGGAAAGTCGCAGACAAAATATCCGTGGCACACATGGCAGATGCCGATCCTTGGCGAGCCGGACCCGTGGCATCACGACATCTTTCACGCCGACGGCCGGCCGTATCGCGAGGGTGAAGTGAAGCTTATTCGCGCGCTGACCGGCCGCTAGTCTGGCTGATCGCGTCTTTGCCCAGTCGCCCGAATGCGGCTAGAATTGGCAATTGCGACGAATGTTGCGCGGTAGGGTAGGCACTGCCCATCTGATCGCTCTGGCAACACATAGTGCGGCGATGCCCACTCGATCTATGACCACGAAACCACGTACACTCTTCGAAAAAATCTGGGACGAGCACGTCGTCTACGACGAGCCCGGGCGGCAGACGATTTTGTACATCGATCTGCATCTGGTGCACGAGGTGACGAGCCCGCAGGCATTCGAAAGCCTGCGTCTTTCCGGGCGCAATGTGCGGCGGCCGGAGCGGACGCTGTCGACGGTTGACCACAACGTGCCGACCACTGATCGCAGTCTGCCGATTGTCGATCCGATCTCGAAGCAGCAGATCGACACGCTGCGCGTGAATTGCCAGGAGTTCGGCATCACGCTGTACGACATCCACGACGTGCGACAAGGAATTGTGCACGTCATCGGTCCGGAGCAAGGCTATACGCAGCCGGGTATGACGATCGTCTGCGGCGACAGTCACACATCGACGCACGGGGCGTTCGGCGCGCTGGCATTTGGCATCGGGACGAGCGAAGTGGAGCACGTGCTGGCGACGCAGACGCTGTTGCAGTCGAAACCGAAGACGCTTGAGCTGCGCGTTGACGGCCGGCTTGGCCCTGGCGTTACCGCCAAAGACGTGATCCTGTATCTCATCGGTCAGATTTCCACGAGCGGGGGAGTGGGCTATTGCGTCGAGTACACGGGCGACGTCGTGCGATCACTGTCGATGGAAAACCGCATGACGATCTGCAACATGTCGATCGAAGGCGGCGCCCGGGCCGGGCTCATCGCG
>JAKEIB010000398.1 GCA_022614705.1 Planctomycetota bacterium | reverse complement strand
CCGCTGTTTGAGGCCCTCACCGCCAAACATCAACCGTTTCCAGAATCCTCCGACCCTAACCAACTGAAACTGTTCGACTTATAGCCGGACACTACTGAGCCGACTAATACTTTTTTGAACAGAAGGAAACAGAGGAAACGGAGAATTTAGGAGTCTCTGTTCTCTCTGTTTCCTCCTGTTCAATTCCTTCTATGACGCCGCGTCGCGCTTCAGCTCGCGGGCAATGACCTGGCCGGTATGCGACTCGCGACATTCGGCCACTTCTTCAGGCGTGCCGGTTATGACGACGCGGCCGCCATCGTCGGCCGCGCCGGGTCCGAGATCGATAATCCAATCGGCCGCCTTCATGAGCTGCAAGTTGTGCTCCACGACGACCAGCGAGTGACCGACGTCGAGTAGCGCGTCGAAGCAGTCCACCAATTGTACGATATCGGAAAAGTGCAGTCCGGTGGTCGGCTCGTCGAGAAGGAACAAAGCCCGGCCGCGGCGCTTGGCTGCGAGGTGGGCGGCCAGCTTGAGCCGCTGGGCCTCGCCGCCGGAGAGCGTCGTCGCCGGCTGGCCAAGCTGCAGGTATTCGAGGCCCACGTCAAGCAGGTGCTTCAATCGGGCCTGCACCTTGCGCTGCCCACGGAAAAACGTGAACGCCTCGCGGGCCGTCATGTCGAGCACCTCCGCGATGTCGAGACCGCGATATTTCACGTCGAGCACCTGGCGGCGATAGCGCCGGCCGGCGCACTCGGGACATTTCATGTACACGTCGGCCATGAACTGCATGTCGATCGCCAGGAAGCCGTCGCCGTTGCACGTGTCGCATCGGCCGCCTTCGACGTTGAAGCTAAAATGGCTGGCGGTGAGGCCGCGGGTCCGCGCGTCTATTTGTTCCGCGAAAAGTGTGCGGATCGGGTCGAAAGCCTTGATGTACGTCACCGGATTGGAGCGCGGCGAGCGGCCGATTGGGCTTTGGTCAATGTGAACCACGTCTTCGAGTTGGCCCGTGCCGAGCACGTCGTCATATTCGAGCGGCTGCGGCAGCTCAGCCGGATCGCTGTCCTTTCGCAATTGCCGCGCGATGGCCGGGTACAGCGTGTGGTTGACTAGCGTGCTCTTACCGGCACCGCTGACGCCCGTCACGAGGCACAACACGCCAAGCGGAAACTCCACGGTGACGTTTTGCAGATTATTGCCACGCGCCCCGCGGAGCCTGAGCCAGCCTTGTGCGGTGCGACGCTTGCCGCTCGCGCCAAGCGTGCGCCGACCTGCCAACCAGTCGCCCGTCCGGCTATCCTTGGCGTTCTGCAACTCATCGGGCGTGCCTTGAAACACGACGCGCCCGCCGTCGTCCCCGGCGCCTGGGCCGAACTCCACGACCTGATCGGCCCCCCGTATGATCGCCTCCTCATGCTCGACCACAATCACAGTGTTGCCGCGTTGTTGCAAACGTTGAATCGCGCCAGCGAGCGGCTCGATGTCGGCCGGATGCAGCCCGACCGACGGCTCGTCGAGCACATACAGCATGTCGACCAGACTGGATCCAAGCGTAGCCGTGAGAGCAACCCGCTGGGCCTCGCCGCCACTGAGTGTGCGCAGCGGTCGATCGAGCGCCAAGAATCCGACGCCAACGTCGACGAGGTACGACAGCCGCGTGCGGACATCTTCCGCGAGCGGCTCAGCGATCCGCTGCTGCCAATCGGGCAATCCAGCGTATCGGGAGGGCGAGGCTCCCGCCGAGCCGCAGAGCACATCCGGCTCAGCAGGAGCTTTGCCCTCCCCCGTTAATTGGTGGAAAAAGTTCAGTGAGTCGCGGATTTTCATCCGGCTCACGTCGGCAAAGTCCTTGCCGGCGACGCGCACCGCTAGCGCCTCGGGCCGCAGCCGTGCTCCGCCGCAGGCAGGACATGGCCGATAGGATCGCCAGCGGCTCAAAAACACGCGGAGGTGCATTTTGTATTTCCGCCGCTCCAGCCAGCGGAAGAATCCATTAAGGCCGCCGAACTTTCGTGCGGGGACGCCTTCGACAATCAGCCGGCGTTGTTCGTCCGTAAGTTGCGAAAACGGCACGTCGACCGGCAGATTGTAGTGGTCCGCGAGAGCGAGAAGTTCTTCAAGCTCGTGGGCATAGGAAGGTGAATTCCACGGCGCGATTGCCCCGTCGCGAATGGTTTTGCTCGGATCGGGCACGACGCGATCCATGTCGGTGGCCACAATGTTGCCGAAGCCTTCGCACTCCGGACATGCCCCGAGCGGCCGGTTGAAGTTGAACAGCTGCGGCTCGGGGTCGGGGTAGTCGATGCCGCACTCGTCGCACCGCAGTGCGGTGCTAAACGCCAGACGTTGCCACGCTTGTCCATCAATCTCAACCGCCGCTTGCCGTTCGGCCCCGAGCTCACGGCCGAGGGGCGACTTAGCGCCGTCAACGAAAACGACGCACGTCCCGTGCCCCGCCGCGAATGCACCCTCTAGCGAATCGCGTAGTCGCTCGGTCGAAATCTCGCCAGTTTTCAAACGATCGGTGATGACGGTGAGCCGGTTCCCGGCCCTCAACCGCTCCGCCAGCGACGGTTCGATCGCCACAAGCATCCCCCTCCCTCTTAGGGAGGGGCTAGGGGAGGGTTCGGAAGGTTCGTCCGTCAAAATCACCCGCACATACCCGAGCTCAATAAGATTCGCCAGCCAGCGCTCGATCGGCTCGTCGTCGGGCACAGTCAACTCGAAGCCGATCATGGCTCGCATGCCGTCCGGTAGCGCGGCCATCGCTTCCGATGCACTTTCCGATGTATCACGACGCACGAGCTGGCCGCATCGGTAACAAATCACTTCGCCGACTCGCGCGAACAGCAGGCTGAGATAGTCGTTGACCTCAGTCGTCGTGCCGACCGTGGCCCGGTTCGAGCGGCTCGGGTTTTTGTGCGTTACCGCGATGGCCGGCGGGATGCCTTCGATCCGCTCGGCCTGCGGCTTGTCGAGCTGTTCTAGAAATTGCCGCGTGTAAGGAGAAAAGCTTTCGATGTATCGCCGCTGGCCCTCGGCATACAGCGTGTCGAGCGCCATGCTCGTTTTGCCGCTGCCCGAGACACCGCAAAACACAATCAGCCGGCGGTGCGGCAAATCCAGATCGACGTCGCGCAAATTATTCACCGCCACGCCGCGCAGCTCGATCTGACCTTGGGTCACGGTAGTTGTAGTCGTTTTTGAGGCCACGATGACCGGCGACGCGTAGCGCCGCGGCTATTGGGAGGAGCACAGATTCTGTGTGACGTGTGAGTACGCGAGAGTTTTGCGTGCAGCGAACCCTTTATCGTACGCGGTTCCCCCTGCCGCCGTCGCGGGTCAATTTGTATAATTAAGTTTCACCGGCAGGATGCGGCCATGAAGCGTTCGGAAAAATTCGCCAACCCGTTTTACGGACTGTTGCTCGTCGCGGGGATCGCGTTCGCGATCACGGCGACGGCCTACGGCGTGATGGCGTTCCGCGATCGTGACACGGCGGCCAGCGTCGCGAGTGCCTCGGCCGAGGAGCATCCGCTGATGACGTGGATGAACGAGCACGGCGCCGCGGCCCTTGGAACCGAGCTTGCGATATTGGCCGTGGGAACGATCGGCGCAATCGCCACCGACGACTACTGGCAACGCCGCAACCGAACGAAAAACGTTTAACCGCGACGCCGACCCGCCGAGCCGGGTGCCCCGCGGTCGCGGCGGCCGCCGGAGCGGAGCGCGTCTCCGGAGTTCACAATGCGAGCAGAAAAAGGTGACAGCCACCTTTTGCCGGAACGACCCGAAGGGTGCTTCGCACAAAAGGTGGCTGTCACCTTTTTCGGCCCACCCATTCAATACGGAAATCGAACAATGCGAGTTCAGAATCACACCCAAGTCCCGTCGAACGACGTTACGATGGAAGGCGCAGCCGGCTGCCGCGTCCGCTGGCTCATCGGCGAGGGCGACAAGGCGCCCAACTTCGCCATGCGCGAGTTCGAAGTGGCGCCCGGCGGTCATACGCCGAAACATTTTCACGACTATGAGCACGAGGTATTCGTGCTGGCCGGCAAAGGCATCGTGATCGACGGCGACAAGGAACGGCCGCTCGCGCAGGGCGACATCGTGTTCGTCGCCCCGAACGACGTCCACCAATTCCGCAACACGGGCAGCGAGCCGATGCGCTTCCTCTGCCTGATCCCCAACTCAGCCACCGGCCGCGCGGTCACGGTCGTGCCAGAATGCGGCTTGGAAAGTTCGTAGTCCTCTTGTTCCCACGTCGAAGATCCGCCGTGGCGGGCTCAGCGTGGGAACACAATATTGAGCCGCTCCGCGGCGATCGTCAGTCCTCTCAGCAATCGACGCAGAGCGTCGAAACTGTGCGTTCCCACGCAGAGCGTGGGAACGAGGAAAGCATGGCCAAGCCCGTCGCACAGACAGTCGCCGACCTCCGCGACGTGATTCGCGAACACGATCGGCGATATCACGTCGAGAACGCGCCGACGATCTCGGATCTAGAATACGACAAACTCCTCGCGCGGCTGAAAGAACTTGAAGCGGCGCATCCAGAGCTTATCACGCCAGACAGCCCGACGCAGCGCGTTGGCGGCGAGCCGGTTTCCGAGCTCGATCATGTGCAGCATCGCGTGCCGATGCTGTCGATGGACAACACGTATAGTCTCGAAGAGCTGCAGCGATACGGCGAGCGAACCGCGAAGCTCCTCAACGGCGAAGAGATCGCTTGGGTGGTCGAGCTGAAGGTGGACGGCGTTGCCGTCTCGATCACTTATGAGGATGGGGTTCTAACGCGCGGCGCGACGCGAGGCGACGGCTATGTGGGCGACGAAATCACTCACAACCTGCGCACGGTGAAGGGAGTGCCGCTGCGACTGGTGGGGAAAAACGCGCCGCCCAGCGTGGAGATTCGCGGCGAAATCTACATGACCAATACCGATCTGGCCGACATCAATGCGCGCCGTCAGGCCGCCGGCCAGGTGCTCTACGCCAACACGCGCAACACGGCCGCCGGTGGCATTAAATTGCTCGACCCACGGCAGTGCGCCGAGCGCCGGCTGCGCTTTTTCTGCCACGGCGTTGGGTATGTTGAAGGACTTACGGCCGATTCACATTCAGAGTTCTTAGAGCGTGCGCGTGGCTGGGGCGTGCCAACGACGCCGCTTGCGCAGCGATTCGACAACTTTGCCACGGCTGTTGACCATTGCCAATCGATTATCGCGCGTTTGCACGAGTTCGATTTCGAAGTCGATGGCCTGGTATTGAAGGTCGACCGCTTCGACCAGCGCAATCGACTTGGCGCAACGAGCAAGGCGCCACGATGGCTCGTGGCTTACAAGTTTGAAAAATACGAAGCGACGACGCGCGTCAACGACATTTTCGTCACCGTCGGCAAGAGCGGCGCGCTGACTCCGACCGCCGACCTGCAGCCGGTGCAAATCGCCGGCACCACGGTGAGCCGCGTGAGCTTGCACAACGTCGAAGAGATTGCCCGCAAGGATGTGCGAATCGGCGATACGATCGTCGTCGAGAAAGCCGGGAAAATCATTCCACACGTGGTGCGCGTGGAAAAGCACTTGCGGCCGCAATCGGCGCGCGAGTTCGTGTATCCCACGCACTGCCCGCACTGCAATACAAAACTGGAAAAGGATGAAGGCGGTGTTTACATTCGCTGTCCCAATTTTTCGTGCCCTGCTCAACTCGGCGAGCGGCTGTTGTATTTCGCCAGCCGCTCCGCGATGGACATTGAAGGAGTGGGCGAAAAACTGGCCTACCAACTGGTCGAAAACGGCCTCGTGCGCGATTTCGCCGACCTCTACGACCTCACCGAGGACAAACTCACCAGCCTGGAGCGCATGGGCAAGAAGTCGGCTCAAAAGCTGCTCGCCAATTTGGATGCCAGCAAAACGCGCGGCCTCGCGCGGCTGCTCAACGCGCTTTCGATTCGCCACGTCGGCGCCCGCGTTGCCACGACGCTTGCCGAGCACTTCGGCTCGATGGATGAGCTGCTCGCCGCAAGCGCCGAGGAACTCAGCGACGTCGAGGATGTCGGCCCCGTCATCGCGGAGAGCATTTACGACTTCCTGCATAGTAAGCACGGTGAGAGCGCCATCCGCCGGCTGCGCGAGGTTGGCCTCGACATGACGTCACCGAAGAAATCGCCTGTCACGTCGGGCACCGCCGGTCCGCTCTCCGGCAAAACCCTCGTCGTAACCGGCACCCTCGAAAAGTTTAGCCGCGAGGAAATCGAGTCGCTGATCGAGCAACACGGCGGCCACGCCGCCAGCAGCGTCTCCAAGAAAACCGATTACGTCATCGCCGGCGAGAATGCCGGCAGCAAACTCGAAAAGGCCCGCGACCTCGGCATCCCCATCCTCTCCGAAGCAGATTTCGAATCGCTCATAAAAAAAGGTGGCAGTCACCAAATTTGACAAGAGTATGCAACCTAGCTAAAACGTCGTCGTGCCGCGTCGTCCGCTCAACCTCACCCACACCTTACCCAAATTTGGTGGCTGCCACCTTTTCTGGCCCCTGCCCCGCCGGCACTTGCCCACGAAATCATGTCTGCTGTGCGACTCGTCTGCTGGCCACCAGGCGGATGTCGACTCGCTTATCGAGCGCCGCCGCAATGCGCTGCAGCATCGACAGGGAGTGCCCCTCATAATCGGCGTCTTCCAAGCGCGCGATCACCGACTGCGTCGTCCCCACCAGCCTGGCCAATTCCTGCTGCGTCAATCGGGCCTTATTCCGCGCATCGTAAATCATCCGCGCCACGCGGGCGTTCATCGTTTCAACCGCAATGAGGTCTTTCAGCTCCTTGTCTTGGCCCACCATCCGGTCGATGATTTTCAGAGCGTTGTTGGTCTTAGCCATCGGCAAAATCCTCCTCGTGGGAATGTGCATCGGGGTTCGACTCGAAAGCGGTCTTGCGTCGTACCGCGTGATCAATGTCCGACGCGGGCACCCTGTTCTCTTTGGTCAATGCATGCGCCAGAATCGATACGTTTCGACCATGAAAGAAGTACAAGAGCCGATAGTGGACGCGCCCTTCGCGTACTCTCAGTTCGTGGATCCCGTCGCGCAGCACGTCGGCTTCCGGACGCCGTAACTCGTGACCCAATTCCGCCAGCCGGCGTATCCTCACCACGCACTTGGCAAATGCCCGCCGATTCCGTTGCTTCAAACTCAACAGCCAATCCCGAACCGGCACCGTTCCGTCATCCTCCTTGAAAAATATCAACCGGGTCCGTGGCATCGCGAGCACCCTACCGAACTATATCGCAAAATTGCGATTTGTCAATCGACGAACCCGAATAGAAGTGGTCTCGGCCACCACATTTGGTTCACACATGCGCACGTCGCGGGCGTCCCTTTGGTGATGCCGATTGGACCGACCAAACGGCAAAAGCCATGGGACTCGAATCAACCACACGCCCGCGCGGCCGACCAAAGCTGCCGCAGTGAGCCGCGTCCTCCGCTCAACCTCTCACCAACCCACACCTTACCCAAATTTGGTGGCTGCCACCTTTTCTTCCCCTTTTCTTCCCCACCTTTTCTTCCCTGGGCCCGTCAATAGGGGAACGCCGCCATAAACCCATCCAAGTCCTTCTCCCCGCCTTTTGCGTGAACGGAGAAATAATATGGCCCGCGCGTCCAGGCCATGAATGCGCCGAGGCGGTTGACGGTCCTGAGACAACTGACGTCTTGCCACTTGACGAACACTTGGGGCACGTCAGGGAACTCGGCATCGGTCTCGGCCTTGGCCGTCGCGAGTGCCATTTCAGCGTGACTCGCGTCCTCGCAGATACCCAACTCAACGAAGACGGAGGACCCGTCCCGGGTGTAGTCGGCGTAAAACGAACCTGTGTGTATGTCTTCTGGAGTGCGGAGTGATTTACGACGAAATGGGCCAACTTGCGGGGATAACAAGTTGTCGATCTTGTCTCCGATTGGTGTTGGCCTGCTGGCAATGTCGTAGGGAAGCTCTTGCTTGTCCACGGCCCTCGGCTCCTGCTCAAGCGCTGGTTGTTTTGTCGGCTGGGACTCGGTACCGCATCCAACGGTCCATGTCCCGAGAAACCCTAAGAGCACACGCCACAAGGTTTTCATGTTCGATCCTCCTTTGCTGCGGCTCCATCCGGGCCTAACGAAAAAGCTCAGTTGCCCGCCGGCACAACTTTGCGGGACTGACGACAGTATAAGCGTTGCGAAAACAAAAAACCAAACTCGCCGCGTTGCTGGCACGTCAACTGCAGCGCCTTGATACTCATCATGGCCTCCGCTTTCAGGAGGCGGCAGTCCCAAGTTAAATGGCGATGCCCGAGGGCTCGCAAAGCGCAGACCTT
>JAKEIB010000397.1 GCA_022614705.1 Planctomycetota bacterium | reverse complement strand
TGTGCGGCTGGAGCTCCGCATGTCGGAACGGAGGGGGCCCCCTTCTTTTTTGTCAAACTGAAAACCACCAAGGACGCCAAGAACGCCAACTCCCGATTTTCGCGATTCAAGTTTGTACATCGTCGAGCGCTCTGGCCGCCAAAAACCATTGCGGAAATCGGCCGGCGATGTGCTACAGTCATGAGCGCCTTTGGTAAACGCACCGACCTTCGGAAGCGTACTCAGCGCATGTTGAAGATGCGCTCCACGTTGCCGCGGAGCACGCGGCGGCCGAGAGTGAGCGCCTGTTGCTCAGACCAACCGCGGTCGATGATGAAGCGCTCGGCTAGAATCTTGGCGAGGATCCGCTTGTACATGGCGAACTTCGGCAGACAGAATTCGAGCTTGTAGGCGTCACTGTAGTAGCCGATTTGCTTCGTTTGCGGCACGGCCTCGAGCCGCGCGGCCGCATCCTGCTCGATGTAGGCGGGCGTGTTCGAATACCACCAGTGGCCGTTCGTCACGACGTTCGGAAAGATCCAGGCGTAGCTCACGAGCTCTTGAGTCGTCACGCTGGCTAGCACGGAGATCGGGAACGTCACCTGCGGGAACGCGTTGAACAACTCCTGGTACTGGATCAGCGACACACGGCTATCGTACAGGTCCTGGCCCTGATACACGCCGCCGCGGTACACGGCCCGGTTCACGCCGATCATGAGGTCGAACGGGAGTTTGAACTCAGCACAGAATTCGGCGAGTGTCCAAAATACGAAGTGCGAAAGTGTCGTCTGGTTCTTGTGATCCGGTTCTGAACCTTGCAACAACGCTGCGAGCGCGCGGTCGGCGGCCGACGGCGAGCAAGCGGTCGGCGTAAAGTTGGGTGGAAGTGAAATAGCACACGCCCGCGCGCCCTTGGATACGAAACGCTCGAACAGTTTGCCGATTGCCGTGCGCACCGCGACGGCGTCTTTCACCGTTGAATCGGACGCCTTCTCCAACCGCTCGCGAACTTCCGGTTTGCCGAGATGGAACACCAAGTCGTCGGTCCGCAGGCAAGGAACGTAACGCGACGTATCAAAGCCTTCGAGTGGATCGTCAAAGTTATTCGTCAAAAACACGGCGTCCAATTTCGTGCGATTTAGCACCTGCCGTTCCCAATCGGGCTGGGCCATTTTTTTGGTCGCGGTGTCGTAGAGCTGTTCCCAGTTCGACGTCGTCAGGCCTTCGCCCGCGGGAAAATCGAAAAACTCACGGGCCAGCTCCAACAGCCAACTGTATTGGACCGTGTTCCGCAGCGGCTCAAATCGTTCAACCAACCGGCGGACTTTTTCCTTCGGGTCGAGCCCCGGCTCCTCGATTTCCGTCCGCGGCATGCCGGCGGAATGGATGAGCTCGGTGTAATAGTGATATCCCAGAATATCGGCCAGCGTCTTCGACGCGGCCGATTTCGGCTCGATGTGTGAATGCGGATCGATCAGCCGGATGGCATCGAGTTCGTCAAACAGACGCTTGCGAAGTTGATCGGACATGGGGGAAAATTTCGGATTGCGGATTTCGGATTGCGAATTGTGGGGAAACAGCCGCGAGCCAACGGCTCGCAGGCGAATCGCGTCACTCGCGATAAAGCTCATGGCAATCGGCACAGGCTTTCGTCGCTCGATTGATCGCCTTCTGTGCCTGTTCGTAATTATCCAGCTCGACCGCGGCGGAAACGTCGGCCGCCGCCTGGCGCAATTCGCGAACATGTTTCGCGTACTCATCTTCGTCCCAATAGTCGAACCCCTCGCGGCCGACCACGTCGGCAATCGCGGCGACGAGTTGTGCTTCATGGCGCACGTCGTCGCGGTTCGCTTCGAACTGCCGCTGATTCGCGAGCCACTTCGTGAGCCGTTCCTCGTGCGCGATGTTGAGCCGCTGCATCAGCGGCGGACGATCGGCGACTTGCCCCCAATCGGCAGCTCGCTCCGCTTGTGGCACGTTGGGCCGGGATCCGGCGATCAAATCGGACAGGTCTTGTTTTCGCTGGATCGATTCTTTGAACGTCTGATCGGTGCCGACCTTGCAGTTGCGACCCGCGCGGGCGAACCGATCGCGCAGGCCCGGCGCCGAATCCTTCCAACGGACGTCGCCGTCGTACTCGGCAGCGACCGCGAACAGCACGGCCAATTCGCTAAAAAGTCGGCGACAGTCCTCGTACTTGCCGCCTTTGAATTCGCTTGGCGTCGTCACCGCCTTTGCCAACTCCTGCCCGAGTCGTTTGATCTCCGTCTCAATGGTCTCCGCATCAATTACGTTCGACCACGCCGCGCCGGTTGGCGTTGCCCCGCCGTCCGAAGCCGCCGGCGGAGCACTATCGGCAACAACGACGTCTGTCGTCGCGCTGTAATCCGGCCGCGAACCAACCAGCTTCTCGCGCGCGTCTTCAAAAAATGCGTCCAAAACGTCGGCAGACCACTTGGGCGGACGCGCTCGCTTCGCCGGCCCCGCGGATTCCTTGGCATCCGCCGCGACGCACGGAAGCAAGGCAGAAAGCGCCATTCCCACGATCACGATTTGCACGCGACGACAAGTCATACCTTCTCCGCGCCGGTTTTACACTCCGGTATTATCGGTGGGCGAAGCACTCCCAGCAAGCGCCCACGATTGGCTCGCCACACCCGATCGGGTCTAGCTGGCGACTCGACGTGTATGTTACGTTGGCGTAGCGTTTTCGTATCAATGATCCCTGCATCGAAAGTGAACCATTGGGTGCCATGGCCACTGCTCTGAGTGGCCATGCTAACAGCGAGATGTTCATGCCCACGCAGAGCTGTGAGCATGGCACCCCTTGCGCGACAATTCAACTTTCGCGCAAGTCTAAATAGCAACAGGCAATTTCCGCGGAGTATGAACGAGATGAATCGACGAGCGTCGCCCGATGCCACCGCGAGTTTGCTTGATGCGGTCCAGAACGCAGTTGCCGACAATCGGCTCAGTTCCAGCGCCGCGGAGAACATTCGCGCATGGCTCACCGAGCCGCGCTACGCTGAGTATGCCCCCGAGGTTGCCGCTCACATCGCAGCCGGGAAATGGCAGGTGCTGGATGATGTGTTCTGGACCGTGATCCCATTCGGCACGGGCGGCCGGCGCGGCCGGATGTATCCAATCGGCTCCAACGCGATCAACGACCGCACGATCGGCGAAAGCGCGCAGGGGTTGGCCGACTACGTGAAAGACACGCTGGGCGCGGGCGCGCCGTTGTCGTGTGCCATTGCGTTCGACACGCGACATCGATCCGATCATTTCGCTCGCTTGTGTGCCGAGATCATGACGGCCGCCGGCTTCACCGTGTACTTTCTGCAGAACTATCGTGCGACGCCCGAACTTTCGTTCACCGTTCGCGAGAAAAAGTGCTCGTGCGGCATCATGGTGACGGCGAGCCACAATCCACCTAGCGACAACGCGGTAAAAGTGTACTGGTCGACCGGCGGACAGATTCTGCCGCCGCACGATAAGCGGATCATCGAGCGCGTGATGAATACGCAGGAAATCCGCCGGGCGAACTTCGACGAGATGCACTCGACCGGGAAAATTGTGTTTTGTCAGGAAGAAATGGATGCCAAGTTCCAGCAGGCGGTGCTCACGCAAGCGACGCCTGGGCCGCGAAAGCTGAAAGTGATTTACTCGCCGCTGCACGGCGTCGGGGCAACGGCGGTGTTGCCCGTGCTGGCCGCGGATGGTTTTACGGATGTCGAACTGTTCGGGCCGCACTCCAAGCCCGACGGCGATTTTTCCAACGTGCCCGGGCATGTTGCGAATCCGGAGAATCCGCCCGTGTTCGATGCGATCATCGAGCGTGCGCGCGAAGCGGGCGCCGACATTGCCCTGGCGACCGATCCGGACTGCGACCGCATCGGCTGTGCGGCGCCGCTCCGGTTCGTGGCGACAGGCGGCTCGCCTGTCGTGGCAGCAGGCGGGCCGCCTGCCGCTACGGTCAAGTGGCACACGCTCACCGGCAACCAACTCTGCGCATTACTCGCTGATTTCGTGTTGGAAAACCGCCGTGCCGCCGGTCGCCTCACTGCACAAAACTTCATCGTGCAAACGCTCGTCACCACGCAGCTCGTCCGCCGCATCGGCGATAGCTACGGCGTGCGCACGATCGGCGACCTGCTCGTCGGGTTCAAGTGGATCGCCAAGGCCATCGACGAATTCGGCGCGGACTTCTTCGTCTTCGGCGCGGAGGAGTCCCACGGCTACATGGCGGGGAGTTACGTCCGCGATAAGGACGGCGCAGTGGCGTCGCTCTTGTTGTGCGAGTTGGCGGCGAAGCTGAAGGAGGCCGGACACACCCTGCACGAAAAGCTCGACGCGCTGTTCTGGCAACATGGCGCGCACGCGGAGCGGACGGTTTCGGTGCAGATGCCCGGCAGCGAGGGCATGTTGCGCATGCAGGAGGTGATGACCGCGTTTCGAGCCGCGCCGCCAACGCGAATCGGCGGCGACCGCGTCGTTCAGATTCGCGACTACGAGCGGCAATGTGTCATTCGAGTCGACGACTCCGGCAGCGCCACGGAGCCGCAGCCGCTCGCCGGGCCGAAGGGCGACCTTGTGTTCCTCGACTTCGCGACCGACGGCAACTACGTAGCCTGTCGACCCAGCGGCACGGAACCGAAGATCAAATTCTACATGTTTGCCTATAAGCCGCCGGAGCAACTGTCGAACCTTGAGGCGGCGAAGGCGGAACTCGAAGAACGGCTTTCGCGCATGGAGGCCGATCTGCGCAAATTCGCGGGTGTGTAACGACCCGCCCGTGTGGGCCAAACTTTACATGTTGACTTTTCACAAGTTCTTCATCCATTCTTAACACGCGCACCATACCCTTTCCGCATTCGTGTTGCGGCGACCGGCGCTGTCGGTAGCGTCCGCTCTACAAAAGCTAGAACCAGGAAAGGTGAATAGGATGGAACGCGGGTCAGTTAGTGGGCTCAGTCGTGGGGGAAGTAGTCGGGGCTTTACGCTTGTCGAACTTTTGGTGGTCATCGCGATCATTGGCATTCTTGTCGCATTGCTGTTGCCGGCAATTCAAGCGGCGCGGGAAGCGGCCCGGCGGTCGCAATGCACCAATAACATGAAGCAATTGGGGCTAGGCGTTCTCAACTATGAATCGTCTCGGCGGAAACTCCCCGCCCCTGGCCAGTGCGATTCCACCGGAGGTGCGTCAACGACGTATATGATTCATTCTACCGCCACGATCATCTTGCCTTACATCGAGCAGACAGCTGTGTACGATATGTTCGATCAAAAGACCGACCCGATTGCCGCCTACGGAGCGACTCCCAGCGGCGAGGCCTTCAAGACCACGACCGGCTGCTTGCTGCATGCCAAGTCCAAGGGGCGTAACTACGACGATCCCGCTCATCCGTCGGGCCAGATCGCGGCGAAAGCGAAGATTGACGCGTTCATTTGCCCGTCAGTTCCGATCTCGAATGCTGAGCGGGATCCGATTCACAGCTACGGCGGAATTGATTACATGGTGCTTGCCCTCTCGGATATCGACGGCCGCCCTGGCTCTCCGACGTACGGCATGCGAACAACCCCTGCCGGCTCCGACGAGTGGAAAAGCCAGGTTGTCGGTCCGATGCTCGATTGCAATGGAGGGGGCATCAATCGAGTCACCGACGGTACAAGCCACACTATTCTATGGATCGAAGACGCCGGGCGGGCGCATCCCGATGTGAGCGGTCACGGAGCGTACTCCTCGCGTTTCACTCCTGTATCGGGCGCCGCGGATCCCATCAATATGTCGAGTGGCGCAAACGGGCGACGCGTGTTTGCGTGGGCTGATGCGGACGCTGTCAGCAACGGCTATTCCGGGCCCAGCAATGCGGTCAGTCCCGGTTCACGCGTAGCGCAGCTTAACAACTACGCCTCGCCGGCAGGGGGTCCGCCTGAGTGCCGCTGGTCTGTCAACAACTGTGGTCCCAACGATGAACCGTTCGCGTTTCATTCGGGGGGTGTCAATGCGACCATGGGCGACGGTTCAGTCCGTTTCCTGGCTGACAGCATTGATGGGGTGGTCGTGAAATGGATGGTCGGCGCCGAAGACGGCCAGACAGTCAATGAAAGCCTATAACCGGAGGGCACCAATGCGATCGTTTATAGTTCTGATTTTAATTGTTGGTCTCCTCGGTTGCAGTTCGGAAGTGAAAATGAAAGGGGCTCCTGTGAGCGTGTCGGGAAAGGTGTCGCAAAGCGGCCAGCCCTTCGGTGGTATGGTGATGACCTTTCATCCGCTCGGTGATGGTCATGTTCGAGAGTTTCCGGTCCACAAGGATGGCACTTTCAATGGAGAGTTGGTTTCCGGAACGTATGCGTACTACGTCGCCAAACCTATCGTCCCCGGTGCTGCGCAGGCGCTGAGGAAACTCCCTCCCAAGTACTTCGAGGCGGACCTGTCCAGGACCGTCACTGTGGAGCTCGGTCAACAGCTTTCGATTGCACTGGACTAGCAGCCAATGGTTGTGTTGGAGTCATGCCTGCCGGGCATGGCGGATTGATGGCAATGCGGGCACTAATTACACGTTCGGAAGGCGATACCAGCGCCTGGAGTCCGTAATCGTGATGGGTTAACATGGCGTGCGGAGCAGTCGCCATGCCATCGCTTGCCGCAAACACTCGGTCGACGGTCATCCCTTGCATGTCGTATCGCGATGCGCCGGCGGCGATCGAGTGGCTGTGCGATACGTTCGGTTTCGAGAAGCAGGCCGTATATCCGAACGAGGACGGCACGAGCATGCACGCCCAGCTCACGTTCGGCAACGGAATGATCATGTGCGGCACGAAGATGGACTCGCAGTTTGGGCGACTTATCAAACAACCGGATGAAATGGGCGGCTGCGAAACATAGAGCGCGTATGTGGTCGTGACCGACGCCGATGCGTTGTACAAGCGTGCCAAGTCGGCAGGCGCCGAGATTCTCATTGATATCAAAACCGAGGACTACGGTGGCCGCGGCTTCACGTGCCGCGACCTTGAAGGCCACATCTGGAACTTCGGCACGTACGATCCGTGGACGACGGCCTGAAGTTTCTCACGCCTCGCAATTCGGCAGTGTGCTTTCTCAGTAAGTCTGAAAGTAGGCGTCGATCGCGGTGAATGGAAGCGGGCGTTTTGCCTTGGGCTTCCCGGAGCTGGTCGTCAGACTCGTGTCGTACGTTCCAAAGCCGCCGGTTGGGAAACGCGTCGCCAGGTAGTAGTCGATCGATTCGCCCTTGATGCCGTTCTTGTTTTGGTCCATGCGGTTGCCGAACAGGTCCAAAAGACGAAGGAAGGGACAGGCACATTTTGCTCCGCGACCATCTCGGCGATGGTGGCGCGCCGCAAAATGAGCCAGTCCCCGGCCATTTCGACAGACGCTGTAAGTTGGCCAACGGGCGAATTTCATTTGTGACTTTGTGTATTGCGAAAGCATTGAATTCCTCGGAAGGGGACAAAGGGGACAGGTTTGACGTGCGTGGTAGTGCGCAAGCTGAATTCTCCGTTTCGCGCACGACGATCGGGCCGGCTGCACCGCGATTTCCGGGCGCACCGTGAGCGGCTCGCCGGCCGATCAGGCGACCAGCGACATCCGTTGGGTGAGTAGTATACTTACGTACAGATATGCTAGCGGAAGTGGTGGCCAAAAGCAACGGCTATGCCGCAGCCATCACGCAAAGCGTAACCTGAGTGTGAGCTAGGTCGATAATCAGCGCTGGCAGACTTCGACACGCTCCCGTCGACAAGCTCAGGGTCAAAGACAGCCGAGCAAGCCAGTTGCACGCCGGCGCGTCGCGACGAGGAGTAAACCGCCAAGCAAAAAGAGGCCGGCGGACGATGGTTCTGGAATGATCGTGAGCCCATACGTGTACGTGCCGCTCGCGGAGCGCCCGCCGGCGTTCAAGTTAAACTGAAGGCTAAGCGAGTAGCTGCCGGCCGCATGGACGCCGCTACTGTTTGGATCGAATGGAATTACCATACCACTCGGGTTGAGTGAGAGCTGGATCGCTGATGCCGTGTCGCCTCCGGTGCTCATGGTGGAGACGTACGGTGAATCCGACGCAAGCAAAAAGGAGATGCCCAGCGTGCTCAGCGAACTCCCGGCGTAACCGAGCGGGACACCACCAGCGGCCAGCATGCCTGACATGCTAACCTGCAGATCGGTGAGATCGGATGTTTGCGTCGTTGTCGCCGTCGCACTGCCGCCCGTATCGGAGTAGACAGCGGTCGCGGTCTCCGACCAGGGACCCAATGCCATGGTGGTTTTCGCGTCAACGACGCAGGTGCCGCCACACGCAGCGGCCGTTATGCCACGGCTCTGACCGAAATAGTCGATAGGCGCGGCCGTGGAGCTCGTCGCCGCCAGGAGCACCGCAATCGCACCGACGAGAATCCCCCGCATGAGCCGCTCCCTTGCCAAGGGCAAGCAACGCGTCGGAAGAATAGGATCGGTCCGCCGCGAGCATACCCCTGAGCAGGGGGCGGCGTCAAGTATTTTCTGCTGAATATTCCGACATGGCTGGTGGCAGGTCGGCGGCGTCGATATCGATCGTCAGATGTCAATTCGACCGCCAGTTTTGTGAATGCGTCCAGTTCACGCGCGGCATCAGCGTTCGAAACGGCGTCTGCCGAGGAGCGCGGGATTGGGCCGTTCGATGCCCCAAGCCAGCCCCAATTTTTCCCACATGAGAATGGTGAGATAGGTAACGTCGAGTTCCCACCAGCGATGGCCGTGCGCGGCGGCGCGCGGGTCGGCGTGGTGATTGTTGTGCCAGCCTTCGCCGTTGGTGGCCAGCGAGATGAGCCAGTTGTTGCGACTATTCTCCCGCGTATCGTAGTTGCGATAACCCCACAAGTGGGCGGCGGAGTTGACGCCCCACGTCACGTGCCACGTGTAGATCGTGCGATAGATAACGCCCCACAACAGCCATTGCAGGCCCATCTGGTAACTGCCGGCCCATGTGCCCGTCCACCAATAGCCGAGACTCAGTCCCGCGACAAGAAACAACGCTGCGTGGATCACGTACACCCAGAAATACAATAAGTTCCGCTCGAGTCGCATATAGAGCGGATCGCTGAGTATGTCGCGCGCGTACTTGTGATACGTTTCCGCATCGCTCGTATGGCGGTTATCGATGAACAACCAGCCCACATGGCCCCAGAACCAACTCACCTGCGGCGTGTGCGGGTCGGGCTGCTGATCGGAATGCTGATGGTGGAGGCGATGGACCACGACCCACCGCGCGGGCGATTGCTGCAAATTGCACACGCCAAGAATGGCCAGCGTGTGCTCCAGCCACAGCGGGCACTTGTAGCCGCGATGGGTGAGCAGCCGATGAAAACCGGCCCCGATGCCCATCGAGCAGAAAATGTAATTCCCCACCGGCAGCCACAACACGCCCCACCAGCTGAAAAAATAGGACAGGAAGGCCAAAGGAATCAGCAGATGGAAAACGATGACGCCAATGATATACGGCCAAATGATTCGGCTTTGGCCATCGACGAGTGTCGGTCGCGCGAGGCGACGCTTTGTGATGGAATGCCTGTCCGAAATCGGACCCGCTGCGGACGTTGGCAGCAGTTCATCCAAACAGTCGCGTGCTGCAGGCGCCCTCGGCCGCGCACGGGGCGCAACGGTCGTGTGGTCCTTGGTTTCGGCTGGGGATGACATAAGCGGGATGGAGAAGCCGGTGAATTTCACAGCCGACGCCGGCAAGATTATAAGCGAGCCAGAAGCCAGGGCAACCGACGTGCATGGCAGCCTCCTTTTTGCCCGATATAATAGAACCCAATCGTATCAAGCAGAATCCGTCGCCACTTTTCACGGACGCACCCCGGATCGGAACCCGCCGCGCAAGCAAGGACATATTTTGCACGTCCCTTGCTTGCGCTGCGGGCTTCCATCCTTCTGTTCGCGGCGCGGCGGTGCCAAGGCATCGCGAAATCAAGGACACGACGGCCCGCACGAATTGTGAACAACTCGAAATATCTCGGCCGTGATCGCGAACACCTTCAACCGCCCACGCAAAAAGCTGCCGGTCACTGACCGCGGTCCAAATGGGTGGAATTGGCGTAGTGGCGGTCGGCATTGCGTTGCCGCAATTCGCGGTCGAATTCTCGGATCGGCCGTACGCGGACTGCTTTCTTACACACGATGTCCGGATCGGAGCCCGCAGCGCGAGCAAGGGCGAGAACACGCAATTCCCTTGCTTGCGCTGCGGGCTTCAAGCCATGCGACCAAATACGGTTTCACGCTCGCGGTCGCGGAGGGCAGCGAGGGCTTCTCGGAGGACGTCGTCCGGAGTTGCGAAAACTCCCGTGGCGACGTGGCGTTGGACCCGCGTTCCAGATATCGGGCGATAGATCGACGCTCATGGCGGGCCTCCGGGTGAATTATATCACGAGCGGCGGGCATGCGAGGAAGGCCGCAAGGTGATTTGCGGAGGGCTTACGATTGGAGAGGTTGATCGGAGTTCAAAGACGCACTGCTGGGTGAGACGGCAGTGACACCGGGCGTTTGGCTTAGGAGGTTCTCTTCGTCCCTTATCCATTGGCAGACATCACGTATCGAATGAAACAACAAAGGTCGAGTGGCGATGATGTTGGGAGTGTAAGTCAATTTGTGCTCTCCACGTGTAATGTCTCGGGTGAAGAGATTGTTGAACCTGTAAGCAAACCGATTCCATCGCGACTTTAAATTATCGATAACGCCGTTAATTCGAAATTCCTTTGCCAAGTAGTCTTGAGAATAGATGCAAAGCGTCGCATCCCAACAGCTGGAATCTTCAAGAATTTTTAAAAATCCTCGATCACCTTGATCCAGTTCGTACGATTTAAATCCGAATTCTACGACCATTCCTTTGGCGAATTCGTCTCTATCACCGCTTAGTTTGCGACGTTTCAGAGGGAATGTGTATCGACCCGGGTGCTGAGGATGGCTGAAAGAGAATGCTGCCTGAATGCTATGCAATGGAATGCCGCGATTCTCGATGAGAATTTTCAACACACGAAACGGTTGACAATTGTTTTCATTAACGGATTGGTGGCCACTCGCTTCGTATTTCCTAATCTTTAGAAGCACCTTATTGTTTTGGCGCGACTCGCGGATTGTATACCAGATCGCTGCCAGCCCCGTCGCCATCGCAACAATATTGACCCAATCTTGCATTACTGAATTCCTTGGACTTACGTCACGGCAAGTGCTTTTCGGCTTCAGCAAGAAAAACGATTGCAGAGGCCGTTTGATGGAGCACATAGGAAACCAAATAATCCGGAATGTCCGTAACGCTTGAGCCCTGACCATGACCTGCCATTCGATTGCGCGCTGTTGGAACACCACTTTCGAGCGTGCTTCGCAACGAGTTGAAGTGCTGGCTCCAGAATGGCGGAACGAGGCCATTGTCAAAAACTATCTGAATTAGGTTATTACACGTCGCTTTGGGGTCGCAGGCCCATCCTCGTTTGTCACTAATCGTTTTCAGTGCGCTTTCGAGCGATTTCAAGCAGTCAACAAGCGCCTCCTTATACTTGCCGGCGCGGTAGTGCGCGTGCGCACTTAAAAATTCATCTTGGACACCGGCATATATCGGCTCATGCAACAATTTAATCGCAGGCTTTACAACGCCTTCATGAATAAGCTGTGAGTCGATTCGAATGATTTGTTCGTTTTCGAATTGATAGCCGATCCCGTGCTCTCTAAAGCGAGTGTTCAACTCAGCGATCGCATTTTGAGCATCCCTTTCACCCTTTCGATAGATCGTGCCGTCGCGAACGACGGTATTAATAAACCGAAAACTCAATTCTATCGCATCGATGACGCGCTCTTCGTCTTTCTCCGCCAATAAGAAGTTACTCAATTCCGCCAAATAATCACCATCGCGGTTATGTGATGTGCTCGGTAACTTGAATACTCCGTATTCCTTTCGCAAAACTTCCACGATTGCATGATAGACTTGCCCCGTTTTTGACAATTGGCTGTGATAAACTTGGCCCGTTCCAATAGTATCGCGCAGAATGTGAATGACCTGTACCCGCAAATCTGTCGGTATTTCATCGTAAACATATACGTCCGGGACGTCGCCGCGCATTCTCTTCTGGCGCTTGGAATACAAATCGTGAACACTCATGCGAAAACTCGCCTTACTTTTGAATTTTGCTTAGGCATCTCTGCAAACGCATAAACCCCGACGCGTGCTCGACACGCCCGGAGTTTTCGCGTGAACAGCGCTGAGCGCTGATAATTTTCCGACACTACTGGAGGTAGGAGGTTCGCAATCAATACATATCATCCATGCCGCCGTGGCCCATGCCGCCGCCAGCGCCTTTCTTCTCTTTCTTGGGGGCTTCAGCGATGAGGGCGAATTACGCCCTACCCGAAGAATCCACGTGCTCCGTTTGCATGATGTGGAGCAGATCGACCGTCACTAAGCGGTCGTAGATTGTTTCGTCCTGGCCGTTGGCCGGTAGGCCGATGGCAACTGTGGAGCGGCCGACCATCGCCATTTCCGGGTGACGAACGTCGTAGGTGCGTCCGTCTGTCAGCGTGACTCGAAAGGCGCGGAACGGTTGGCGGCGAACCAGCTCTTGGATATCTTCGGGACGCATTGGTGAACTTCCAGGACTAAGAGGAATCGACTGTCACCACACAATTCTACCATTCTGAGACGATCGAATAAAGCAGCCCTGCGGAATTGGTTTCCCGCAGGGCTGCGTGACGAAATCGAGGTTGATGTGGCGACGACGCAAGCGTTCCGCGGTATCAATACATATCATCCATGCCGCCGTGGCCGTGGCCTCCGCCTCCGCCCCTCTTTTCCTTCTTGGGGGCTTCGGCGATGAGGGCGTCACTCGTCAGCAGCAGCGTGGCGACGCTGGCGGCGTTTTGCAGCGCGGTGCGGGTGACCTTCGTCGGGTCGATGACGCCGGCTTTTACCAGGTCTTCGTACTCGTCGGTCATCGCGTTGTAGCCTTCGTTGCCTTTGCGCTCGGCGACGCGCTCGCAGACGATGCCGCCGTCTTGGCCGGAATTGTCGGCGATGGCTTCCAGCGGCGAGCGGCACGCGCGGAGCACGATGTTGTAGCCGACCTTGTGGTCCTGCGTGGCATCATCGGCCGGCTTCACTTTGCGGCCGGCACGCAGCAGGG
>JAKEIB010000396.1 GCA_022614705.1 Planctomycetota bacterium | reverse complement strand
CGCTGTTTGAGGCCCTCACCGCCAAACATCAACCGTTTCCAGAATCCTCCGACCCTAACCAACTGAAACTGTTCGACTTATAGCCGGACACTACTGATGCAAAATGATCAATGCAGAATTCAATTCTGCATTTTGCATTGAACATTTTGCACTTTGCATTTTCTGCCTTGCTCTGTGTCCTCTGTGTCCTCCGTGGTGAAAAATCAGCTCTCCGCCCGAGTAATGACCGGAAAATTATGCCGCTCGCCGCGGCCGCGCAGCGGATAGTCCTTCCGCAGCGGAAACGCCGTGAACTCGTCCGGCATCAAGATGCGTCGCAGGTCTGGATGGCCCGCGAATTCGATCCCGTACATATCGAACACTTCGCGCTCCATCCAGTCGGCACTCCGCCACAACGGAACCACCGAAGGCAGCCGTAACTCGGGCGAATTCAAATGTGTCTTGATGATGAGCCGTTCGCCGGTTTCCGTGTTGACCAGGCCATAGACAACGCCAAAACGATCCGTCGCCTCCGGGAATTCCAAATAATCAACGGCTGTCAGCTCCAGCAGCATGTCGAAACCAAGCTCCTTCCAAAGGAACTCGAGCACAAAATACACTTTGCCGCTCGGCACGACGATCCGGCGATTATCGCAGAACGACGATTCCGCGATGTCGTAGCCGAAGCGATCGTGGAGGGTTTTGAACTCGAGCATGATTGGGGCGGAGAGCGGAGGGCTTAGGGCCAAACAAGTCATTCTGGCCCTATGTCCTTAGCCCTCCGCAAAATTGCGGCGCCGAGGGCAAGCCGACTCACGCCGTTACGACGGCTGGGCCACTCTCGGCGGCGGGGTGTAAATCTCCAGGCCCGCCACCGGCGTCGCTTCTTGTAAGCGGCGCACTTCGTCGCGGTCGAAGGGCGGGGGACCGGTGGGCGACGTGCGGCCGGAAAATTCGCTCCCTCGAAACGTGCCGGTGCGCATGATCTTCTGTTGCATCTCGATGATCGCCGCCAGCAATTGCTCGGGCCGTGGCGGACAACCGGGCACGTACATATCCACCGGGATGAATCGATCGACGCCCTGCACCACCGCGTAGGTGTCGAACACTCCGCCCGTGCACGCGCAAGCGCCCATCGAGATGCACCACTTCGGCTCAGGCATCTGCAGCCAAATCCGCTGCAGCACGGGCAGCATCTTCATCACCACGCGCCCGGCCACGATCAAGAGGTCGCATTGCCGCGGGCTGAAGCGCATCACTTCGGCGCCGAAGCGGGCCATGTCGTGCCGCGACGCGGCCGTGGCCATCAGCTCAATGCCGCAGCAGGCGGTGGCGAACGGCATCGGCCACAGGCTGTTCGAGCGGGCCCAGTTGGCCGCCGCGTCGAGCCGCGTCAGAAATACGTTCTCCGGTAACCCTACCGCCATCGAAACACACCTTTTCGCCAAGCATAAATATAGGCGATGACGAGCGTCGCCATAAACACCAACATCACAGCAAACACCGTGCCTCGTAACGCCGCCGGGATCCCGTCCGTTCCGATGTACGCGCTCACCGCCCACGGATAGAGGAACAGCAGCTCAACGTCGAACACAAGGAACAGTATCGCGACGATGTAGAACTTCACGTCGAACGGCTGCCGCGCGTCGCCCACCGGGTCCATGCCCGACTCATAGGGCATTTCCTTGACGCTCGTCCGTTTTCGCGGACCGGCAATGTACGCCAAAATGAGGTTCGTCGCCACAAACCCGACGAGCACGACGACATACACCAACAGAGGATAAAACTGCTCCATAACCCGCGCGGTAAGTGCCAAAAAATCGGCCCACCCCCGCCGAAAATCATAACCGATTGCCTCGCAAACGAGCAAGGCGTGCCGTTATCAGGGTAGTGTAGGCATCTCGCTCCGCGAGATGCTTTCCGCTCGCGGAGCGAGCGGACTACACTCGCGAAACTGCCGGGCATCGCATTCGCTTTGACGCCGTACAACCGAACTTTATGCTACAAACGGAACCCCACGCCTACGCCTGACTCGGCTGTCCATACGGTCTCGCTCGCGACTTCCCCCCACAAACTGCCAGGGCTGCCCGACCCGCACGGCGTAGCGTAGAATTACCCACTGCTCGTCCACCAAACGGCGCCATTTTCTATCGCCCGTGGTACTTTAGATTATGGCCTTTCGCGGGCTTTTTGTGGGTAGACATTCCTGTCTGCCGGAAATGGCAGGCAGGAATGCCTGCCCGACGAAGCAGCGCGATCGGCTCATTCGCTCGAAATTTTCCAGAGAAGGGTCCGTCATGCGTTTTGCTCTCTCGCTCCGTCGTCGATTCCTTGTTTGTTTCGCGCTCTCAGTCGCCCTCAGCGTCTTTGCCCACGGCATCGCACGGGGGCAAGAAGAGACTCCGGCGAGCGATGCGACGACGACAGACACCGCCACGGAACCGGCGACGGAAGGCGCCGCGCCGGCCGACGGTGAACAGCCGCAGCGCACGGCACAGGAGATCTTTCAGGAGATTTACGATAAGCGCAACGAGATCCTAAAACAGGGCCAGGAGGCATTGCGGTCGGGCGATAACCAAACCGCGCTCCAAGCTTTCGATCAATTGGCCCGCCTCGGCGAACAGATGCAGTTTTCCCAGGAAGCGAACCAGCTGCGTCTTATCGGGTACACGGGCCGCGGCCAGGCGCTCGTCGGAATGAAGGAGTATGACGCGGCCTTGGAGGAATTCAAACTCGTCGCCGACCTTGACGAAAACTTCGTGCCCGCGCTGCTCGCCCGCGGCCGAATGCTATTGGACATTGGTGGTTCCGACAACGCCGCCACGGCCTTGAGTGATTTTCAGAAAGCGGTGAAGGCGGATCGTGGAAATCTGGGCGCGCAATTCGGCTACGGCAAGGCACTCGTTCTCACCGGCAACTATCAGGCCGCTATCGGGCCGTTGACGCGTGTCATTGAGGCCGTTCCTGACAACGCCGAGGCGTATCGGCTTCGCGGCACAGGTTATTCTGGCACCTTCAAATACAACGAAGCGCTCGCCGACCTCAACAAGTCGCTTGAGCTGAACTCGGACGACTACGAAACCTATTACGCACTCGCCGCCTTGGCTCTCCGCAACGAAGACTTCCAAGAAGGGGCCGATCAGCTCGGCAAGGCGATCGAACACTACAAACCCAAAAACCCTGACGACAAATTGCCATTCGTTCAGGGCATTTTGACCCGCTCGAACGTCTTCGTCGAACTCGGCAAAACCATGAAGGAAGAGGCCGCGAAAAAAGCCGCCTACCAGGCCGCGATCGACGAGGCCGAAAAGGTGCTCGCCCAGGTCGATAAGAAGAACCCGTACACCGCCGGCGTGCGGGCCGCCGCGCTCTACGCCCGCGGCATCGGCGAGCGCATGCTGGGCCAATTACGCAAAGCCGTCCATACTTTTTCCGAGGCGATCGAGCTGAGCCCCGATATGGCGGAAGCGTATTACCGTCGCGGCATCTGCCACCACTACCTCGGCGAAGACAAATCGGCGCTCGCCGATTTCGTCGAGTCGGCCAACATCAATTTCGAAGACCCACGGGCCAATCTTTGGGAAGGCTTTACGCACGCCAAGATGGGCAACTTCCACGAAGCGCTTCGCGCCTACGGAAACGCCATCGCCGCCAGCGACCGATACACGCCCGCGTTTCTGAATCGCGGCTTGGCGTACATGGCGCTCGGCGAATACGAAAAAGCGCTGGCCGACTTCAACGACGCCGTGCGTCTCGAGCCGACCAACCCCGACTACTACTTCAAGCGCGGTCTGGCCTACGAGCAACTCGGCAATTTCCAAAAAGCGGCCGAATCGTTCACCAGCGCAATCGAATTCAACAACGCACACGCCGCCGCCTACCGCCACCTGGCCGACGCCATGCAACGCCTGGGCAACACCGACCTGGCCAACCAGTATCGCCAAAAAGCGAGCGAGCTGGAGTCGAAGCAAAACGCGAAGTAGCGGCTTACGCTGAATCGTGGTATCATTTGGTTATGACCACGATCAGTATTAGCGAAATCCAGCGGGACTTGTCTGGTTATCTGCGCCGAGTGCAGGCCGGCGAAACATTTGTCATTACGGATCGTCATCGGCCTGTCGCCGAAATCAAGCCGATTACTCCGCCGTCCAACGGGCAACGCCCCTTTGGACTAGCTGCTGGTGAATTCGAAGTGCCCGAGGATTTTGATGATCCACTTCCGGATGACATTCTGCGCGAATTCGGCAGCCTATGAGACTGCTCCTCGATACGCATGTATTTCTGTGGTACATCAGTGGCGACTCAAGACTCGTTTCGCAGCAAACTACTCTTCGCGACCCGGCGAATGAAGTTTTTCTGAGCGCTGTGTCGGTTTGGGAGGCTACTATAAAGTGTGCACTCGGGAAACTCTCCCTGCCGGCGACTCCCGCAGTGTATCTGCGGATGATGCGCGAGCGCCATGCCATCGAGACGCTACCGCTCGATGAAGCCAGCGTCGCGCGACTTGCAAGTCTTCCTGACTTGCATCGCGACCCGTTCGATCGGATTCTGGTGTGTCAGGCGCTGGAACATAATTTGACGTTCATGACCGCCGACAAAATCGTCGTGGCGTATCCAGTTTCCTCAATTCCCTTGGTCTAGCCAACGGAAGCAAAGCATTAAAGTTGTTTCGCACGCAGCAATCTTGCCGTCACTCGCCGATAAGAAGGCCAAAGCAAATGATTACGATGAGGACATGTCGAGTGATGCATAGCGTTCTCACGGCACTTTTCGTTCTTTCGTTCCAAGCCCACGCCGACGATTGGCCGCAGTGGGGCGGGCCGCATCGCGATCTTGTGTGGCGCGAGGGCGGCATCGTTGAAACGCTGCCAGCCAATGACCCGAAGACGGGCATGTTGCCGCGCATGTGGACCGCCAAGATCGGCGCCGGCTATGCCGGGCCGGCCGTCGCGGATGGGCGCGTGTTCGTCACCGATCGGCTGGCGGACGACAATCTCGAGCGCGTGCTGTGTTTCGACGCCGCGACTGGCAATGAAATCTGGAAGCATCCGTATAAGGCGCCGTACTCGATCAGCTACCCGCTCGGGCCGCGGGCAACGCCGACTGTCGACGGCGACCGCGTTTACGTCCTTGGCGCCGTCGGTCATCTATTCTGCTTCGATACGGTCAGCGGCGACGTCATCTGGCAAAAGCATCTGCCCACCGATTTCGGCACCAAGCTTCCCGCGTGGGGCATGGCCGCCGCGCCGCTCGTGGACGGCGATCAGCTCATCGTGCTCGCCGGCGGCAAGCCGGGCGCGTTGGTCGTAAGCCTCAACAAGCACACCGGCGACGAAAACTGGCGCGCCCTCGACGGCAAAGAGCCCGGCTACTGCCCGCCCGTCATCCTCGAATTCGGCGGCCACCGGCAGCTCATCATCTGGCACCCGGCCGCCGTTGTCGGCCTCGATCCGGCTGGTGGGAAAGTGCTGTGGACGCAGCCGTTCCCCGTGGAAGCCGGGCTATCGATCCCCACGCCGCGAAAAATCGGCAGCCGACTGTTCATCACGAGCTTTTACGATGGTCCGCTGATGCTCGACCTCGGCAAGGGCGGCCGCTCGCCGCGGGTACTGTGGCAAACCGCGCCCCAAAACACCGAGCTGAAAAACGATAGCCTGCACGCCATCATGTGTACGCCAATCGTCACCGAGGATCACATTTTCGGCATCGGCAGCTACGGCGAAATGCGCTGCCTCAAAACCGAAACGGGACGCATGATCTGGGAAACGCACGACGCCACCGGCCCCGGCCGCTGGTGGAATGCCTTCCTCGTGCCGCACGGCGACCGCGTCGTCCTCTGCAACGAGCAGGGCGAAATCATCTTCGCCACGCTCTCGGGCGACGGCTACCAAGAGCTCAGCCGCGCCAAGTTGATCGAGCCCACTCAACCGATCCAGCGACGCATGACCGTCTGGTCACATCCGGCATTCGCAATGGGCAGCGTGTTCGCCCGCAATGACGGCGAATTGATTCGCATCGATCTTGCAGAGCGGCATTGAACCAATTCCGGCGATAAAACCGCCTAAATCAGCCCTTGACAGACATACCGACTAGTTGGTATGCTCCATCTATGACCCTGACTAGTAAACAGAGCGCCCGACGAAAATTGATCGACGCCGCAACGCTGCTATTCCGGCGCAATGGCTACATCGCGACAACTGTCGACCAAATCTGCGCGGAGGCTGGAGTGACGAAAGGGGCCTGCTTCCATCACTTCGAGAGCAAAGAGTCGCTGGCCGAGGCGTGCCTCGACCAGTGGGACAAGCAAGTGGTTGCCATGCATCACAACGCGCCATTTCGATCTATCGCCGACCCGCTGGAAAAGCTGTTCGGTTGCATTGATTTCTTTGCCGGCGTGTTCGAAAACCCGAACATGCTCAAGTCGTGTCTGGCTGGGACAACTGTGCAGGAGGTTTCCGAGACACATCCGGCACTACGGGAAGCCGCTCAGGCGTGCTTCGCCAGCGGCGAACGTCAGTTCCAAACCCTGCTCGACGACGCCTGCCGCAGCCGCGACATCAAACTCGATACTCCGTCGCTGGCCAAACTCTGGATGGCGACGATTCAAGGCTCGCTGCTGTTGTACAAAGCGTCGCGCGAGGACGCGGTCCTTCCAAACAATTTGCGACATTTCCGCGACTACATAGAAAAGCTGTTGGCGACGACGTAATCGTCGCGACGACGCACAAACCAGACATAATCAACAGGCATCACATTCATGAAGAAGCGTGCTTTGGCCGTATTAGCCTACGTACTTCCGACGTTTCCGCTCGGCTACTTTTGGCATCTTGCCACATTCTCCGACCATTACAGGTCTCTGAACGTGTATCGGGACGACATTTTCGTTCCGCTCGGTGTTGCCTCGATGTTCGTCCAAGGCGTCGTGTGGGCCATCCTTTACGAGCGGCTCTTCGCCGGTGAGACAATCCTGAAGGGCGGGCTAAAATTCGCCATGTTGGCCTGCCCCCTAGCCTGGAGCTTTATGGTCCTCGCAGTCAGCGCGAAACATCACATGTCGTCCGTATCCGGATACGTCGTCATTGAATCAGCTTTTGTGTTTGTTCAATATGCGGTGGTCAGCCCGCTCATCGCAGCCGTCTATGCGCGATCGAGCTAGCCTGCCCCACCATTTTCTCACTGACTCACCCACTCACCTATCCTTAAGGAGCCCCAACATGGATTTCAAAGATGCCGTTCGCAGTTCGCTGGGCGTGGCCGATTTTCTCGTCGAGCGCTACTTGGAAGACATTACGCCCCAAGAAATGCTCGTCCGCCCGGCGGGCGACGCCAACCACATCGCCTGGCAATTGGGCCACCTCATCCAATCGGAGCACCATCTCGTCGAGGCGGCCCTGCCCGGCTCGATGCCGCCCCTGCCGGCCGGCTTCAAGGAGCGGCACACCAAAGACACGGCCGGCAGTGACAAGCCGGGCGACTTCCTCACGAAGGACGAGTATCTGCGAATCGCCAAGGAAGTCCGTGCCGGCACGCTGAAAGTGCTCGACTCGCTGAACGAGTCCGACTTCGACAAACCAGTCACCGGCCGCGTGCCCCCCTTCGTCAAGCGTATCGGCGACTCCTTCGTCACCATCGGCGGCCACTGGAGCAGCCACACCGGCCAATGGGTCGTCACGCGCCGCAAGCTCGGCCGCGCCCGAATGTTTTGACATATAGCCGCGACCGGCACTGTTGAGCGACGGACGATTTTTCGTGAACTTATCGTTGCCGCGCGCAACCCTAACTACGAATCGCGACCATATTCCGACCGTTCGGAGCGCCTATGAGCGATCAAGCGGAGCGGCTTTATGAGCGTCTGCTGGTCCTGCGCTGCCAGACGGGGGATGACGATGCGTACCGTGAGCTGGTCGGCCGTTTCGGCCTCCGGCTGCGGTACTTCCTGCGTAAGCTCGTGTCGCGCACTGACCGGGCCGACGACCTCGCGCAGGAAGTGTGGCTCGATGTGTTGCGGCAACTGCCGCGACTGAAAGACGTGGGCGCGTTCACCACCTGGCTGTATCGCATTGCCCACGGCAAAGCGATGCTCGAAGGGCGGCGCAACGGCCGGACGCCGACCACGATGGTGGACGTCGAACAGATCGCTGATGAAACGGAGGAATCGTTCTCGCCCGAGGACGCGGCCCGCATTCACGCGGCGCTCGACGAGCTGGAGCCGATGCACCGCGAAGTGATCGTCCTGCGATTCCTGGAGGAACTTAGTTATGACGAAATCGGCCAGGTCGTTGGCTGCCCCCTCGGCACCGTGCGATCGCGAATTCACTATGCCAAATCAAAACTGAAGCAACTGCTGACACGTAACGGCAACTGATTTCGCAACATCCATTAACCGCCGCTTGCGGCTTAGCGAAACATCAACACAAGGACAAAATCATGCTTGATAAGAACGTTGGCGACGCCTTGTTGAAGCTCGACCTCACTCCGCAAACCGATCCGCCCGCCGCGCAAATCGAACGCGTCATCGACGCCGACCGCCGCCGCATCAAACGCTGGACGCGCATCTCGATCGCTCTATGGGTTCTGGCCGCGCTCGGAGCCGTTTGGATCTTCATCCTCGGCGGGCTGACGTTTCCCGTCATCGCCAAGATGATCAATGAAGAGCAACAGGCGAAAATGGTCGAAGGGGCTGCAAATGCGCGTAGCGGGTCGGACACTAAGGATGTAACCGAAGTGATGCAAGGGACACTTGAGAATCCTAACACGCCGTTTCTTGTCCTCGCCAAGCTGACTGCGATGTGCATGGTCTTCGGCTCCGCCTCATTCATGATCCTGGTCTTCGCCGGCCTGGCCACCGTCCTGCTACTCCTCCGCTCGCGCAGTGCCACACTCCGCCAAATCAACGCCAATCTGCTGCAGATTTCCGAACAGCTAAAACGCGTCCCGCCGGAAGGTATGACGCCGGCAACGACGACTGGCTAGGAGTTTACTTTCGCCGACTGTTGAGCGGCGAAATGTGCCGTAGCGCATTCGGCCGAACGCGCTTCGTTTCTCGCTCCCGGTCGGCTAAAATGGACGTACCGGCCGCGAATCGGTAAGTCATTCCGCCCGCCCAAGTGTGAACATGTCGACGATCACTCCAATTTCGCCGCCCGCACCAGCTTACGAGCACGTTTATTTACCCGGTGTTTCGTTCGCGACGTACGAGGCGTTGGTCACCGAAATCGAAGACCGCCGCCGTCTGCGGATCACGTATCACCACGGTGAGATGGAAATCATGTCGCCCACTCAAGATCACGAGCGGGCCAAGAAACTAATCGGCCGAATGATCGAAGTATTGACCGAGGAACTCGGCATACCGCTCATGAGTTGCGGCTCCACGACCTTCAAGGATCAACTCCTCGACTGTGGTCTGGAGCCGGACGAGTGCTACTACGTCCAGCACGAAGCCGAAGTGCGCGGCCGCACCGTGAAACTTCGCGTCGATCCGCCGCCCGATCTCGTCGTGGAGGTGGATATCACCACGAGCGTCATCGACCGCTTCCCTATCTACGCCGCGCTCGGCTTCCCGGAAATCTGGCAATACGTCGACGGTGATATCGTGGTCCACCTGCTGCAAACGAAAGGTCAATACGCCGTCGCGGAGCAAAGCCTGGCATTGCCGATGGTTTCAATCGCCAAACTGGTCGAGCACCTCGCTCGCTGCCATGAAACCGACGAAACCACGTGGATACGCGCCGTCCGGCAATGGGTGAGCAGCGGCATGAAGTAACTCACTGAGCCGAATCAACTGCCCGCCGCTAAACTGCCGGCTGAAGGCTGAAAGCTGACGGCTTCTTTCACGCCGGCTGCAGCTCCGCCTTGCGCTCGGCGATCACTTCGGTCTGAATGTTGGCCGGCACGGGGCGGTATTTCGAGAGTTCCATTGTGAACGTGCCCTGGCCTTGCGTCATTGAGCGCAGGTCGGTCGAGTAGCCGAACGTTTCGGCCAGCGGCACCTCGGCCATGATCTTGGTGATGCCGCCGACCATGTCGGTCGAGAGAACGATGCCGCGGCGGGCCGAGATGTTGCCCACCACGCTACCCTGGAAATTCTCCGGCACTTCGAGCTCCATCAGCATGATCGGCTCCAACAGCGCCGGCTTCATCTTTGGGAACGTCTCGCGGAAGCAATTTTGAGCGCACACCATGAACGCCATGTCCGAGCTGTCGACCTCGTGGTGCTTGCCGTCGTTCAGCTCGATCTTGATGCCGACCACCGGGAAGCCGGCCACCGGGCCCTTGCCCAGCATGTTGCGGAAACCCTTTTCAACGGCCGGGATGAAATTCTTGGGAATGCGGCCGCCCACGATGTTGTCGACGAACAGCAACTCGCCCTCGGTCTCGGCCGCCTCTTCGTCGGTCATCGGCGCCATGTTGCCCACGATGTGGGCGTACTGACCCGAACCGCCGGTTTGCTTCTTATGCGTGAAGTCATACGCGATCGGCTTGGTGGCCGATTCGCGGTAGCTCACCTTCGGCGGGCCAACTTCAACTTCCACGCGGTACTCGCGGCGAATCCGCTCGACATAAATCTCCAAGTGCAGCTCGCCCATGCCGGCGATTACGGTCTCACCTGTCTCCTCGTCGGTCATCACCTGGAACGTCGGGTCTTCCTTGCGGAACCGCTGCAACGCCTTGCTCAGGCGATCCGCGTTGTCGCGCGAGAGCGGCGCAATCGACATCTTGATCACCGGCTTGGCGACGAAGATGTTCTCCAGCGTGCAAAACTTCGGTTCGCTGCAATACGTGTCGCCGCTAGCGCAATCGATGCCCATGATGGCCACGATGTCGCCCGCCGACGCGGAGTCGATCTCCTCGCGCTTGTCGGCGTGCATCTTCACGATGCGGCTGAAGCGGTCCTTCTTGCCGGTGCGCTGGTTGAAGTAGCTGCCGCCCTTCTCCACTTTGCCTTGGTAAATTCGCGTGAACGTGAGTTGGCCGAACTCGTCTTCGACGATCTTGAACGCCATGCCCACGAATGGCTTGCTCGGATCTGGTTGCAATTCCACAACCTTTTCCTGGTCGACCGGGTCCTTGCCCTTCACGGGCGCGTCGAGCGGCGTCGGCAGATAGCGCACGATCGCGTCCAGCAGCGGTTGCACGCCCTTATTGCGGTATGCGGTGCCCAAGTAAACCGGCGTGAATTCCTGCTCGATCACCGCGTGGCGAATGATGTCGTGAATCAGCTCCTCGCTGATTTGTTCTTCGCTCAAAAGCATCTCCATCAGCTTGTCGCTGTACATGGAGAGCGATTCGAGCATGTGATGGCGGGCCGCGTTGGCCTCTTTCTGCAGGGCGGCGGGAATCGCTTCTTCACGCACCTTTTCGCCGTTTGAGCCGTCGAAGTACATCGCCTTCATCGTCACCAGATCGACCACGCCCTCGAACTTGTCCTCGCGGCCGATCGGAATCTGCATCAGCACGGCGTCGCAGCCCAGCTTCTCCTTGAGCTGGCGCACGACCGACTCGGGGTTCGAGCCCGTGCGGTCCATCTTGTTGATGAACGCCAACCGCGGCACGTGATACCGCTTCATCTGGCGGTCGACCGTAATCGACTGACTCTGCACGCCGCCCACCGCGCACAGCACGAGGATCGCGCCATCCAGCACGCGCAAGCTGCGCTCGACCTCGACCGTGAAGTCCACGTGCCCCGGCGTATCAATCAGATTGATCGTATGGTCCTGCCACTTGAGCGTGGTGGCGGCGCTGGTGATGGTGATGCCGCGCTCTTTCTCGAGCTCCATGTAGTCCATGGTCGCGCCGTCGCCGCCGCCGCGCACGTCCTCGATCTTGTGGATGCGGCCGGCGTAGTACAGAATCCGCTCGCTCAAGGTGGTTTTGCCCGAGTCGATGTGCGCGGAAATGCCGATGTTGCGGAGTTGTTTGAGGTTCATGGCTCGATTCTCGGTCTAAACTCTATCTACAAACTGTGCCGACGATTGGTTCGAGGAAATCACGTTCCGCCCGCGACTTGCGAGCTTTCGTGAGGCCGGGTCGCCCGATTCGCCGTGTGCGAGCGAATCTATCCATCGCAAACACGCGCCGGCGATCGCCCCAGGCGACAGCCGACAGGCCGCCGGCCTGATTAAAGCACGTTGTTCATGGGATGGATCTCCAAATCTACGGGCCGCCCGTTGTGGCCAGAACAGGCCCGCGCCGGCACCGTAGCCACAGGCGGCTCGCCTGTGCGTGCCGGCCCAACGCGGTCCTGAAAACGGTGGGAGAACTATGTATAGTAATTGATTCCGTCGGCGAGACCAGACCAGATTCGTTAATTTCTGCCGTAGATTCCGGTCGCAGCGCCAAAACCCGGCCCAAACGCCTCCATTTCCGACCACAAACTCTGGGCGCGGCACAGGCCGACCGTCCCAAAACAATCTCGGACACTCCACAAGGCCAGGAACGCTCCCGTGGACGATCGCGCCCCAATCCGCAATCCGCAAGGAGTTCACCCGCCGCAGCGGGAAATCCGAAATCTCCCCGTCAGCCACCCCTGGCTGCCCTTCCTATTGCCGTTCATCGTCTACATGGCGGCCAGCATGTTCGAACCCACGCCGCCGCACGGCCGGGAGGGCGTCGCCCCCATCGACGCACCCAACAGCCTCGGCATCCGCTACGCCCACTACCCGATCGTCTACTCGGCCAAGCTCGCGCTCACGATCGCCGCGATGCTTTTCGTCCTGCCCGGCTACCGCCAGTTTCCTTTCCGCATTTCGCTCTTGGCAATCGTCGTCGGCCTCGTCGGCGGCGTGCTGTGGATTGCCATCTGCAATCTGCAACTTGAACAACATCTGGTGGATTGGCTCGGCCCCAAGAGCCGCGCCGTCGGCTTGCTTGGCCTCGGCGAACGCCCATCCTACAACCCGCTCGGCCAACTCGCCGCCACGCCGGCCTGGGCCTACACGTTTTTGGCCGTCCGCTTCGTGGGCCTCGTGCTCGTGGTTCCGGTGATCGAAGAGTTCTTCCTCCGCGGCTTTTTGATGCGCTACGTCGTGAGCCAGAACTGGTGGCAAGTCCCCTTTGGCGAAGTCAATCGCGCCGCCGTCATCCTGGGTACGCTGTTCCCCGTGCTCTATCATCCCGAAAAACTGGCCGCCCTCGTATGGTTCAGCCTCGTCACCTGGCTCATGCTGCGCACGAAAAACATCTGGGACTGCGTCGCCGCCCACGCGATCACGAACCTGATGCTCGGCATCTACGTCGTCACTCAAGGCGAATGGCGACTGTGGTAACAAGTACGTTAGGCTTTCCAGCCTGACCTCAGCTTTTTCAACGAAACACAGAAATTCTGAACAGGAGGAAACAGAGGACGCAGAGCCCCGGGCGTTCCTCCGTTCCCTCTGTTGCCTTCAGTTCAAAACTTAGCTTGAATGTTGGCTTGTCATACGTTCTGATTTGTGCGCGCCCATTTATCGAGCGCCGCGCAAATTAGCGCCGTTCTCGAGCGCCAGCGGTTATTGCACGGGCCAGTTCGCGCGGCCTCGTACTAAGTTCCGTAGTGGCCACAGGTTGTGAATTGCACACAAAAAGGGGTCCCACACAAGCCGTGCAAAACTCATGCATTCTGCGCGGCCGGCTCGCGCGGCGACTCGGTAAATCCTGGGCGCAACGCATCGACGGGCGCGCATAATTCGGCGAATTTACTTCGCTTGTTGCATTCGACCTTCGGCAGTCGACAGCCCGCTATAGAGCGCGTTGCATTCTTGGCTAACAGCTAAGAGCTAACGGCTAACAGCTTCGCAAATTGTCAAAGAACAATCGCACGGTGGCAGGATCGAACATAGCAGATCGCGCGGCCGATTTCAGCAAGAATTTTTGGCCACCGCGGATACGTTTGAAGAGCGGATATTTGGATAAGGCACAATCCGCGACCAGCGGTCGCGGTTTTATGGTGTGATTTGGCGCATAGGGAGGAGGTACATCTCCTACTTCGCGATCGGCAACGATGCGGACCAGTCAATATTCGTGATGTGGCGCTCGCCCCGATCGTCAGACATGATTTCTCGGATACAATCACCTGCTGAATTAACGACGAATAGGTGACTGACTTTTTTTCCACCGGCGAAGGCAGCTTGGTCATAAGCAACGATTGCGATCCACGCGCCGTCGGGCGACCAACAGGCGATTTCGGGACCAACCTCGTTGCTTAAGATAATTGAGCGCTCCTGCGCGCCGTCGAGCGCAACGATCCGAATCGTGAGCGCTCCTGTTTTCGCATCGAGATGTTTCGCAACGATGGATTTGTCGTCTGGGCTGAACCGGGGATACCAATAGTATTGGGATGATTTTCGCGCAATCGGCCGCAACTTGCTGCCATCGATGTCCGCAACGAATAGTTGAGCACCAGTTGGCGTGGCGTGAGTATCCCAATGCATCGCCAGCAACTTGCCATCGTGCGACACGTCGAACACCTGGTATGGCGGCGGAACAGAGATTTGGCAGAGTCGATCTCCGCTGACGGTGATCCTGTGCTTCGTCGTCTCAAGAGGCCAGTATTCTTGGCCAAAGTAATCCTGTGGCGTGGGGTCGTTGATATTTGCGATGAGGCCCACGCCATCTAACCAAGAGGCTGGACCAGCGGGCCTTTTAACGACCAGCTTGGACATTGCAGTGGCGTCAGCCGCAGCGATGCGCAGCTCGCCGCTGGATGAACCAGAACGGTAAAGGATCTGCCGGCCATCTGGAGACACTCGACCGTCCAAGCCGTTTTCAATGAGGACACGAGAATGGCCGGACTCCGGATTTATCGCGACGACTCTGTGCCACGTGTGCTCGCCGCCGATCGGCGTTTCACTAACGACCAACACGCCGGGTAACGCGGATAAAATGGGTCGCGTGGGGTGTCGCGTCGTAACCGCCGTCGCAGGCACCTCGGAGTCAATCGTGCTTGCTAGTCGACCATCAGGTGTCGTACCGTCCTCAGGCATTGTGCCCGCGCGGTAGAGCGGCAAAACCATGTGTTGGCGTATTGTGCCTTCAATCCACGGAATATGTCGATCCAGTTTTTGGAAATTGCTATCTGCAAGTTGTGCGCGGATTGTGAGACTGTCACCCGCGTAGACTCTCAAGCTAAAGGCTCCTTGCTTGTCACTTTTCGTCGTTACCGCACCGACGTAATCATCACCATTCCACGACGTGAGGACGACGTCGACACCGGCTATCGGCTCCCTCGCGTCTGAAACGACAACTTTTCCCTGGGCGCTGCGCGGGGGCAAGGTGTTCAAGCTTATCGGTACGTTCGGCTTGTCTGTCGCCACGGTCCAACGTTGGCGTGCGACACGTTCGTCGTCAATTTCGAGCAGCATGGCGCCAACTGACGCACTTCCGAGAAGTTCAATACTACCATCGCTTCCGGAGGTGCAGTTGGGCGGCCACGATAAGACGCCGCTCGGCGGCGCGGAGTACCACTGAGGGGCGTTGCTTGAACCGGAGACTGGCAACAATCCGCAAAGTTTAATTTTGGCATTTGCGAACGGCTTACCATCTGGCGCCAATAGCGTAGCCCGGAAACGATTCTCCTTCGGCAGTTCCAGCGCCACATCATGCAGCGCAGCGTCGATGGGGAGGTCCAGAAGCGCTACGCCGTGCCCCGGAGCTCTTGCCGAAAGCTCGAGCGCTATGTCGTCGCGAGTCATATTGCGAACGCTAAATTGGAAACGACCATCGACGGCGCTCGTTGCCTGGCCGACCTGGGTTGCAAATGTGCTACCGGAAAGAGGATCCGACTTTGGACGAAGACTTACAGCGACCACGCCGATCGCGGCACCGCCCATGGGTCGATCCGCAAAGTCGCGCACGACGCCTCTTATGATCAATTCCTGGGCGCTGTTCGTCGTATGATTTTCGCGCTGAGGACCAATCGCATCATTCGCGATAACTTGCGAAAACACTGTGGATAGTCTGAGCAGCAATTACTGCGGCACAAATGCACCAAGCCATTGGATAAACTCGTGGACGATATGAGGTGCGAATGATACTTGTTCTAAGCATACCGCCATTTTTATTCGCGGGGCGCGCGCTGGAGAAGTAAGGGCAGTTTCCGAGAGTCGGCGCACAGTCCGAGACCAGTGGTCGCAGCTCTATGCGAGGAAATCAATCGATTTCATTGGCGTTAATCCAGCTCATTAACTTGCGGAGTTTGCGGCCGACGACTTCGACGGGGTGGGATTTGTCTTTTTCTTTCATCGCTTTGAAGTTTTTGCCCCCGGATTTGGCTTCGTCGATGGACGACCGAGGCCGAATCGCATTCGTATTTCTTGATCGAACTCGCGAAGCGGGGTTAGCCGACCGGCTTTTTCATCCTCAATGCCGCGCTGTATTGAGGCGAGATCTTCGTTGTACCGGTCAAGCGCATCGAGCGCTTCGTTGAGCACTTCAGCCGGCGATTGGTAGATGCCGAGTGCGATCTGCGATTGAACGCGCTGGTCGATGTCGGGCGGCAATTGGTAGGGCATTGCTTGGTCCTCCGTACGCATTTTACTTACCGACTTGGCAGCGGTCGAGAACGACCAGGAGCCATTACCAGGACAGGTCTTTCGCACGGGGGCGAGGACGCCCCGGCTCGCTTGGAGGTCGCGCGCGGGGCGCGAACGAGTCAATCCACCTCTTTTGCATTAATCCAAGACATCAACTTGCGGAGCTTGCGGCCGACGACTTCGACGGGGTGGGATTTGTCTTTTTCTTTCATCGCCTTGAAGTTTATGCCGCCGGTCACGCGCGATCGCTAGCTTGACGTCCACGCTTCGAGCTCCATTAACAGCCGGCGATGGTCGACCCGTTCCGGCTGATTGATCCGCAGCAATTCAACGGTTGCTGAACCGACGGGTGTTTTGCCGCGAAGGATGGCAGCTTCCCAGAAGAAATGAACTTGCCGCGGCAGTTTCTCGAACGGCGCCGCGGCGTCCATCAATCAAGGCGATCTTGTTCCGCCGGCGCGACATTCGGCACGGCGGCCAGATACTTCTCGAAGTCTTCTCGCCGGCCTGCGGCCGCTTCGCGGCGGAGGTAGTCCATCGTCAACACGACGGCCAGTTTCTCCCCGGCTGCGCTGGCCAGAAACTGGTTGACCGAGTAGCCTTCCTTGGCGGCAAGTGCCTCGATCTGCTTCTTCATCGACGCCGGCAGTTGGATTGTCAGCGTGCTCATGATGTGCAAGTGCATCCTTATTCTCCCGCAAGACGCCGCAACTCGTCCGGCGATGGATCGACACCACGCCGCGGCTTTTCCATAAACTTCAGTACTCGTTTGTGCAGCGCGCGGAGGTCGATATCCCGTAGCCGATCGCGGAAGAACCGCATCGTTTCCTCTTGGGCCACCGACGCGGCAATCACCGAATTGATGTAGTTGTTCAGCGACACGCCTTGACTCTCGGCCAGACTCTGAGCCTTGCGTTTGAGGTCGTCTCGCATGTGGAGGGAGAACTTTGCCACGAGACCATCGCCAGTGAATCACGGCGCCTCGCCGAGTTCGCTCTCAGGTCGCCAAGCTTCTTGTGCAACGTGTCGAATCGCATAGACGACGATCGTGCTGGGTCGAATCGCAAAAATGATGCGGTGCGTCTTGCGGCGGCCGCTGCCAAAGTTCAATTGCCGTAGCTCGATTGGGAAGCTCGTGTTCTCGTCGGCCAGTGGACAACGTTCTGGATTCCGCTTCAATGAATCCAAAGCGGCTTGCATGCCCATGAACCACTTCTCAGCTGCTTCGGGCGACCGATCAGCGTACCATTCGTAGGCTAGTTGATATTCTCGCTCGGCGCGGGCAGTGAGATTGACGTCGTATTGCATCACTGCAGCGGGAGCCCGTATCGTTGACGCATGTCGCGGTCAACGTCCGCAAGCGGACGCATGCGGCCGGCTTTCTCATCTTCGATTCCAGCGCGAATGGCTTCCAGATCGGCGTTTCGATGTTCTAAGGCATCGAGCGCGTCGTTGAGCACTTCGGTAGGAGTTTGATAGATTCCGAGGGCGATTTGAGACTGAACGCGCTGGTCGATGTCGGGCGGCAATTGGTAGGGCATTGCTCGGTCCTCCGTACGCATTTTACCGACCGACATGGCGGTAGTCGAGAACGACCGCGAGCCATTACCAGGACAAGTCTTTCACACGGAGGCGAGGACGCCCCGGCTCGCTCGGAGTTAAGGCGAGGTGCACGGCAGGATTAATCCACTTCTTTGGCGTTAATCCAGCTCATTAGCTTGCGGAGTTTGCGGCCGATGACTTCGACGGGGTGGGATTTGTCTTTTTCTTTCATCGCTTTGAAGTTTTTGCCGCCGGTTTTGGCTTCGTTGATCCATTCCTTGGCGAACGTGCCGTCTTGAACTTCTTTGAGGATCCGCTTCATTTCCTTTTTGGTTTCTTCGGTGATGATGCGCGGGCCGCGGGTGTAGTCGCCGTATTCGGCCGTGTTGCTGACGCTGTAGCGCATGTAGTTGAGGCCGCCCTGGTAGAACAGGTCGACGATCAGCTTGAGCTCGTGCATGCACTCGAAGTAGGCCATCTCGGGCTGGTAGCCGGCTTCGACGAGCGTTTCGAAGCCCGCTTTGACGAGGGCGCTGGCGCCGCCGCAGAGGACGGCCTGTTCGCCAAACAGGTCGGTTTCGGTTTCCTCGGCGATGGTGGTGTGGATGACGCCGCCGCGGGTGCCGCCGATGGCCTTGGCGTAGGCGAGGCCGATCTTAAACGTCTCGTCGCTCGCGCCTTCGCTGGTGGCGATCAAGCAGGGCACGCCGCCGCCCGCCTGGAACTCGCTGCGAACCAGGTGGCCGGGGCCTTTGGGCGCTACCAGCAGGGCGTCGACGCCTTGCGGCGGTTTGACGAATCCGAAGTGAATATTGAAGCCGTGCGAACACATGAGGATGTTGCCGGGCTTCAAGTTGGGCTTGACTTCCTTTTCGTAGAGGTCGCCCTGCAATTCGTCGGGGACGAGGATATTGATGACGTCGGCCGCCTTGGCAGCGTCGGCGGCGCTGACGGGCTTGAAGCCGTGGCTGATCGCGAGGTCGTAGTTTTTACCGCCGGGCCGCTGGCCGATGACGACATTGACGCCGCTGTCGCGGAGATTTTGAGCTTGGGCGTGTCCCTGGGAGCCATAGCCGATAATGGCCACCGTCTTGCCGCGGAGGGCTGAGAGGTCGGCGTCTTTGTCGTAATAAATCGTTGCTGCCATGAAAAACTCCAGACTATGGCCCATCGCAATAAATCTGCAACATTGGCCTGGACAAGTACATAATATCATGGGACAAGGCGCGCGCCATGAGCGTAGGCGCCTATTCGACGTG
>JAKEIB010000395.1 GCA_022614705.1 Planctomycetota bacterium | reverse complement strand
CCGCTGTTTGAGGCCCTCACCGCCAAACATCAACCGTTTCCAGAATCCTCCGACCCTAACCAACTGAAACTGTTCGACTTATAGCCGGACACTACTGATTGCGCGTCAGTAATACTTTAATTGCAGCCTGGGATTTCCGCAAGAAACTGCGAAATCGGAGTAGCGATACCGGTTGCCACTTGGCCCGCTGTCATTCCAATGTCCGCCGAGGAATCTATGTGGACCTTGGGGCGGATCTCGGGATGATATTCCAGACGGGATCGCTATCAAACGAGGGTCGTTTGATGGCGGAACGCAATGTTGAAAACGTCGTGTGGAAGGCCCCTGTGAGGCCAACGACATTGCCGATTTTCGAGCGAGATCGGCGTCGGAGAAAGCGGTCTCGACGTATCGCTCAAGCGGCACGCTTGTAAATCGCGAGAGGTTGGGCACTAGATGTTTGGAAATTCTCGCCGAGCATTGCGACGCAGTTGTCGTAGCACCGTTTCAAGTGAACTCGCAGCGGCGCTGATAAATCAACGTGCTTGCGCGGCAATGACCGATCGATTTTGCCCAGGCGAATGCTGGGCGACGGATCGCCGATACCTGGTTGGCCGGTGGTGGGCAAGATGTTGTAATCTTCGCGCAGCGCCGCGCGCAGATCGAGGAATCGCTCCAACGCCTGGAAGGCTGACGGTGTCTCAGAAAGCAGTCGTTGGTGGGTCACCAGCAGGCATCGCTGGGGATGGTCGATCGTCTCGGCCAGTTGGAGAAGCTGTCCCAGCCGTTCGGTGTAGTGCTGCGTCGCGAACTCGACAAGTTGTTGGTCGGTTTCGTCGTGAAACTGCCGACGCATGGCAACGAGACTGGCGATGGTCGCCACCGGCTCGCGTACGAGGAACACGAATCGACAGCGGCGATCGGTTAGTACCGACGTGCTCATCACATGCTGGCACCCCACGATCTTATCGAGCACGTAGCGGTACCGCAGCGGATTTTCACCCGTATGGTTGTGAACGCACATCAAAAGCTTGGCCAAGTCGCTGCGGCGGCGGTAGTTGTTGTGAGTTTCCCCAAAGCCGACGATGTCATCCGAGGTGCACAACAAGTGGCATAGGAGGCTCGAACCCGATCGCATGTGGCCCAGAATGAACAGGAATTGGTTTCGGGCCATCAGCGCTGTAGGTCGCATCGCCAGCGTTTTTGCCTGAACAACTAACCGGCCGAATTCTCGGCGCAACTTCGGCGCGCGCTTCTTTGGACGCAAGTTTTCCACCTCAGAGTCTATTGGAATCGTTATCGGATGCATTGCTATCGTGCGATCTTCTGGGCCGGCGCTTGTTAAGTTCATCGGTTGCTCGGCTCGAAATAATTGATGAACGGGATTTGTCTTACTTCTCCAGGGCTAGCGGTTATGGCTGAGCTATCGCAAGTCACAGCGATCATCAAGACGTTTCAGCGACCACGAGCCCTGGAGCGACTGATCCGCAGCATTCGTCGCTTTTATCCGCAATTGGCCATTGCCGTTGCGGACGATGGTTTTACTCCCACTTGGAGGGGAGACGTCGATTACTTGCGGCTCGCCGAAGATGTCGGTTTAAGCGCGGGTCGCAACGCATTATTGCGGCATATTCGCACCCCGTACTTCCTGCTTTTAGACGACGACCTTGAGTTTTCGCGCCACACGCGAATCGATTGCCTGCTGGACCTGGTCGCCAGCGGCGTGGTCGACATAGCTGGCGGGGACTACCACCGCTGCAAACGCAAGTTTTTGTTTACCCGGCGCCGCTGGCAGCCGTTTCACGGAATCTTTCGTTTTCAAGACGGCGATTTACGGCTCGTGCTCGCGACCCTTGCGTCGTTCCCGAACTACCAGCTGTGCGACGTGGTACACAACTTCTTTGTGGCCCGCACGGAGGAAATTCTGGGGCTTGGCGGCTGGGACGAGGAGCTAAAGCTCAATGAGCACGTCGAGTTCTTTGTCCGCGTTCATCGCCGCGGCATGCGTGTCGCGTACTGCGCGGATGTGATCGCGCGACATTGGATGGAACGCAGCGCGGACTACACACCGTACCGCGACCGCGATTTCACGGGTTTGGCTGCGATGAAAATCGGCGTCCGCAGAGTGAATCGATTTGACGGCCAGCCAATCGCCTCCCACTCACCGCAAACGGTATAGCGGCGTGGTGCATCCGCGCTACGGCCACTGCTAGCAAGCAAGTGCCGTGGCAGCACAAGTTTCACCGGCTAGTTGGCGTTTTTGCAACTTGTAGTCTTGCTTGGTCGATAAAGCATGACACACGGACCTTACCACATGAGTTTATTGCCGCGTCCAGCCAAGACTGCAACTTCTTGCCGGCGCCGCCTGATCTAATACTCCCTGCAGACGAAATCCAGCAATCGAACAGGAGCCGGCCATGGCATTTCGTCCGCAGATCGCCGTCATTCTCTCGACCTATCAGCGCCCGGACCATCTTTATCGCTCGCTGCTGTCATTGGGCCTGCAACTTGGCGTGGAAGGGGAATATGAGGTCGTGGTCACGGATGACGGGTCAACCGACCACACAGAGGACGTCGTGCGCCGCTTTGCAGAGTCCGCCAACTTTCCCGTGGGCTTCACAACCCATGAACATCGCGGATTTCACCTGGCGCGCTCTCGCAATGAAGGTGCGTTGGTAAGCAGCGCGCCTTACCTACTCTTTTCCGATGGAGACTGTCTCTTTCCGCCAAACCATTTGTTTCAACACTTGAAGATGCGGCGTCCCAGTTTTGCCCGGTCAGGCGACTGCCTTCATCTGGACGCACAATCCACATTGCGGATTGACGAATCAGTCGTTACTTCCGGCGCGTATCTCGGTTGGGTTCCACGTAGCGAACGTCAACGCCTCCATCGGCGATGGATCAAAGACCGGCTTTATCAGGTGGTCGGTCACCAGAAAAAACCAAAGCTGACAGGTTCGAACATCGCGGTATGGAGGGACGATCTTGAGCGAATCAACGGCTTCGACGAGCGCTTCGTCGGATGGGGTTGCGAGGACGACGACTTAGCCGATCGACTGCGCGCCGCGGGCGTGCGAATTGCCTCCATCCTTGGTTCGACGCATGTATTTCACATGTGGCACCCGTCCGACCCGTCGCAACCAAAGAAGTGGAGCGACGGCAGCAACGTAGATTACTTGTTGCGTCAGGAAAAACCAACTCGATGTGAGATCGGCCTCGCGGCGCACAAGGCAAGTGGACGTTCCAACCGCGTCTGGACATCGCGCACGGGAACCGCTTCTGGGCCGGTAGGCCGCGCGGCCGCATAGAAATCCGCAACTACCTCGCGGAGCACGGAGCTAGGAGCAGGAATTCTTGCTCCATGCTCCTTGCTCCTGGCTCCATGCTGTATGCTCCTGGCTCCTTGCTGGCCTCCAGACGGCTCAATCGCTTGCTATGATCGTAGTGTATGGCGATTCTCGGCGCTCATCAATCGATTGCAGGCGGGTATTACAAGTCGGTCGAAATTGCGCATCGACTCAAGTGCGATTGCGTGCAGCTGTTTACGAAGAACAACAACCAGTGGCGGGCCAAGGAGCTCTCCGACGAGGACGTGCGGCTGTTTCAGGGTCGGCTGGCGGAGCTCGGCGTTTCGCACCCGATGGCGCACGATTCGTATTTGATCAACCTGGCCAGTCCGGACGCGGCGTTGTGGAAGAAGTCGGTCGATTCCTTTGTGATGGAAATGCTGCGGGCGGATCGGTTGGGGATTCCGTATCTCGTGACACATCCGGGAGCGTACACCACCAGCAGCGAGCAGGCCGGCATCGCGGCGGTCGTGCGGGCGCTCGACGAAACGCATCGGCAAACGCGCGGCATCAAAACAAAGTGCTTGCTGGAAACGACCGCCGGACAAGGCTCGTGTCTCGGCAACCGGTTCGAGCACTTGGCCGCGATGATTGACGGCGTGCAGGACCCGGACCGGCTTGGCGTGTGCGTCGACACGTGTCACATCTTCGCGGCCGGCTACCCAATCAGCACGGAGAAAGATTACAAGGCGACGATGCGCGCGCTCGACAAAACGGTGGGCGTGAAACTCGTGCGGGCGTTTCATCTCAACGACAGCGTCAAGCCGCTGGGGTCGCGCGTGGATCGCCACGCGCACATTGGCCGGGGGATGATCGGCAAGGAAGGATTCCGGCTGCTGCTCAACGACCGCCGCTTCCGCAACGTGCCGATGTATCTCGAAACGCCGAAAGGCCAGGAAAAAGGGAAGGACCTGGATGCGATCAACCTGCACACGCTGCGGCAATTGGTAAATTAACCACGGAGGGCACGAAGTCGGAAAAAGACAAGGAAACAAGGAGAGGGGGAGACAGGGAGATTTGATGAAATCGTTTCTCCTTGTATCCCTGTCTCCCCTTCTCCTTGTCTTGAGTGCCTCCGTGTCCTCTGTGCACTCCGTGGTGAATCATGAATTGAGGTCTGGAATGTCGCGACCATGGGGGTCGCGGTGGGTGTCTTCGAGTTCTTTTTGCAGCTCCTCTCGCAGCGGTTGATGGATGAAGTGCTCGACGCGGTCGGCCGGGGCGTGGACGTGATCGGGCTGCAGGCCGAGATTTTTCACCAAGTAGGTTTCCCACAGGCGGTGGCCGCGGACGAGGCGCGCGGCGCGCCAGCGGCCGTCGTCGGTCATGTGCAATCGCCCGTCGCGGATTTCGATGCGGCCGCGGTGGCGCAGCATGGCCAGCGCCCAGCGCGCCAAGGAGCCGCCGCCGACGGCAGCCACGGCTTCCTCGGGCCGCATGCGCTTCGTGGCGTCGATTTCTTCGAGGCGGTAGAGCATCAGCAGCAAGTCTTCGCGAAGGATGCGCAGCGCGGTTTGCAGGTTGCGGATCAGGGTGCTGAGGATGCCGTATTGCGGAGCGAACAGCACGGCCAACGCGTACATGCCGCCGGCGGCGACGACCATCGCGCCGGATGGGTCGACGTTCCAAACCTGCTCGCTGGCGAGCCAATAGCCGAGGATGGCCGAGAGGATCGCGAAGACGCAAGCGACGGCGATCATCGGCGCGAGTCGGTTGGTCAAAAGCTGCGCGGTGGCGGGCGGCACGATGAGCATCGCGATGACGAGGATCGAACCGACGACTTCGAACGATGCGACGGTCGTCACGGCGACGAGCATCATCAGCAGGTAGTGCATCAGCGTGGCGGAGATGCCCATCGAGGTCGCGAGCGCCGGATCGAACGCGCTGACCTTCAGCTCTTTCCACAGCACGAAAATGACGGCGAGGTTGATGATGACCACGGGCACCACGGTTCGAAGTTGGCGGGGCAGCTCATAGCCGGCGAACTCGAACGTGTCGAAGCCGGCCTGATAAAGCAGGCCTTCGAACACGCAATCAACGTCGAAATGGATTTTGCTGACGTATGTCTTTAGCAGCACGACGCCCAACGCGAACAGCGACGTGAACACAACGCCCATGCTGGCATCGGTCGGCACGCGGCCGTATTGATGCAGCGTTTGCGTGAGAAACGTCGTCAGCAGGCCGACGGCGGCGGCGCCGAGGAAGAGCGGGGCGATGTTCAGGCTGCCGGAAAAAATAAATGCGAGGACCAGACCTGGGAGCACGGCGTGTGCGATCGCGTCGCCCATGAGACTCATCCGCCGCAGCACGAGGTAGCAGCCCACCAGCGCGCAGGCGATATTCGTGAGCGCGCCGACAAGGATGATCCGTTGCGCGACGGGCGAGGCAAATGGCTCGAGCCAGTCGAGTTGGGCAATGATGATAAACACCTACAAAGACTCTGGCACGATTCGCAGGAATTCAACGCTCGATTCTTGTCCGATATTCAAACATTGTTTTTTGAACAGGAGGAGACAGAGAAAACAGAGGAATACACTCTTCTCTGTTCCCTCTGTCTCCTCCTGTTCAAAAACATGTTCGAAATTCGTGCGAATTCAGCTACATGGTTTTGGTTTTGTTCACAAGTCGTGCGGCGATTGCGGTACGGACTGCGGCACCATCGGCAGCCGGCCGGCGGCGGCGAGGCGTTCTTCGAGTTCGCGGATCAATGGTTTGGGCAGCATGTGTTCGACGGCGTCGGCGTCGCGATCGACGTGATCGGCGGCGATTCCCGCGCTCTCGACGAGAAACATTTCCCACAAGCGGTGCGTGCGTGTCACCTCGGCCGCCGCGCCGAGGCCGGCGGGCGTCAGTCGCACGTCGCCGTTGACGCGCTCGATCAGGCCGCGCTTCCGAAGTCGCGAGAGCCACCAATCGACCCACCAGCGGCGCCAACTGCGTTGAGCAAGCACCTGCGCCTCGGCCACGGCCGGCCGTTCGGGCAAATAGGGTTCGCTGATTTCATACAGTGCACGGAGCAAATGCTCGCGGGCAATTCGCTGGCGAAGTTGCAACTCGGCGGCGGCGGTCGCCAGGACGCCGCGCTGCGGGGCGAAGAGCATTGAGAACAGGAAGAACGTTGCCGCGGTGAGGACGATCAGCGGTCCGGGCGGATACTTCGTGTTGTCGAAGAGCTCGATACCGAGCAACTGTTTCGGCAGCGGCGAGCCGAGGAACGTGCCGATGACGCCGGCGGCCGCGCCGGCGATCGCAGCGATCACGAGCAGCCGACCCAGGCGGTTCGTCCAGAATCGGGCCGACGCGCCGGGCAAAATGATGAGCGCGGCCATGAGGATCACGCCGCAGATCGGCAGGCCGACGATCGTCACCACGGCCAGCGTGCCCATCATCACGAGGTCGAGCACAAGCGTCGGCCAGCCTTGCGCGGTGGCGAAGTCGACATCGAACGAAAGCAATTTGAACTCCTTATACAACACGCTGACGATAGCGAGGCAAATGAGCGCGACCAGGGCGATCAGTTGCACGTCGCCGCGGCCAATGCCGGCCGCTTCGCCGAGCAGGTATGACTTGAGGCCGGCCGGGTAGCCGGTGGTCTGCCTTTGGGCGACGGACAGCAGCACCATTCCGGCGCCGAACCAGGTGCTCAGCACGATGCCGATGGCGGCGTCCTCCTTGGTGCGCGTCCAGCGCGTGAGGATCGCAATCACGAGAATACCCACGAGTCCGGTCGCCAGCGCACCGAGCGAGAGGCCGACAAAGTTCCGGTCCTGCATGATCAGAAACGCGATGCAGACGCCCGGCAGCGCGGCGTGTGAGAGCATGTCGCCGACGAGGGCACGGCGACGCAACACAGCGAAGGTGCCGATCGTGCCGGCCGTCGCGCCCAGAAGCGCGGTGCCCAGCATCACGTTCATGGTGATGGACGGGGCGGTCATCGAATCGGTTGCCGTTGTCGCACGGCTTCGGCCGCTTCGTCGAGGATCGTAAGCCGGCCGCCGTAGGTCTTATGCAAGTTGGCGGGCGTAAAAGTCGTTTCGGTGGGGCCGGAGGCCACCAGACGCATATTGAGCAGGATCACGTAGTCGAAATAGCCGCGCACGGTTTGCAGGTCATGATGAACGACAAACACTGTCCTTCGCGCCGAACGAAGCTCCTGCAGCAGTTCGAGAATTGCGGCTTCTGTGGCAGCGTCGACGCCGGAGAACGGCTCGTCCATGAAGTACACGCGGGCGTCTTGAGCGAGTGCGCGGGCGAGAAACACGCGTTGTTGCTGGCCGCCGGAGAGCTGGCGGATTTGCCGATTCGCGAAATCGCGCATGCCGACTTGGGTGAGGCAGCGATTGGCGACTTCGCGTTCGCCGTGGCCGGGGCGGCGGAACCAGCCGAGGCGGCCGTAGGTTCCCATGAGTACGACGTCGCGCACCGTGACCGGGAAATCCCAATCGACACTCTCGCGCTGCGGCACGTAGCCGATGATCTTCCGCTGGTCTTCATAGGGGCGTCCGTAGATTTCCACTTTTCCACTGGCGAGCGGTACGAGGCCGAGCACGGCTTTGATGAGCGTCGTTTTGCCGGCGCCGTTGGGGCCGACGACGCCGACCAGGTTGCCTTCCGGAATGGTGAGGTCGATGTCCCAGAGGACCGGCTTACGGTGGTAGGCCACGGTCATATCGTGGATTTCGAGCGCGGGCGGATGCGAGGTGGCATGTGCGGGTTGCGCTGAAGTCTGAGATTGGGCGATCATCGGGCGTTCTTCGTGGCACATTCGGCTCGCCGCAGCGAGTAAACTCTGGCGGCCGACGCTAAGGGTGCGCATCGTTCTGGGTTACGCGCATTGTTACTTCAACGCGGACACGATCGTGTCGACGTTGGCTTTGATCATGCCGAGGTAGTTGTCGGCGCCGGAGCCCACCGGGCCGAGTGCGTCGGCATACAGGACAAACTCCTCGCCCTCCTTCGGGCCGATTTTGACTTCGTGTCCCGCCTTGCGACACGGCTCGATCAAGGCTTCCACGATTTGTGGGGCCGCGGCCGACTCGACGAACACCGCCTTGATTTTCTTCTCGACTAGGAACTGAACCACTTCGTCCATGCGAGCGATCGTCACTTCGTCTTCGGTGCT
>JAKEIB010000394.1 GCA_022614705.1 Planctomycetota bacterium | reverse complement strand
GGAAGCGCTGCGCGACGGTCGTCAGGTCGGGACCGAGACCTTCGCCGTGTCCGTTGAAGCGGTGGCAACTGACGCACTGCGCGCTTTGGAACACTTTTTCGCCGCGCGACGGGCTGCCCGATTTGCCTTCCGCGCTTTCCAGGTAGCTGGCTAGCTCCTCATAGCTCCACTTATTGGGCTGCGATTCCTTGGGCAACTCGGCCGGCAGTTCATTGGGAAACGTGTTGGCGTACCACGTTTGCCAGGCGGCCAAACGATCGGCCAGCGGTGCGTCGGGCCCGTACGGGACCTGGCCGAGCCATTTCTCCAGCAAGCGCGTGGCCAGCTCGCCGCCGCCGGATTCCTGCATGCGCAGGCCAAGCAGAATCGTGTTGCGGAATGGCTCGGAAGTTTCCGGCTTGCGGTCGACGCCGGCAAGTGCCGCGAGAATCGTTTGCGCCGGTTGGCCCTCGACGGTTCGCAGCGAGTCGACGAGGATCGCCCAATTGTCGCCGCTCGGCTCTTGCGTGAGGCTCATCGCCACAGGCGCGCGGCGCTGCGGGTCCTGATAATACAGATTGCGTAAGTATTCGAGCGACGCGGCCTCGCCGCTGCCGCCCAACACGGCGACGATGCCCACGCGCAATCGCGCCACGGGTTCGCCCGTCATGCCTTCCAACCGACCGTCGAGCGCGCGGATTTCGGCGAGCAGCTCCGGCTCCGGATTATCGGGCAGCTTGGCCAACACGGAGAGAGTGGAGGTCGGGTAGTGCTCGCCAGCGGCGACCAGTTGTCGCCGTTCGGTGAGCGTGAGATTGGCAAAGAAATCGCGGGCGAAATTCTCCACGTACCCACCCACGCTGTGCCCGCCGGCGATGCCGCGGACTTTCTCGTAATAGCTGAGCATGATCAGCTTGTCGGCCGTTTCCCAGCCCTGCGTGATCCGCGGCGCGTAGGCCGCGATCTGCAGCTTCTCGATGTCGGGAATCTCGCCGCCAATTTGCTGGGCCAGCGCGTGCGCGGCTTCCGGCGGCTGCAGATACGCCAGCAGCCGAACCAGCTCGCGGTTCATCATCACGTGCTTGGTCGGATACTCGCGCATGATTCGCTCGGCGAGGCTCGGCACGTCGGAGGCGGCAATCGGCCCGCGATGGAGCGCGAGCTGCGCGACGCGCAACAGATCGATGAAGTTGGGGTCGCTCAAGAAACCCGGTTTCTTGCCGGGCTCCTGGACGTCGCCTTTCATCAGGGCTTCGCATCGGGCCAGGATTCTGCGGGCGACCTCTGGCGACGGATGAGCAACAAGCAGCCCCGTGGCGCCGTGCAGGAACACGCGCGGATCGTCCGCCGCCAGCACGTGCTCTTGCCATTCGGCGGCCGGCATTTTTTCCAACGCACGACGGGCGGCGAAGGCCACGAAGCGATCCGGATCGGCCAACAGGCCAACGAGCGCTTCTATCGGCGCCTTGTCGCCCCGGTGGGCGATCGACTCGCACGCTACGCGTCGGATCCACGCGTCGCGGTCGGAGAGCATCGCGGACAATGGCGCGGCGAAGTCGGCGTCCGGTCGAATGCCCATGAGTCGCGCGACGCGTGCGCGCATCGCCGGGTCGGCATCGCGCGACAGCGTGATCAGCAGCCTAGCGGAGGGCTGCGGGCCGAAATGCGTCAGCAGGTCGATCGCGCGCATCCGGTCCTTCGCTGCCGCTTGCTTGTTTGCCAGAACTTTTTCGAGGTCGATCTGCCAATTGTCCCCCAACTTTCTCTTCACCGCGGCGATGCGCATGCGGGCCCAATCGCTGTGGAACTGCGGCTGTTCGAACGCTTGGTTGATGCCCTGGCCGAATTGAATCGCGCCGGGCGGGGCCGCCCCGTTCCAGCGCACGCGATACACGCCGCCGTCGGTGCCGCGGCCGCCCGTGCAAAAGTACAGCGCGCCATCGGGTCCGACGTCGAGGCCCGTCACATTGAGCGGCCGGCCTTTCAAGAACGTTGACATCGTCGCTTTGTATGATGCGCCGTGCCGTTCGAGCTTGATGGCGTGAATCTGCCCCATCGCCCAATCGCCGACGAACAGCGTGCTGCGCAGCCGCTCGGGAAACGCCGTATGATCGTAGAACACAACGCCGGTCGGCGAGCCAGGGCCAATGTCGACCGTCGCTGGCAGGCTGTCGAGATAATACTCGGGCCACTTCGCCCAGCCGCTCCGCCAGCCGAACTCGCCGCCCAGCGGCACGTGGCTCACGCGCGTCGGCCGATACCACGGAGCGCCGATGTCCCATTCCATGTCGGCGTCGTTGGTGAACAGCTCGCCGTCGTCGTTGAACGCGAAGTCGTATGGATTTCGGAACCCGCCAGCCACCATTTCGACGAAGCTGCCACCGGTATCGGTGCGATAAATGGCCCCACCCGGCGCCTTCACGCCGACCGCGTAGCCTTGCGGATCTTCGTACCGCGGCTGAATGAGATCGCCCTCATAGTACGTCGCATACGGGCTGCGCGGATCGACGTCCGTCGCCACATGCGCGAAGTTGCCGCTCAGAATGTAGAGCAGGCCGTCGGGGCCGAGTCGCACGGTGTGCGGCCCGTGTTCGCCGATGAGTCCTTTGAAACGCACGAGCGGGCTGAGCTCGTCGCTACGGCCATCGGCGTCCTTGTCGGTGATCTGGTAAAGCGCGCCGCCCGCCGGGCCGTCGCCGACCGCGAACACGCGGTTGCCGACGGGCAAGATGCCTTGCACATTGCGTAGCTCCTGGCAAAACGGCGTGACCGAATCGTATGCTCCCGATCCGCTCTTGCGAATGAGCATCAGCGGCCCGCCTTCCTGAGAAGCCAGGATGTCGCCGCCCGCATTGAACGCCATCGCGATCAGCGAGCCGGCCTGCTCGTTGGTGACCAGCCGTTCGATGGCGAATTCCGGGTCGAGCAGGAACCGCGAGCCTTCGTCGGCGATGACAATCTCGTCCCCCCACGGCAGCACGCCACCCAGCGGCCCGTACACGCGGGCGTGCAGCCATTCGGTGTCGCGAATTCGCGGCTGCATCCAATCGGCCGGCGGCTTGACGCTGGTGCGCCACGTGGAATCGGTGGAGTAGCTTTCAAACGTGCCGCCGCGTTCCTTAATGACCACGCGGGCCACGAGGCCGGCGGCGCCGGCGTCGGTGTTGGTCGCCTTGATCGCCACGACGTTCGTGCCGGGCAGCAACAGCTTCTCGACGTCGTGGACGTTCATCTGCCGCCAGTCGTTGCCCTGGCCGGCGGGCCGGCCGTTGACGTACAGTTCGTACTGATTGTCGCAGGCAACGTGCACTTGCCCGAATTCCGCGTGCTTGAGCGAGAACGTTTTGCGGAAGTAGCAGTCGCCCACCGGCACTTCGTCTTTCACGTGAGCGGGCGACCAGATCCAACTCGCGCCCACGAGCTTGAGAAACTCGGCCTTTTTCGCAGGATCGGCGGTCTCCACGACCTTCGGGGCGGCGAGCTGCAGCGCTTCCGTCGACGACTTGGGCGACGCTTGCGGCGTCGTGCGTTGCGTGGTGCGCGTCGGGTTCGGTCGCCGGTTCTGCGTCGTTGGACGCTGTCGCTGGTTTTGTGACGCACCTTGCCGCTGTGCCTGGCGATTGTTCGTAGGCTGCCGCCGCGCCTGCGCCTGCGGCGTCGTGCGCCGCTCGTTCGGCGCCTGCGTGCGTTTCTGCTGCGACTGATTCTGTTGCGTCTGCGCATTCGTTTGCTGTTGCGTCTGTGATTGCGCCTGCGTAGAAGTTTGCGGTTGTGTTTGCGACTGCGTTGCAGGCTGCTGCTGGTTCTGCGTCGCCGAGCTGGCGGGAGCCGGGCGCCGCGGGCGGCTTTGGTTGTACCGTTGAGCGACGGCGCTATCCGCGCCCAAATGTCCCACAACGAAAGCGCCCAACACAATGACCGACCGAACGCGCGGAATCATCATGATCTGCCTCGGAGACCGAATCGGCACAAGCTGGATAAACGGGGCGAGAGCTTAGCAGCTAGCCGCTTCGGGGGGCAACATAGTTTCGAGGTTTACGACGGTCAGCTAGCAAAACAGTGCGACCGTCATGAAACGACTGCATTGGAAGCAAGGGACCCATCACGGGTGAGTCCATCGACGCGACGACTTCGGCTCCGACCGCGATCGTCGTTGACCCGATCTAACCCATTTTGTAGCATTATTTTCCGTCAAATTGCTGGCATGGCGGAACCGGCCTGCCGCGACCGCCGTAGCGAAGGATGCGGAGGCCTCGTGGCCCGCGCCTTTTACGAGTTTCAGCGACCAACTACTCGATCGCGATGCAAGTGGGCTAGCTATGTCAGCACTCTTTTCTAGAACGATTTTTTGGACTTCTCTGTTGGCCTGCGCGCTGGTGGCGGTCGGCCGCTCCTTCGGCGACGCGAAGAAAGTAACCGGCAACGCTGATACCAACAGCGCAGAGACTGCCGACGAAGCGCCGGCCGAAAAGCCGTTTCAATTGGGTAACCTGATAACGCCCTTCACTCCGCCGCCGTTAGAGGAAATTGAGAAATCGGTCGAGTGGATCGATCGGCCCGTACTGGATGGAATGGAATTGTTGCGCAAGAAACAGGAAGCAGCGGGCTCTTCCGTAACGACTGAGGAGGCTCTCACGCTGCGCAACGATTCGCCGGAGCACAACGAAAAGATTCTCACCGCGTTGGGACGCGTGCCACCGGCCGACGGGGCGGGTGTCGATTACAACTCGTCGTGGGTCCGGCACGTGCCGGGCGATTTGAAAAGCTCGAATCCGCTGTTTATCAGCAGCATCACCGAGTTCGAGTTTCGGAAGATGACCGGATTCGAGTATCTGTCCTACGACGAATCGATCAATTACTTCGCGCCAGCCGAATACGTGGTTTCCTGGAAGTCGAGCAAGGACGGTCTCATGGACAAGATTGTGTTGCGCGACGATGTCGTCTGGTCCGACGGCAGGCCGATCACGGCCGACGACATAAAGTTCTCGTTCCAAGTGATCATGACCGACGCTGTGATCGTTCCCGCCGTGCGTACTGGCGTCGACCAGTTGAAATGGGTCGAAGCCTTCGACGATCGCACGGTCGTGTTCTTCCACAAAGAACCGCTGGCCACGAACACAGTGAACATTGAATTTCCGGTTATCCCGAAGCACGTGTACCAGAAGTCCATTGCGGAAGATCCGACGATGGCCCGCAGCGCTTACCACGCGAAGCTTGAGGACCATCCGATCGTCGGCGGACCCTACGAGCTGGTACGGCGATCGCGGAACCAGGAATTTGTTGTCCGCCGCCGTGAGAATTTTTATAAGCCGCACGGCAAGCAGGTGCGCGCGAAGCCGTACTTCAAGGAAATCCGCGTCAAGGTCATTGAGGATTTCAACACCGCTCTGGTCGCGCTCAAAGGCGGTCAAATCGAAGAGATGTTTATACGGCCCGAGCAGTGGGTCAATCAGACGAACGATGCCAACTTCTACAAACGCAACACGAAAGTCACCGCTGTGGAATGGACGGAATTCCATTTCATTTGGAATACAGAAACGCCGTTTTTCTCCGACAGTCGGGTTCGCCAGGCTATGTCGTTTGCCATGGACTACGAGGAACTCCTGAAGGTCGTTTGCCAAGGTTTGTATCAACCGGCGCGCGGACCTTACCACCCAACATCGTGGATGTTCCCCAAGAACGGCCCACAGCCCTATCAACAAGACTTCGTCCAAGCCGAAAAGTTACTCGATGAGGCGGGTTGGACGGACAGCGATGGCGACGGCATTCGCGACAAATTAATCGATGGAAAGCGCGTTCCCTTTGAGTTCACCATGTTGACTTACCAGACCGAGACTGGTGTGATGGCCGCAACGCTCATGAAGATGTCGCTCGATCAGATCGGCGTCATTTGCCACGTCAAGCCGACCGAGTTTACTGTTCTCATCGACCGGCAGCAGAAACATCGCTTCGACGCCGCGATGGCTGGCTGGGGCTCCGGCACCGATCCCGACGGTTCGCGGAATTCCTACGCCACCGGCGAAGCCAGAAATTCAGGACTGTATTCAAACAGGCGGGTTGACGAGTTGTTCGAAAAGGGCTTGCGCGAGCTCGATCCGGAAAAACGCGCGGCCATTTATGGCGAGATTCACATGATCCTCTGGGAAGATCAGCCGTACACGTGGCTCTTTTATCGCAACGCGTTTTACGCCTTCAGCAAGAAGGTCCGCGCTTATAACTTCGCCCCAACCGGCCCCTACCTGTTTGACCCCGGCATCCACAGCATCTATAAGCCGGTGAGTAATTGAGCAGGTGAGTAAGCGAGTGGGAATGCCAATCTGAACCCTAGACTTACTCACCCACTCACCGACTCACTTACTCACCATGCTCAACTACATCATTCGCCGCGTCGCTTTGGGGCTGTTGACGCTTTTGTTGATCACGTTTGTGGTCTACGCGCTGATTCGCCACATGCCGGGCACGCCGCTCACGCTCGACATGGCGAACATGGATCCGCGGATGATGCCCAGCCAGGAAGAGATCGATCGCATGAACCGCCTGTACGGCCTCGACAAACCCTGGTACGAGGCGTATTTCATCTGGCTGAAAAATGTCGTTCAACTCGACTTTGGCCGCTCGATCCCGCAGAACAACGAGCCGGTGCTGAATCTGATTCTCGAGCGGATGCCGGCCACGCTCCTACTTTCCGTCACCTCGCTCTTCTTGACCTACTTGCTCTCGATACCGATCGGCCTATGGTCGACAGTGCGTAGCGGCACGTTCGCCGAACGCGCGGCGAGCACGCTTTTGTACATGCTTTACTCGTTGCCGGCGTTCGTCGCGGCCCTCTATCTCCAGCTTCTGTTCTACTCCAAGTTGGGCTGGTTGCCGCTGTTCGGCATGCACAGCGACAATTACGAAACGCTATCCACCGCGGGCAAAGCCTGGGATTTGCTCAAGCACTCGATCCTGCCCATCGTCTGCTTCACCTACGGCAGCCTGGCGTACGATTCACGGTTCATCCGCGCAAACATGCAGGAAGTCATCCGGCAGGATTACATTCGCACGGCCCGCGCGAAGGGCGTACCTCCAGGGCGCGTGATTTGGCATCACGCTTTTCGCAACACGCTCATTCCACTGGTGACGCTCTTCGGGCTTACACTGCCGCACTTGCTCAGCGGCGCCGTCATCCTGGAACAAATCTTCGCCTGGCCTGGCATGGGCCGATTGTACTTCGAAGCCATCGGACAGCGCGATTACGACACGATCATGGGGCTAACGCTCATGTTCAGCGTCCTGACACTCCTGGGCCAACTACTGGCCGACCTGCTCTACGCCGTCGTCGATCCGCGTGTCACATACCAATGAGAAAACCGGTCTGAAAGTGTTGTCATTCTGAGCGAAGCGAAGAATCTGTTTGCTAGTACGGCAGATCCTTCGCTACGCTCAGGATGACAGCTTCGTCCGTCTTGAATTTGCATCTAAACTCCATGGACGAACTCGAACTCATACCCCCAGCCATCGCCGGCCCTCCGCCAGCGGGCGGCTTCTGGCGCGAAGTGTGGCGTCACTTCCGCCGCCGCAAGTTGGCGATGCTCGCGCTGAGCTTCGTCGTCTTCCTGTGTTTGGTGGCGCTGTTCGCACCGATGATCGCCGGTACCAAGCCGATCATCTGCAAGTACAAGGGCCGAATCTATTTCCCCTGCATGGGCTACTATGTGCGGTCGTGGGAGAACCCGATCTTTCGCCAGGACCGCATGTTGCATCACTATCCGACGCGCCTCAAAGAGCTCGATCCGAAGAGCTGGGCCATGTGGCCGCTCGTGTATCAGGACCCGTACTGGCGGGTGCGCGACAACGAATGGCCCGGCCGGCCCGGCAATCCCTGGGGCATCAACGGCAAGCCAAGCCGGCTTAATTGGTTCGGCACCGATCAGCAAGGCTTTGACGTGTTCGCGCAAATGGTCCACGGCACGCAGATCGCGCTCAGCGTTGGATTTGTATCAATGGGCATCGCGTCGGTGATCGGCATTACGGTTGGAGCGCTCGCCGGCTATCTCGGCGGCTGGGTCGACATGCTGCTCAGCCGGATCATCGAGCTGGTGATGTGCATCCCCTCGCTGGTATTGATTCTCGCCCTCGTGGCGATGCTCGACAACGTGACGAACTATCACCTCATGGCGATTGTCGGTATCACCAGTTGGACGGGCATTGCGCGCCTGGCACGCGCCGAGTTTCTGAAGCTCAAGCAAATGGAATTCGTTACCGCCGCCCGCGCCATGGGCGCAAGCTGGCCGCGGATAGTGTTCCTCCACGTGTTGCGCAACGCGCTCGCGCCCGTGCTCGTCCCGATCACGTTCGGTATCGCCGCGGCGATCTTGGTCGAAAGCGGGCTGAGCTACCTCGGTTTTGGCGCGTCGCCGCCCAACCCAAGCTGGGGCACGCTGCTCAAAGCGGGCCGCTCGGCCATTGAACAAATGTGGTGGCTGATCCTGTTCCCCGGCCTGGCAATTTTCCTCACGGTGCTGGCGTACAATCTCATCGGCGAAGCCCTGCAAGAAGCAACCGACCCACGCCTACGGCAAGTAACTTAATGGCCACGAAAAGCACAAAAAGGCACGAAAAGCGGAAGAACAAAATTCATATGAATTGCGTGACTATGCAGGTACGGCGCGTGATGTAGATGAGCAAGTGAATTCGTGATAGCGGAATAAGCCCTTGTTTTTTGTGAGTTTTTGTGTTTTTTGTGGCCATTACCATGTCGCACACCGTTCTCGAAGTCGATGACCTCCGCACTTACTTCCACACCGAAGAAGGCGTCGTCAAAGCCGTCGATGATCTGTCGTTCCGCCTGGAGCAGGGGCGCACGCTGGGCATCGTGGGCGAGAGCGGATCGGGAAAGAGCGTCACGTCGCTGTCGATCATGCGGCTGCTCGCATCGACGGCAAAAATCGAAACGGGCCGCATCTCGTTCCTCGGCAAGGACCTCGTGCGGCTGCCCGAGCGGCAGATGCAATCCATCCGCGGCCGCGACATCAGCATGATCTTCCAGGAGCCGATGACTTCGCTCAACCCGGTGTTCACCGTCGGCGCCCAGATCATGGAAGCCATCATGCTGCACCAGAAAGTCGATAAGTCGGCAGCGCGGCGGAAAACGATCGAACTGCTGCGAGAGGTCGGCATCCCCAAGCCCCAGCAGCGCGTCGATTTCTATCCGCATCAAATGTCCGGCGGCCAGAAGCAACGGGTCATGATCGCGATGGCCCTGTCGTGTAATCCGCAGCTGTTGATCGCCGACGAGCCGACGACCGCACTCGACGTCACGATCCAGGCGCAAATCCTGGAAATCCTGCGCCAGCTCCGCGATCAGCGCGGCATGGCGATCATCTTCATCACGCACGACCTGGGCGTGATCGCCGAGATCGCCGACGACGTGCTCGTGATGTTCCAAGGTGAAGAAGTCGAGTACGGTTCGGTGCTCGATATCTTCGCACAACCGAAGCACCCCTACACCAAAGGCCTCCTCGCCTGCCGGCCGCAACTTGATACCAAGTACCGCCGGCTGCCCACCGTCGACGACTTCATGGACACCGTGCGCGAGGATGGCCAAGTGCGCGTGATCGAAAAAAAGATGGACGCCGCGCGGCTCAAGCATTTGGAAACCGAAGGTCGCGGCCGCTTACTGCATCCAAAGTCGGAGCTCGCCCAGATCGGCCATCCGTGGGAAGAAGGTCACCACGCGCCCGAAACGCAAACCGTCGCCGAAGGAACGCAGCCGCTGCTGGCCGTCGAGAATCTGCAAGTACATTTTCCCGTGCGCCGCGGCCTGTTCCAGCGCACGGTCGATTACACCCGGGCGGTGGACGGCATCAGCTTCAACGTCTACCGCGGCCAAACGCTGGGCCTGGTGGGCGAATCGGGCTGTGGCAAGACGACGACCGGCCGGGCCATTCTGCGACTCATCGAGCCGACCGCCGGCCGAGTAGTTTATGGCGGCGTCGACCTGGGCACGCTCGGCGGCGGCGCGCTCCGCGCCATGCGCGGCAAAATGCAAATCGTGTTTCAAGACCCGTACGGCTCGCTCAATCCGCGGATGACGATCGAATCGGCGCTCACCGAGCCGATGGTGATCCAGCGCATTGGCAAGAACAAAGCCGAGCGGCGCGAGCGGGCCGCCGCGCTGCTGCGAGAAGTCGACATGGAGCCGAGCTACCTGCGTCGCTACCCGCACGAATTCTCCGGCGGCCAGCGCCAGCGCATCTGCATCGCCCGCGCCCTGGCGGCCGGCCCTGAGTTCATCATCTGCGACGAATCGGTCTCGTCGCTTGACGTTTCCGTGCAAGCCCAAGTACTCAACCTATTGAAGGAACTACAAGACAAACGCGGCCTCACCTACATCTTCATCAGTCACGCATTGGCCGTGGTGAAGTTCATGGCCGACATAATGGCCGTAATGAACGACGGCAAAATCATCGAGTTCGGCCCCTCCGAAAACATCTACGCCAACCCGCGCGAAGCCTACACCCGCAAACTCATCGACGCCACACCCAACGACGACCTCGACCTGATCCGCCGCCGCGTGGCGGAACGAGAGTTAACGCGCGGGGCGCGGTAGATTTACGGACTACTGACGAGATAGTTTGGCGTGCTATAATTTTGTTATGGACAACATTATCGAACAGGCCATCGAACGGCTGCGCCAAATGCCTGAAGAACGTCAGGATCTGATAGCCCGTTTAATACTGCACGAGATCGAGGAAGACGAACGGTGGATGTGTTCGACCGACGCGAATGCTGCGAAGCTGCAACGTCTGGTCGATCTGGTCTATGACGCCGACGATCGCGGCGAATGTGAGCCTCTCGATCCGGACCAGCTGTGACATCGCGGCTCCACTCATCTTTCCGTCGCGATTTCGCCCGACTTCCGCGCGACGTTCAGCGTCGTGCGCGCAACGCCTATCGTCGCTTTCAGGCGGACCCCTCGCATCCAAGTCTCCAGTTCAAGCGGTTGCACACACAATTGCCGCTCTGGAGTGTGCGAGTGACAGACACATACCGAGCCGTAGGGGCGCGCCGCGACGACTCCATAGTATGGTTTTTCATCGGAACGCATGCTGAATACGATCAGTTGTTGAAGAGTTTACTGTGAACAATCGCGCAAGCGCGCATGGACAACATCGCCATTCGACCTCAAAGCGAAATTTCGCGCATGGCCAACAACAGCGCAGCCATTCTCAAAACGCGAGCGCCCAGTCAGAATAGTACCGAACGCACAGTTCGGAATTCTATCGCCTCGCGTCAGTTAACGTGAGTCGTGTCTCAGCAAGCGGAGCTACTTTCAATGACCATCGACCAACTGATCTTCGTCGGCCTCAACGGCTACGCCCTAGCGCTCGACCGTGACAGCGGCGCGATCGTGTGGTCGAACGACGAGATGAAGTCGGGCTACGTCACGCTAATCTTAGACGGCGACCGACTGATCGCTTCCACCAACGGCTATATCTATTGCCTCGACCCGCTCACTGGCCAGATCCGCTGGCACAATCCGCTGAAGGGTTACGGCGCGGGGGTCCCGACGGCGCTCGTCTCCGCGCGTGGCCAAACGTCGCAGACGGTCATCGAGCAAGCGGCCGCGGCCGCGGCTGCTTACATGGCGGCCGGTGCACAGACGCACGTGACATAAGATTGGCGAGAACCGGTTTCAAAACAAATTGTAGCTGGCCTCTGTGAGGCCGGTTTGCTTGCACTAGCCGGAGTCACAGACCCCAGCTACAGTTTTGAAATCAGTTCTAAGGCGCTGAACGTCCCCCGTACGGAAGCGGTTGCCCCAACGGCCGCGGGCTGTTGCTGTACCAGCCCAGCTCCGTGGCGAAGATGCCAGGCGTGGCCTCGCTGCGTCCGAGCACCGAGTCCTGTCGTCCGTAGCCAGCCGCGACATCGCCCGCCGTATTCAGGAACAAGTCGTCGGTGCCTCCTTGGACCTTGCACGACGTGAGCACTTTGAGGCTCCCGTCCAGATTGATTACTTGCACGATCGAACCGCCGTGGTTCGGGCTCATCAGGCCGTCGTCTTCCGTGCCGGGCCCATCGCAAAGAACGGGCGTCTGAAACTGCCCGTCGCGAATGTAGAAGTACTGCTGGCCAACGCGATAGCCAATGCAATAGGCGTAAAACGGCGACATCTTCCGCCGCGCCTCTTGCAGCTCGTCGGGCCTCATCGCACGTAGTTGCTCGGTCGTCGGAATCTCAATCGCAAACTGTTTGGCCCGAATCGAATCGGCCAGCGGCGCGCCCGGGCAAACCAGCAACTTCACGAGATCGTCCGCGCTGATGTATTCAGATTTCACCAGCTGGACCGTGTAGATGCCCGCGTTTTCGTTCGGCTGAACGAACGGCACATACCCGCGATTGTTTTCCTTGTAAGTGGCAATCACCCGCCACAACTGGTACTGATTGTTTTGGCAGACATTGCGGCGCGTTCCGTCGCGGCTATCGCGAATCGCCGGGAAGAGCAGCATGCTCACGGCCAGGATCACGCCGCCCGCCACGGTCAAGTCCGCCAGGCTCCAGCCCAGCGCGCCGACCGGCGGATCGGCCGCCTCACCAAGCGCTCGCTCGCGCGTCGGCAAGGCATCGTACGAATCCGATTCCGCCACGCGCACCGTCGTTCGCTCCGCCAAACCGCGCGGCGGCTCGTCCGGGTCGTCGTCCGACTGGCAGGATGCCGCGAAGCACGACCGCAAGTGCGCCAGCTCGCGGCGCAACTCGGCACTCTCGGCCAACTGCCGCTGAACCGCATCGTGCTCGTGTGGCTCGAGCTCGCCCAACAGATAGCGAATCAGCAATTCACGCATGGCTGGAGCGTTACGTCCCTGGAAGAGTATGCAAAAAGAAGAGGCCGCCGTGGCGACCTCTTCAGTTGTTGCGTTAGATTTAATATCGGCCGCGGAACGGCGGCCGTCAATTGTTTGCGGACGGTTGGGCCGCTTCCCAAGCCTCGCCCAAACGCTTCACGGCCGCGTGCAGCCGGCTCTTCACCGTGCCCACCGGCACCTCCAGCTCGTCGGCCGCCTCGCGATACTTCATGCCGCGGAAGTAAACCAACTTCACGGCCGAGCGAAGCTGTTCCGGCAACGCGGCTACCGCGTGCCGAACCCATTCCTTCCTCTCGTGTTGCTCCAGGCCGTTGATCGGCTCGCCTTCCCGGCCGCTGAGCACGTCCATCAGCGAACCCAGCTCGTCGTGCTCCACGCGGTTCGGACGATCCAGGCTCACCAGCCGATGCCGCCGGTTGCGGCGCTGGATGTCGATCGCCTGATTGGTCGCCACCGTATACAACCACGGCCGTACCTTTCGATCCGAGTCGAACAGGTGGCACTTCAAGTGCACCTGCAAGAACGTGGCCTGAAACGCGTCCTCCGCCAAGACCTGATTGTTCAGGAATCGGCGCAGGTAATTGTAGAGCTCGCGCTCATACCGCTTGACCAACGCCTCGAACGTCGCCGAGCTGCCGGTAAGCCGGTACTCCAGCAACAGTTCCTCATCGGTCATGCGATCGACGCCGGCCAGTGGACCGGGGTCGAGGACGACCTGGCTCGCTGCCAAACGAACGCGATCTTCCGTGTTATGCTCTGTCATCGTTACGAACCTCTAATACAGAGGGTTCGACGCCAATAGGGGAAGCAGTCCCTCTTCCCCGGAGTCTGGGGATAGTAAACCGCGACCCTCGCATTGTAACGGTTGCGAGTCCATGGGTCGCTGTTTTGACGGTGAAAACCAGGCCCGAGTGCCAGAAAAGGCCCCTTATCTAGTACCACCGTCCGAAATCGATTTATTGCAACTGATGTGCCAAGATGTCCCGCCGCTACGCAAGCGCGGCCTGGCCGGTTCGATGCAAGTACTTGTTGGTAGGACATTTAGGACGACGGGAAATACGACGCTTTGTGAATTTGGAGTAGAATTGCGGCCCAATGAGCCTGCCTTTATTGCATTCGATTGAAGAGAAGTTTTCTTGCAAGTGTCCCAGATTTCAACATGCTTGTGCTCTAAACCGCGACACTTCGGCAGGAATTCAGGAGCACCACTTTTTGGCAGTCCCAGCGAGCCGGGGCGTCCTCGCCGCCGAGTGGCAACTATATTGATGCCACCGCCCAGCCATTTCTTGCAGGAAAAACTCGGCGACTTCCTAATAATTCCACGGCAAGGCGACATCGACATCGCCCCCGAGCCAGCGAAATGACCTCACATATCGACGTCCCGGATTCCACCGACCCTGCCGACGCCCAAACCCCGGCTCAGCGCGAAGAAGCCCGCCGCTACGGCCGCATCCACCTCGCGCTCACGCTCGCCGACATGGCGGTGGATGTTATCTACCTCGGCCTCATGGCCTTCGTCTTCGGTCCTCGCATCGACGCTTGGCTTGCCGGCTTCGCACCGCTCGCCGGCGAAAAATCGACACTTCGCCTCCTCGCACTGTTCGGCGTCGTCATCGGCCTCCACATCCTCGTCTCGTTGCCGCTCTCGTTCTACTCCGGCTACGTCGTCGAACACCAATTCGGCCTGAGCAATCAGTCAATCCGCCGCTGGCTCCGTAACTGGTCACTGGGCAACGTGCTCGCCGTCCTGCTCGGCGCCGTTCTCAACGTCGGCCTGTTCTGGATCATCTGGCACACCGGCACGTACTGGTGGCTGATCGCCGCTGCCGCGTTTTTCGTCGTCAGCGTCGCGCTCGGTCAACTCGCGCCTGTCGTCATCGTGCCTCTGTTCTACAAAGTCGAACCGCTCGACAACGCCGAGCTGCTGGAGCGCATGAAACGCCTCGCCGCCGGCACGGGCCTCACGATCGAAGGCGTGTATCGACTCGGCCTCAGCGCCGACACGTCCAAAGCCAACGCCATGCTGGCCGGCCTCGGCCGCACGCGCCGCGTCCTGATGGGCGACACGCTGCTCGAGCGGTTCTCGCCGGACGAAATCGAAGTTATCTTCGCCCACGAGATCGGCCATCACGTACACCGGCACATCCCCAAGATGATCGCCACCGGCGTCGTCACCAGCCTCGCCGGCTTCTGGCTGCTCGATCAAGTCATCACCTGGTGGGCCAACATCCCCAGCGCCGCCGACGCTCCCACCAGCGCGCTCCCGCTCGTGATGTTCACGCTCACGGCATTCATGCTCATCCTGGCCCCACTGCAAAACGCCATCAGCCGCCATTACGAACGCCAATGCGACCGCTACGCGTTAGTCCGCACGGGAAAACCGGCCGTCTACCGCACCGCATTCTACAAACTGGCCCGGCTCAACAAAGCCGACATGGAGCCAAACCCCATGGAAGTGATCCTGCTCCACAGTCACCCGCCGATCGCCGAACGCCTGGCGATGGCGGGGGACGCCTCGTCGTAAGTCGTAACTTTCATCGCCGACGAATTGCATTGTCTCATTTCTGACCACGTCGTATTTCCCGAAAGGGGACATAGGGGACAGGTTTACTGTACGTCCCTCTGCGCAAGTCACGTTCTCGAATTTGCGCATAGCGTTACCCTCCGGTTGCGGCCCTGAAGTCACGGCGCACCTTGAGCGTATCGGCGTGTCATTATTGACGCGCGATGTGTACGGACTTTGGACGCGGGCCCATTATAACGTGTAAGTGTACTGATGTATATATTACTTTTGCGCCATCGTGTAATTTGTCCGCTCGAATAGTAGCGAGTATGGCACGGGTAGGCACACGAGATGGTATTTTTGGTACTTGCTTTTTCTGAGCTTCGGTGTGTCGCTACCGAAGCGCGCTGCGTTCTAGCCGTAGCCACCACAGGACACGCCCACATGACGCCGTCAAGAACGCTGTTACCCGCGATTGAGAATCACGTCGCGGGCACGGAATTCACCGTCCGGTTCCTGTCTGACACAACGACCAAGTTATGCGGGGTATGAAGTCACGCGAATTCGTATTTAGGCCCAGTAGTGTCCGGCTATAAGTCGAACAGTTTCAGTTGGTTAGGGTCGGAGGATTCTGGAAACGGTTGATGTTTGGCGGTGAGGGCCTCAAACAGCGG
>JAKEIB010000393.1 GCA_022614705.1 Planctomycetota bacterium | reverse complement strand
GGGAGGGGCCAGGGGAGGGGCAGCGATCCAGCACTCCGCCCCTCTCCGGTAAGGCCGTCGAAGATTTTCGCACCACGCTCTTCGAAGTGTGCGAAGACCTGGCCCAAGCGATCCCTGCCGACGGCGAGGGCGCGACGCACCTCATCACCGTCGAAGTCCACGGCTGCCGATCGCGCGCCGATGCGCTACAAATCAGCAAGACAATCGCCGACAGCCCGCTCGTGAAAACGGCCATCGCCGGCGCCGACCCCAATTGGGGCCGCATTGTTTCGGCCGCCGGCTATGCCGGCGTGGCGTTCGACCCGTCACGAGTCACGCTCCATCTCAACGGCCTGTTGCTCTACGAACGCGGTTCGCCAGTCGACTTCAACCCCGACAGCGTCTCCAAATCCATCGCCGCCGACCGCGACACGAGCATCGTGCTGCTCTTGGAAGAAGGCAAGGCAAGCGCACGATTCTGGACCACCGACCTCACCGCCGAATACGTGCGGCTCAACGCGGATTATCACACGTGATTTGATGCTCCATGGTCCCGGCCTGCGTAGATCCACATCGGCTCGGTCTGGCCGGCTCGCTCGAATCCACACTTGCGATAAAATTCAATCGCTCGTCCATCGGCCGTCAGCATGTGCTGGTGAAAGCCGTCGTAACGCGCCATCAGCATTTGCATTAACTGTGTTCCGATCCCGCGGCGCTGATAATCCGGATGCACGAGCAAGTGCGGATAGTAGACGACGAGGTAGCCGTCCGAGATGGCGTTGGCCAGACCAACCAGCTTCTGGCCGTCCCATGCGGTGACGAGCGAATGGGAATTCAGGAGCGCCTTGTGCAACAATTCCGGCTTCTCAGCCGCCGACCAGCCGTTGGCACGATAAAGGATTAAGACGCTTTCGAGCGGCAGGTTGCGCGAATCGGTGTATCGAATCTCGCTGGAGGCCATGTGCCTATGATACTGTGGATCGGCTAAATAGTTCACGGGCATCGTCCTAAACCGTGGGCTCACGGCTACGGCTAAGGGATACCGCCGCCGGCGCGTATTTTGCGCAAATTGTTGACAGGCCGCAACGTCGTATTAGAATGGTCGCTGTGTTCAAAGCGACGTAGTCATCCGCCCCCCACGCTAATGAATTTTGAACGTGTGCAATGCTGGAGAACTAACTCATGAATTGGCCTCACACTTCGTCAATTGCGATGTTCGCCACGTTCGTTGCTCTTATCTCCTTGCCAGGGTCCGCCTGGGCAACCACCGCTACCGGAACCGTCGCGCCATTGATCCCATCGGGACAATTCATGTCGATGACGATGACCATCGACGACACGAAAACGACTTTCGAGTTAACTGGCCCGGACTTTAGTTGGTTCGCGTTCGGTTTCGACACGACAACCATGCAAGGATACGCGCTGATTGTCGAGGGGACCGACGGCGCCCGGACGGCGGTTGAGCAGAATCTCGTGGCCATCGGCAATCCCGGCAGCCCCCAGGCCACGCAAAACATCAGCATCGTCGACACGATCCACCATGCTGCCGTCGATTTAACCACGATCGTCATCGAGCGCTTGAACAGCACGGGAGATACGAACGATCCGATCTTTTCGCCGAGCATGACGTCGCTCGATATTATCGGCGCCTATGACTCATTTTCCAGTCCATCGTCTCCGAATCCATTTTTGAGCTACCACGGCTCAAGCGGGCGCGGATTCGGCACGATTACATTTTCAATCGTTCCCGAACCGGCCACCGCGTCGTTGGCGGCGCTGGCCGCGGCGATGGCACTCGTAGTTAGGCGGCGCTTCCGATAATCGCCTGCCTCTGGAGGTGCCCAACGGCCGCCGACGTGGCTCGGGGAATTGCGCGGGCATTTCGAGGTCTGAAAAGCAAAATAGCGCTGCGTTCGGGGACTGTTGAATTCTGCATAGCATGCTGTTGCTCTCAGCGATCTAACTCCTTATCGCCGATTGAGTTACAAATTGCACGGCAATAGGGGTCCCACATTCGGTCGAGCAATATTCGGAGTTTTGCACGCCGGCGACTGCGGAAACATCGGCAATCGCTGAACATATATCGATCGCCGGCGCGCAAAAACGATCGAATTTGCTCTCGCGTCTGTTGACGTTTGCAAGCGCAGAATGGGGCAACTGCTGAATTATCAAAGAACTGGCTGCAAGCGGCGGCAGATCACCGCCGGCAGCATCGTGTTAGGCCACCATAGCCGAAAAGGCGTCCAATCTCATCAACTTTTTTTGGCCACTTGAGAGATAACTGTGGAAGAGCCAGCCATTGCCGAGCGACATCGTGATGCAAGAGCGGGGCATCACGGAAGCGTTCGCCGGCGACCGCGATTTCAAACAGGCGGGCTCTAGTCGTCTGCTTACCGTGTGATTCCTTGGCCCGCAAGCTGACGGCGGTGATCGGCACTGCTGGGCAACCCAGCAGTGGCACCCGGCGTTCACCAGCGACCGCCACGTCGAGCAGGCGGGATTAACTTGTCTGCTGCCGACGTGACGCCGTCGCCATCTGTGCCGAACTCCGACCTTGCACAACCCTTCCTACTTCTCGATGGTTTCAAACGATCGGCGAATCAGATCGGTTGCCGCATCAAGTTCCGATCGATTGCTGATGCGAAGTTCCACGTCACCCGATCCCCAATGTCCAATGTTCGATACATCGCGCGCAAAGGTTGGGGGATTGGCAATGTGGGCATACTTCAGCTTGAGCCACACGCGAAGTCCACCTTGGAGTACATGAACGCTGCAAAAGCACACTTTCCCGTACTCGTAGTTGATGGACTTTGCCCAATAGCGCCGCACAACATCGGATGGCGCGAACGAAAAGCAAAGCCGCTCTATTGCCCGGTATAGCTGCACAGCCTCCTGCGGCTTACCCGCAACGTGATGGTCCTCATCATACGAGCTGTCACTTTTCTTCGCACGTCTTGTTTGCCATGACTTCTTTGCGCTGCGGGAACGCAATTCAGGATCGCGCACTGGTGACGCACGCCCGAGCGGCCCAACACGTTCGGTGATTACCCCCGTTGATGCGGTCTCGCCGGCAATCCGAACGAGACTTTCCTTGATGCGTTGCGGCATAAGAGTCTCGTCTCCC